>CAZHPE010000099.1:0-10722 GCA_964534775.1 uncultured candidatus Brocadiaceae bacterium
CGCACAGCACCATTCGCCCGGCATGCCGGAGGGCTGATCGTGCGGCAAGTGCGCCGCTCCGTGGCGGAGAACGCTTGAAAAGCGCGGCGTTGAGATTATCATATACGTGAGAGGCGGCCCGCGCCCGGTCGCTCTGGAACCAGGGATGGCCCTTCATGAAATGCCCGTTGCCGAACAACGGAAGGCTTTTGCTCGAAAAGCGCTACCTCAAGAAGGACGCTTCGGGCAGGCCGGTGGAGGCCCCCGAGGACATGTTCGTCCGGGTGGCGCGCAACATAGCCTCCGCCGAAGGCTGCTACCCCGGCGCGCGGCCGACCGAGCCGGTCGCGGAGGAATTCGCCAGGGCGATGCTCTCGCTCGACTTCCTCCCGAACTCCCCGGCCCTCATGAACGCCGGCCGGCAACTCCTGCAGCCTGCCGCCTGTTTCGTGCTCGATGTCGAAGACTCCATCGAGGCCATCTTCGAGACGCTCAAGGACGCCGCGGGCATTCACCAGAGCGGCGGCGGCACAGGGTTCTCGTTCTCGCGCGTGCGGCCGCGGGGCGATTACGTCTCCACCTCGGGTGGCCAGGCCACCGACCCCCTGTCGTTCATGCGCATCTTCGACCAGGCCACCGAGGCGATCAACCAGGGCGGCTTCCGACGCGGCGCCAACATGGTGGTCCTGCGCGCGGACCATCCGGACATACTCGAGTTCATCGCCGGCAAGGAGCAGGAAGGCGAGCTTGCCAATTTCAACATCTCCGTGGCCCTCACGAACGCCTTCATGGAGGCGCTGGAAGAGGGCGGAGTATATCCGCTGATCAACCCGCGGACCGGGGGGACCGCCAGGGAACTTTCGGCGTCGCACGTGTTCGGGATGATCGTTCAGAACGCATGGGCGAACGGCGAGCCGGGCGTGGTCCTCATCGACCGGATCAACGAGCACAACCCCACGCCGGCCGTCGGCGCCATCAGCGCGACCAACCCGTGCGGCGAGGCGCCGCTGCTGCCTTTTGAGTCGTGCGTGCTGGGTTCGATCAACCTCGCGCACGTGCTCACCGGAAGCCCGCCCGAATGCTCGGTTGACTGGGACAAACTCGGCCGCCTCGGCCGTATGGGGGTGCGGTTTCTTGACGACATGATCACGGTCACGCGGTTCCCGCCGCCGCAGATCGAGCCGATCTTCGCCGTGGTCTTTGAGCGCCATGTGCTGGACGGGCCGCCGCTCAAGGAGGTCCAACCCGACTTCCTGCCTCTATGCGCGCAGGAAGGGCTTGACGTGGGGGAGAATCTGATGGCGCAGGTATTGAAGCACGGGAATGGCCAGGCCTCTGGAGGGGTTGCCGCCGCTCGTGCACCGGCTGTTCGTCACGGGTCGAGAGGTGCCGCCCGCACAGCACCTCGAGGTGCAGGCCGCGTTCCAGAGGCACACCGACAACATCGTGTCGAAGACTCTGAACTTGCCGGCCGACAGTACGCCGGAGGACGTGCACGGCGTCTTCCTGAAGGCCTATGAGCTGGGCTGCCGTGGCGTGACAGTCTACCGGGACACCAGCCGGCTGTCCCAGGTCCTGGTGGTGGAGTGCTGCCAGGGCCCGGGTGCCGGGTCGGAGTGAGAAGGGCGGGGCGCGCGGTCATGGTCGCCGAGCAGAAAGGACGGGGTCGGATGACGCCGAGACAACGAGTGGAGGCAGCCCTCCGCGGGGAACGCACCGACAAGGTGCCATTCACCGTGTACGAGTGGATGGTCCCGAGGTGCTCGGCCGAGCGCGAGCTGCGCGACCGGGGCCTGTGCCTCCTGATCCCAACGATGGGGAGCCAGTACGGTGCTTCCTCAATTCGCGGCCGAACGTACGACGCCGCTGTCGTCACCACCCATCGTCCGAACGTGAAGGTGTCGGAGCGCACTTGCACCGAGGACGGCAGAGGGTTCACCCGAACCGTCTATGAGACGCCGGTGGGAAGCGTGAGCACCCTGGGCGAGTACGGCGGCTTCACCACCTGGCGGCGCGAGAAGATGTTCAAGACGCGCGAGGATTACAGGACGATCCTGTTCCTGATCCAGGACGACCGCTACGAGCCCAACTACGAGGCGTTTGCGCGGGCCGAGGGAGAATACGGCGCGGACGGCATCTTCCGCGCGGCAATCGGCCTGGAGCCGCTTCAGCAACTGATCTCCGGGAGCATATTCAGTATGGAAGACTTCTGTATCGAGTGGATGGAGAACCGGGACGAGGTTCTCAAGCTGTATGAGGCCATCGTCGAGAACCGGCGCAAGGTCTATCCGCTCGTTGCGCAGTCGCCGGCGCTTCACGCGAACTACGGGGGAAACGTGGTGCCGGAGGTCATCGGATTGGAAACCTTCGAGCGCTACTACGTGCCGCACTACAACGAGGCGGCGGAAATCATGCACCGGCATGGCAAGCTCATCGGCTGCCATTACGATGCCAATTGCCGGCTGCTGGCGGAGGCCATCGCGCGGACCGACCTCGACTATATCGAGGCGTTCACGCCGGCCCCGGACACCGACATGACGCTGCGCGAGGCGAGGGCGGCCTGGCCCGACAAGGTCCTCTGGCTGAACTTTCCCTCCTCACTCCATCTAAAGCCCGATGAGGATGTAGAGCGGGCGACGGTCGATCTGCTGGACCAGGCGGGTGGTGTCGACGGCCTTCTGATGGGCGTCACCGAGGACATGCCACAGTGGCGCTGGCGGGGAAGCTGCAGTGCCATCATGAACGGTATCGACCGCCACGCGCGGGAGCACCCGCCCCTTTATTCGTAGCAAGAGGGGGCGGGCATGATCGTCGTGTCGCCGCGGACCAGGGTCCGCTGGAGGGTGCCGGAATCTGGCTTGAAAACCGCCGGTCGCCAGGGGCGCGATGCGACCCGTTGGGGAAGACGTGCACTGGCCGAGAAGCGCGAAAGGCCGCTTCAGGGGAGTTAGCCATGCGAAAGACCAGAGCTTTCCGTCTCGCGTTATTCCTGTTCGTCGTGTGTCTCTGCGCCGGCTGCGCCTTCATGAAGGAGGATAACCGCCGTCTGCTCAACGTCCTCGACGAGCGGATGGCGAATACGCACATCAGCGACGCCACTGCGGGTAGGATCGTCGCCGCTCCGGTTTTCGTGCCCATCGGGGTGGTCGCCCTGGCCACGGACATCGTCGTCATTCAGCCTGTGATGGCCGTTAAGCCGGCGACGAAGGACACCTATGATGCGCTCTGGAAGCCCCGGGAGATGACCCCGTTCCGGAGGGTACTAGTGCTCGTCCCGCAGGTTGTTGCTACGCCGATCGTCTTTGTAACCGATTGAACTTTCCGATCAGTTTTCATAACGGAGACGGATTAGCCGGGCACCTCAGGGAGGCGAAGAAATGATTTCACGGACCTGTCTTGTTGCGATCGTTGGCGCTCTCATGCTGTGCAGCGGGTGCGCCATCTTCAATCGCGACAACACCCCGGCGCTGAACTTCGTGGAAGATCGGCTCCTCCCCGAAGCGAAGCCTGCCAGGTATTTCGTCTATCCGCTACTCTTGCCTGCAGGGCTGGCTGCGGTCGTGATTGACGGTGTCATCCTTCGTCCCATCAGTGTGGCAGACGATGCCTTGCTGGACACGAAGGAGTTGTTACGGGAGCATTTTGACTGGAAGGAGCGTTACGTCACCGAATGTGTCGCTCTCGTGCCCCGGACCGCGGCCACACCTGTTGTCTTTGGCGCTGATTTCCTGGGCAGAACCATGCTTGACGTCGATCCCCGGTATGAGCATCCCACCGAAGAAGACGCGCCTGTTGCTCAGGGCGGTTAGCAGCCCCTGGCCAAGGGGGCGGGCAGCCCCGTCGGGACGCCGTGCTCAGCAGCGAAGGCGGAACCATCGCGCTGGATGACGCCCCGCGCCCAGCAGGTGGCCGTTGGCCCCCGCACGCTTCTTGAGTCCCGCACCTGTGCCGGCCTCACTCCCACGGGTGGCCGGATGGGAAGATCGGGCCGATCTCGCCCAGGTCCTGCCGCGCCTCCTCGATGTAGGCGCCCACGCGCCGCCGCTCGCGCTCAACCACCGCCGGGTCCTTGGTGTATTCGGTCTTGCACGCGGACACGTCGGGGTTGACTTTCAGGGTTTCTTCGGCCCGCGCCACGAGTTGGGGCGAGGCGTCCGCCCGCTTCAGTTTCTGCACGTAATCGCGCAGGATGCAGAGGTAGTCGTAGTCATCGGCGCCGTCGCGCAGGCTCTCGAGCCTGATCGAGCTCCACGGCACGCCGTTCGGCCCCGGGTAGAGTAGCAGCCCGTCGTTGTGCGAGTGGGGCACGTTAGAGGTCGCCGCGCTCCAGAGTCTGTTGGGCCACTTATCCTCCGGCGTCTCGCCGGCCATGTTGGCGGCGCCGGTCATCGTCGCGCGCCAGTAGTAGTAGCCCGAGATATCGTACTGAAAGAGCTGCCAGCAGAGGACTCGCGGGTCGATGGGATGTGCATCGAGCTGGACGTTGGCGTAGTGGCCTTCCGGGCGGCAGCAGGAATACCATTGCACTTCGTCGCCCAGGGCCAGCCTTTCCTTGAGCGAATACGCCGTCTCGTCCGAGGGGTAGATCCAGACGCTGGCGATGTCCTCGAGGTACGGGGAGGGCTTGACGCCGGCGACCGCGATCTTCGCCAGCGGCGTCGTAGCCGCCCGCTTGCGGACTCGCTGCGCCATCTCGATGTTCTTCCTGGGCGGCCATTCGCTGCCGACGTATCGGTAGGCGATGTCCTCCCACCCGTTCTTCACGACCACGGGCCAGCCGTGATCGTCGACGTGGATGTGCGAGACGCCAAGGTCCAGGATCTTCTTGTAAAACCACTCGTACCGCTCAAGGCTGGGCGGGGTGCCGGCGCCCCATTCTTTGGCCCGCAGGGCGGGCGTTATCCCGAACCTTGCCAGCATGAAGGCCGCCCTGAGGAGGATTTCAGAATGTTCCTTCGGGTCAAGCCAGTTGTAAAACCCCCCCCATTGGCCGTCCAGCAGCGTCCAGATGTTCAGGATGCGGCGCTTCGGCAGGGTGAACTTGAACACGCGCAGCTCGATGTCGATCTGCTGCGTCTGCGTGCCTTCCCCCTCGACTTCCGCATGCACCGTGACCGGGCCGCGGAACGCCCTGTAGAAACGGCGGTAGAGGCTCTTGTTGCGCGGGCGCGCGTCCGGCGGCACTTTGAGCCGCAGCCAGATCGGCTGCACCGTCCCGGGCTCGACGTCAAACTGAGTCTCGGCCGTGATGGGCTCCAGCGGGTCGGGATACCAGCCGGGCAGGCTGATCTTGCCGGGGGAGGGCGCCTCTATCTCGACGTAATGGACGCGGGAAAGCTCACACGCCTCGCCCGGAATGCGCGTGTCATCGACGACCACGTGCTTGGGCACGTCTCCGTCATAGCGGATGGGGTGCTCGCACACCTCCCACGACCGGAGGTCCGCGACGTCGACCCGTACGTTCCGCAGCCGCTTCTCGCCCGGAATAATCACCACCTGCCCGCTGACCCAACCGTTCATGGCAGCCGCAAGTTCGAGCGGCTTGCCCACCGGGCCGTCAAACGACCGGTCCCTGAACACCCTTTGCAAGGACGATGCCGAAGCCAGTGCGAATGACATGCGATCGACCTCCTGTGAAAGGACACTCTTTCTGCTGTCCGCATCAGGTGGCGGACTCGTGGGGCGGGCCCGATCGTATAGCGGCCACTCCCGCTCGTCAACCTTCGCGGGACGCTTGCGCTTGCGGCATCGTGTGGAGAGCAGGCAGGGTGCTGGCGCAGACCTACACCGAGATTCGCCGCGCGCCAGGTTTGACAAGGCCGGCTGAATTGAATAGGGTGGATCATAGGGATGCCCCGGCCGGTCAACGCGCGGTTGCCGGCAATCTTTCACTCAAGCGTATAGAGGGACCGAGAGGTGGCGAAGAAAGCGCAAAAGAAGTGCGTGACTGCGGCGAAGAAGAAAGCCGTGACCGCCATGAAGAAGACCGCGAAACCTGCGGCCGTAAAGGCCAAGGCCCCTGCCGCGAAGAAGAAGGCGCTCTATAGCTGCAAGACCTGCGGGAAGGTGGCAGCCTCGCGGACGCATCTGTGTTCCGCCGTCAAGGCGGAAGAGGTGTACGTGTGCGCCTACTGCGATAAGAACTCCTCGGACCCCCGTCATGTCTGCGTGCCCATGGTTGCGGACATGAAATACGTCTGCAAGAACTGCGGGCGGGTGACGCCTTTCAGAGGGGCCGTCTGCCAGCCCAAGGCGATCCGCTAATCCCTAAGAAGGCAGGCGCGTTCGCTCCGTGGGCGGCCTCGGCCGTCTGCTCGGTCAAAGGCACGCAGAGCAGGGTCGCGTCGCTTTCTCCGTTAGGCGCTGCCTGCAAAACCCCATCCTGGTTTCGGGCCGACGGAGCGGGTTGTGCAATAGCCCCTTATTCAGTCTTAGCCGCTGGCAGGGCGACCTCCGCATGGCAGTCGGGGCACTTACGCGTCTGCTCTGCGCCCCAGAACTCGATCTGCGTGCCACAGTCGGGACATGCCACCTCGGTGACGTCCTTCGAGTTACCCTTAGTCCTGTCGTCGCGCGGACATTTCATATCGGCCATTGCGGTTCCTTTCGGGGATGATGATCATAGCCCGTCCAGAGCGTTGCTCTGGACTCCCTACCTGCCATGCTACGCCCTCCGCGCGGGCCTGTCAATCCCGCTGGGGGCTTCGAGGGGATGAGTTCTCTTCGACAAACGACGCTGTCGGCTATTCTGACGCGGCTCTATATCCCTGCTGTTCTGTCCATTGCCGCTTGAAATTGCAGCGCTGTTGGCAAAGAATATCTGGGCTGCTCGCGGCGAGCATTCCATTCATGGAGTAGGTGGAGGCACGTTGTACTATGGACCGTCCGAAGCTGATGATTCCAGGGCCGGTGGACGTTACTGAGGAGACGTTGGCCGGCATGGGCCAGCATGTGGTGCCGCACTTCGGGGCCGCCTGGGTCGAGACCTATAGTGGTACCGTGGCCAGTCTAAAGAGGCTCTTTCGCACGGGCGAGGACCTCTTCATCATGGTGGGCTCCGGCAGCGCGGGGCTTGACGCCGGCGTCAACAACCTGCTCGGGAAGGGGGACCGAGCGATCCTGGGGATCAACGGGTTCTTCGGGGAGAGGCTCGAAGAGATAGCGCTGTCGTACGGGGTCGAGATCGTCCCGGTGTACGCTGAATTGGGCATGCCGATCACGGCTGAGAAAGTCGAGCAGGCGGTGTTGGCGAATCCCGGCGTCAAGGCCGTCATAGTCGTGCACAACGAGACATCCACCGGCGTGGTGAATCCCGTCGAGGCCATCGGGAACGTCGCCAGGAAACATAACCTTGCGCTGATGGTTGACGGGGTGACGTCCATCGGCGGAATCGAGTTCGACATGGACGGCTGGGGCGTGGACATCGCCGTTACCGCCTCCCAGAAATGCCTCGGGGCCCCGCCCGGACTGGCGATGATTGCCGTGAGCTCAAGGGCCTGGCGGATGATGGAGCAGAGGGCGAACCCGCCGTGGGGCTGGTATCTGAACCTGCTGAATTGGCGGGACTATCGGGAGCGCTGGAAGGAATGGCATCCGTACCCGATGACGATGGCGACAAGCAACATCCTTGCCCTCCGGGCGAGCCTCGCTTCGATTCTGGAGGAAGGGATTGAGAATACAATCGGCAGGCACCAAGCGGCCGCCAAGATGTTCAGGGACGGGATCAGGAGCATCGGCTTGAGGCTCGTGGCCGACGATGACTTCGCGTCGAGCACCGTCACCGCCGTGGAGGGTTGGCCCGGTGTGCCGACCGAGAAGCTTATAGGGTTCCTGGAGTCAGAGTATGGGATTAAGATAGCGAACGGTATCGGGACGATGAATGATCTGTGGTTCAGGGTGGGGCACATGGGAGCA
Source organism: uncultured candidatus Brocadiaceae bacterium (assembly GCA_964534775.1). Classification (GTDB taxonomy): domain Bacteria; phylum Planctomycetota; class Brocadiia; order SM23-32; family SM23-32; genus CAZHPE01. The sequence goes on from CAZHPE010000099.1 coordinate 7,894, forward strand.
CTGGGAACCCTGCCCGAGAGGATTGAGCCGCTGCTGAAGGGAATTGAGGATTTCGCGGCAAGGCGTGTGAAGACTGCTTAGGGATTCAGCCCCAGAGTGCTGGGAGCACGCGACGGCCGGTAGGCGAACAGAACTGAGGGAGCGCGATGAGCAAGGGTGCTATTCTTGCGGAGGCCGAGAGTATCAAGGCGGAGCTGGTCAATATCCGCCGCGATATTCACAGACATCCCGAGGTCGGCTGGCATGTGGAGCGTACTGCGTCCCTGGGCGAGAGGGTCATGCAGGAGCATGGCTTGGCGGTCGGCAAGCGCGTCGCCGGAACGGGGGTCGCGGGTTTGCTGCGGGGGGGGCGTCGGGGCAAGACGATTGCGATACGGACCGATATGGATGCTCTGCCCATCCACGAGCAGAGGGAGACGTCCTATTCTTCGCGGACAGAAGGCGTGATGCACGCGTGCGGTCATGACGCGCACGTGGCCATGGCCATGGGGGCCGCAATGCTCCTTGCGCGCAGGAAGGACAGGCTAAAGGGGAACGTGAAGTTCATCCTCCAGCCAAATGAAGAAGTGCCTCCCGGCGGCGCCCATGCAATGATTGAAGGCGGGGTCTTATCGAATCCCAAGGTTCACGCTATCGTCGCCCTTCACGTCGACCCCATCCTTCCCATCGGCCAGGTTGGGATTAGGGCCGGCACCGTCATGTCATCGACGGACACACTCACGATAACCGTTGCGGGCAGGGCGGCCCACGCCGCGCTTCCGCACCTGTCGATCGACGCCATTGCGACGGCGGCGCGGATTATCGTGGGCCTGCAGACCATTGTCAGCCGCCAGATGGACCCGATGGAACCGGTTGTGATCTCTATCGGCACGATTGAGGGCGGGTATAGCGCCAATGTCGTCGCGGACAGGGTGAAGATGGTGGGGACGGTCAGAACGTTGAGCCCGGCCGTGAGGCGAGAGCTTCCTGGAATGATAAGGCGTGTCGTCAGGAACGTCGCCGGCAGCGCAGGTGCGACATGCCGGGTCGAGTATGTTTGCGGGACCCCTCTCGTTATCAATGACGAGGGCATGTGCGATCTGCTGAGGGACGCCGTCAGCACGATAGCAGGCGCTGATAACATTGTGGATATTGCGCCTTGCCTTGGAGCGGAGGACTTCGCATTCTTCCAGGAGCTGGTGCCGGGTTGTTTGGTGCGCTTGGGGGTAAGGAACGAGAAGAAGGGCATCATTCGTCCGTGGCATCACCCTGAGTTTGACATAGACGAGAACGTGCTGCCCCTGGGCGCGGCCCTGCTGGCTGAGGCGGCCATGAAGTTCTTGTCGAAATAGGGAAGCAGCACGGCAACCCGCTGAAGAAGGCGCCAGGGGCACGGCGTGTCGAGTGTGCGGGGTTTCCAGGGTCGTTGGGGTAGGAACCGGGAAAGGAGATTGGCAAGGAGGTCTCCGACGCCATGCGGGGCAGGGCGAGGGCGGGTGTGGTATGCTTTGGGGAGTAGCTGTTTCGGGCAGCGCAGGCGGGGTAGGCATGTCCAAGGGCGGAAGCTGCCCGCCATCGGCGTTTCACTCTGAGGAGAGCCTGGCACATGCGCTACAAGGAAACCGGTCAGGTGCACATGGACTTCCATCGCACCACCAACGGCACGATCACTTACCTGCGAAAGACCTACGGGGATGAGTTCCTCGACGATGTGTTCAGGCGCACCGCACGCGATGTGTATCGCTCGATCCGCCAGGACCTGCTGCGCGGCGACCCTGAGCAGCTCGTCGAGCACTGGACCTACTTCTTCGACCGCGAGGACGGCGAACACACCGTCGAGCGTGCGGATGGTGAGATCAAGATGACCGTGCACAGGTGCCCGGCCGTCGCATACCTGAAGGCGGAGGGGCTGGAGGTCGATCCGGCTTTCTGCCGACAGACCATCGTAATCAACAAGGTCCTTGCGGAGGGTTCGCCGTTCGAGGTGACCACACAGGTCCTGGGCGATGCCCGTTGCGTGCAGACGATCAGGAGGGTGGAAGCGTGATACCAACCGACCATTTCGTGCGCTATTACAACGAAGTTTTCAAGGCGCTCGACGAGCGGGGGCGCGAGCACCTGGTGGCCTACTGGCAGGAGCTGGGGCGTATGCAGGCGCTGAAGCTCGCCGAGAGGTTCCGCGAGGGCGGCCTCCAGGCGTGCTACGACTACTGGCAGGTCGTCCACGATGAGGAGAATTGCGAAGGCGATATGACGCTCACTGAGGACTATCTCGATGGTCGGATGGACCGATGCCCGAGCCTGTCGAAGGCCATGGACAACGACGCCGGGGCGTTCGAGTTGTATTGCGACCATTGCATGGCGTGGGTTGAGGTGGTCATGAAAGAGGCGGGCCTGCATGCGGTCATGGACATGAAGTCCCGCACCGAACCGCACTGCGCGTTCCGCGTGTATACTGACAAGGCGAAGGCGGATGAGTTCGAGCGCCAGGCCACTCTGCCGTCACATCCCTACGCGGAAGAATAGGACGGGCCGGCGAGCTTCCGGATGCTATCAGCCGCGTTATGCTTTCCAGACAGAAGATTCGAGTTTCGATACATTCACTGGGAGTCTGGAAAGGGGTACTGGCACGGCCTCAGGATGTACTTGAGAAGAAACGGGAGGCCGAACCAAGCGATGGAGTTATAACCGAAAGTTGTGTTTAGGCAAGGAGGGGAAGGTGGCGTATCCTGGGTGATGCTTCGCGGGTCACCCACCTTTCGATGGATGAGTGGATACGCCATGAGTGATGGTAAGGTTGTGGAGCTGCCGGGTCCAGCATCCGAGGCCCGGGACTCGTTGACGGAGGTG
>CAZHPE010000100.1:0-10509 GCA_964534775.1 uncultured candidatus Brocadiaceae bacterium
CTGTATGCCCTCCTCGACTTCTAGCTCTACCTCCAGGCCCGTGATGTCGGTCTGTGCGAACTCGTTGAACGTCAGCATGGCTGCCGGCATGTAGACGAGCTGCATGATGGGCCTTACGACGCCCGCGCCGGCGTAGCGGGTTTCCATCACGACGGGCTCGCTGCGCCCCTGGAGCGAGATGCTCGACCTGATTCGCACCGTGAGCAGGTCGCCGGAGCCCTCCCAGCGCGTGCCACTGAGGACCGCCACGAGGTAGCTCCAATAGGGGGCCATTTCCCATTGACCCGCCACCTTGTATCGGTATGTAACGTCGCGGGTGCCTTTGACCTTCACCGTGCAGGGGAACATCGGGGCCTCGACGCCAAGACGCCCGACGATGGCCGTTTCAGTGTCTCGCGTGAGGCTGCCGACGATCTTCTCCGTCGAGCTTATCTTGAAGGAATGTTCGGTGGACGGCACAACCGCCTGGACTCTGGCCACCCCGAGCGGATAGTCCAACCGGCCGCCCTCGCCGAACATCGGGTGCCCGAACGCGAGCACCTGATTCCCGTCCACCTGCGTCAGGGTGCCCATGCCGGCGATGTCTATGTCGCCCGTTACGAACACGGCCCCCATGGGGGCGCCCGGGACTATCTTGATCTCATCGTCCGGCCCTCCAGACCCGGCTGCTGCGGTGCGCGCCCCGCCCTGTATGGGGACGAACCCCGAAGCCGAGAGCATCGGCGCCAGCGACGCCAGCGACGCCGGCCTGCCCCCCCCCACCGATAGGGGCAGCGGCAGCCGGCTGAGCGCCGCCACGCCGCCCGGCGGCAGCGTTGCCCGCACGGCCCCCGACAGATCGCCATCCGACCACACGGGCCCGGGTCGGCGCATCCCGAGCGGCAGCACCATCTTGCTGAAGGCCGCGTGCAGGGCCTGATCCTCCGGTCCGCGCGCCTTCAGGGTCGCATCCAGCAGCGAACGCACCTCGCGGTCCAACGCCCTTCGGTACGTCGCCCGGCGCGCCCCCTGGTCCTCCGGCTTGGCGACGCGCTCGATCTCCCCGGCCAGCCGCATCTCCTCAATCGGCGTGACGCCTGCCAGGGGGATCTTGCAGAACCCCCACCCGTAGGCCAGCGCGCCCAACAGTTTTCCGTCGATGTAAATGGGGCTCCCGCTCATGCCCGCGATCGTCCCCGCCTCGTCCACCACGCGACCGGACATTCTGATCAGCACGATGGTGCCCTGGGCATGCCAACTGCGGAGCGTGCCAAGAACCTCAACATTGAACCTCTCAATCCGCACGCCCTCGAACGTACTCAACCCGTAGCCCTTCATGCCCGGCCGAACGTCGGCAACCCGCATAATGGGCTCCGTCTGGCCGCCCTCGGCCTCCTGCCCGAGGGCGACTGCCGCCTCACCGCAGAGGGTCACGATGAGAATCGCCGCCAGAACCCAACCGCCGGCCCAGCCCGGTACCCGCCGCGATCGCGGGGTGCAGGGAGAACTCAGCTCCCTGTCTTCGGCCTGCGAACTTGGTCCCACGAGAGTTCCCTCCATCTCCTGCGTGGAAAGGAATAGCCGCGTGCCGCCCTCCGGCACCTGACCATTGCGCCGCGGCACTGCCAATTCAGTGCTCCCAGTGTACCGGGCAGCGCCAAGACACGTCAAACGCCCTTCCGCTGGGGAAAAACCGGGCGCACCCCTTGCCGGATTCCGGAAGAGGGCTATAATAGAGTGTCGCCGTTCGAGACTTGCACCGGGCGCGCGCGTGAGGGCTTCGCTCTGTTCTAAAACTCAGCTGTTGCTTAGGGATGCCTTGTCGGCCAGAGTTCCGGATCATATCGTCCAGCAGGTCGCCGGATCTGTCAACCTCGTCAAACTGATCGGGCGGCATTGTGACCTCAAGCCCAAGGGCAGGAGCTATTGGGCCTGCTGCCCATTCCACAAGGAAAAGACCCCCTCCTTCAAAGTCGATCCCGACAAGGGCGTCTTCTACTGTTTCGGCTGCCACGAGGGAGGAAATGCCTTCACGTTCCTGCAGAAAGTCGAGGGCCTGAGCTTTCGCGAGGCCCTGGAGCAACTGGCGCGCGATGCGCACGTCGACCTGAGCCCTTTCCGCGCTGCGGGCGGCCCGAGCACGGGAGAGTTCGAGCGCCTGCGCGGGGCCTGCGCCCTGGCGGCGGCCTACTACGAGAAGTGCCTGGAGAAATCAGAGGCCGCCCGGCACGCGCGCGAGTACCTGCGGGGGCGGCAAATCAGCGAGGTGTCCGTCGCGCGCTGGCACCTAGGCTACGCGCCCGATGGATGGGAGAACTTCTTGAAGTTCTCTCTCGGCCGCGGCCGGGCCGAGAGAGAACTTGAGTCGGCCGGCCTCGTCAAGCGCCGCGATCAGGGCGGGGGCTGCTACGATGCGTTCCGAAACCGCCTGATGTTCCCGATCGGCGACCGCGCCGGCGCAGTGATCGGCTTCGGCGCGCGGGCGCTCAGCGACGAGGACCAGCCGAAGTACCTCAACAGCGCGGAAGGGCCGCTCTTCCACAAGGGACGCTGTTTCTACGGCCTGCCGGAGGCGCGCGAGGCCGTGCGGGCCGAAAGGTGCGCCGCCATCGTGGAAGGCTACACGGACGTGATAATGGCCCATCAGCACGGTGTGGAGAACGTGATGGCCGTGCTGGGGACGGCCCTTACCGAGGACCACGCCCGCGCGCTCGGGCGCATGTGCGAAAAGGTGATTCTGGTCTTCGACGCCGATGAGGCCGGTCGCCGGTCCGCCGTGCGCAGTATCGAGGCGCTGCTGAGCGAGGAGTTGGACGTGCGGGTGGCCGGGCTTGAAGGTGGGCTTGACCCGTGCGAGTTCCTGCTGGCCAGGGGGGCCGAGGCGTTTCGGCAGCGTCTGGCCGAGAGCGAGGATTTCCTGGATTTCAGGGTCCGCTGCGCCCGCGAGGCCCACGATACGGAGACCGTCGCCGGCCGGGCCAGGGCGGTCAACGAAGTGGCCGGGCTCGCGCTGTGCATTGGAGACAGGATGCGGCAGGACATGCTCATCCGGCGCGTGGCCGAGGAGTTCGGCATTCGCGCTGACAGCCTCTATGACCGCGTGCGCGGACTGTCCTCTCAGCGAGGGCGTAGCGGCAGCGTTGGGAGCGGCCCAAAACAGGGGGGCGCCGTCGCCCGCAACGGCGAGCAGCAGATAGATTTCGAGCTTGTCGGCCTGATTCTTGGCGCACCGCAACTCCAGGCCCTGGCGAAACGTGATCTGGATGTCGAAGGCTTCCAGGACTGCGGGGAGGCGGGGCTCCTGAGAATGATGGTCGGTGCGTGCCCGAACGGCGGCCCGTTTGAAGCCATTGCGTTCATGAACGCGCTGGGGGACGCGGAACTCGCGTCGCTGGCAGCCGAGGCTCTGGCAGCTGAGGAAGAACGCCTTTCGCTGCCTAAGTGTCGTACGCCTGAAGAGCGTTACAGCGTCTATGTGCAATACTACTGCAATAAGAGACGCAGGCGGGAGATCGAAGGCCTCCTGAGCACGACTGCAACGACGCCTTCCCCGCCCGACGAGGATGCCGTACTGGAGGCCTACGCGAAGAAGCGCCTCCAGGAAGATAGAGAACACCCCTTCAACCCGCGTGAGGATGTCAGATGAAGCAACAGACCGAGGGCAAGGCGCCGGTTCCGGGTGAGGAAATCAAGGCCCTCATCGACAGGGGTCAGGAGAAGGGATACCTGACCTACGAAGAGATGAATGACCTTCTGCCGGAAGACGTCGTCAGCCCGGAGTACATCGACGAGATACTGCTCGCCCTCGATCAGAAGGGCATCGACCTGCTCGACGAGACGGACGTGGACGAGACCGCCCAGCGTGAGGCGGCCGCGGGAGCGAAAGATGCAACGGGAAAGGAAACGCCGCAAGACCTTTCGCCGAAGGACGGGGACATTACGCCGCAGGCAGGGAAGAAGCGGGAGGCGGCGACAAAGGAGCAGGTCCCGCCGGGACGACTCTTGCCGGTGCAGGAGCCGGAAGAGGAAGAGGTGGTCGGCGTCGAGGAGCATATCGACGATCCGGTGAGAATGTATCTGACGCAGATGGGCCAGATCCCGCTTCTGTCCCGCCCCCAGGAAATCGCCCTAGCCAAGCGCATCGAGATCACCCGCAAGCGGTTCCGCAAGCAAATCCTCCAGTTCGCCCCCTGCATCGAGGAGTGCGTCAGCACGCTGGAGGAGGTGCAGGGCGGGAGCGTGCCGTTCGACCGCACGCTGAACGTGGCGGCCGTGCCCGAGACGGAAAAGGACGCCCTGGTGGCGCGCCTGCCGCAAAACGTATCCACAGTGCGCAAGCTCCTGGACCGCAATCGCGGGCAATGGAAGACTCAGCGCGCGAAGGGTGGCGACGGCACGGTGGCGATGCTGCGCGGCATACAGAACCGCTGCCGCAAGGCGCAGTTCCTGCTTGAGGAGCTGGGCATCCGCACGCGCAAGATCCAGCCGCTCATGAACATGATCAGCGACATACACGCGCGCGCAAGGACGGTGTGTCAGGACCTGGAGGGCCTGGACGACCAGCGCACCCACCGGGCGAAAAAGCGCGGGCTGGAGGCGGAGATCCGCCACATGGAGAACCTCCTGTGCACGCCCTACGGCGTCTTCGTCCAACGCGTGGAGCTCATCCGCAGCGTCCACCAGAACTACGAGAGGGCCAAGCAGGAGCTCTCGGGCGGCAACCTGCGCCTGGTGGTGAGCATAGCGAAGAAATACCGCAACCGGGGCCTTAGCTTCCTGGACCTCATCCAGGAGGGCAACACGGGCTTGATGCGCGCCGTCGACAAGTACGAGTACCGCCGGGGGTTCAAGTTCAGCACCTACGCCACGTGGTGGATTCGCCAGGCCATCACCCGCTCCATCGCCGACCAGGCCCGCACGATCCGCATCCCCGTGCACATGATCGAGACCATGAGCAACATCCGGGAGGTGATGAAGCGCTTGGCCCAGCGGCTCGGGCGCGAGCCCTCGCTCGAGGAGATCGCCGTTGAGGCCGACCTGACCGTTGCCGAGACTCGGCGCGTGCTCAAGATCAGTCGCAAGCCCATCAGCCTCGACCGCCCCGTGGGCGACAGCGAGGAGAGCTCCTTCGGCGAATTCATCGAGGACGAGACTGCGGAGTCCCCCATCTCCGTGGCCACCCAGGAGATGCTCAAGGACAAGATCGACACCGTCCTCCAGTCTCTCACCTACCGCGAGCGCGAGATCGTAAAGCTGCGCTACGGCCTGGGAGACGGCTACACCTACACGCTGGAGGAGGTTGGGCGCATCTTCAACGTCACGCGCGAGCGCGTGCGCCAGATCGAGGCCAAGGCCATCCGCAAGCTCCAGCACCCGGTGCGCAGCCGACAACTTGAGGGGTTTGTTGAAGGACTGATCGATTCCGCGTAGACTATGTGTCTGTAGCGTCAGGCTTGCCACAGAGGAAGAACAAAAGGCAGGGGTCAGGACTCACGACCCAGCACTCAGGACTCCGCACTTAGACGGTGCCTTTGGCGAGGTGTTTCGCCATGACCGGAAGGAAAGTCAAGCCGACTCATGCGGATGAGATCACAACGCAAACGATTTGACCTTCAGCGCGGCCACGTCCCCCGGCGCGGCTCGCGGTGCTCTGCATGGCCCGGCTCCTTGGAGTCCGGGCCTTCTTTCATGTCACCTCACTACAGGCTCCCGACGGAATAGGCGGCGCAAAACGATGGGCATCAGGCAATCGCTCGAGCAGATCATGGCCGTGCAGAAGTCCAACGCACAGATCCAGCAGGAGGAAGAGGACAAGAACGCCCTCTTCCTCGACGTCGACGAACAGAACAAGCTCATCGAGGGCCTCACCTCCCGCTTGGACGAGGGGCACCGGAATCAGGTGGAGTCCCAGAAGCAGACGGACTCCATGGAGCTGAAGGTCCACGAGGCCCAGGCGACCATTGACAAGCTCGACACTCAGCTCAACGTTACCAAGCGCCAGGACGACTACGACACCATCCTCCAGAACATTCTGAGCCACAAGGCCGACATATCCCGGTGGGAGGACTCGGCGCTGGAACAGATTCAGAAGACCGAGGACCTCCAGCGGGAAGGATCCGACCTGGCATCGCAGATCGAGGCCCAGAAGCAGACGCTCCTGGACCTGGAAGAAAGCGTCGCAGAGCAGGCCGCCACGCACGAGGCGCGCGTCGCCGAGCTTAGCCGGGAGCGCGACGCCCTGCGCGCAGAGATCGACGGGAACATCCTCGCCCAGTACGAGCGCCTCGCCGGCAGCCGTGGCATCACGGCGCTCGTGCCGGCGAAGGACATGATCTGCAACGGGTGCTTCAGCCTGATCACGAAGCAGACCCTGGTCCTGCTGATGCGCGACGCGGAGCTGGTGACCTGCACGAGCTGCAGCCGGATGCTGATGCTGGTGGACGAAAGCCTCGCCCCGGCCGGCGAGAGCTAACGGCCAGAATGACGGGTGAGTGGTGTCTAATGACGGACCCGCGGCGGCAAACGCCAGCCGGGCGGCTGCAACATGGTTGGCCCAGATCAGCGACGGTAGCATGACGGGCGACGATATGGCCCCGGTGCTCCCGCACGGAAGCATCGTGGGCGTCAACACCGATCACCGAGACGTGGGCGGCGGGGACGGCCGAATCGTGTGCGCGCGGACGCCGGACGACGGGGTGGTGATCAGACGCCAGATCGGGCGGGGCAACATCGTCACGCTCGTGTCCGAGAGCGCCAACCGCCTAAAGTATCCGCCGATACCCATCGATTGCCGCGAGCAGCCCGACTGGCTCATCGGCCAGGTCACCAGGGCCTGGGTGGATCTGACGTAGCGGAGGGCGAGACCATGGCGCTGACCAACTGTCCGGAGTGCGGAAAGCAGATCTCGGAGAGGGCGGCCGCCTGTCCCGAATGCGCTTGCCCGCTCACGCCGCCGCCGCTGCCGGCGAACGACGTCCAGACGATCGAGCAGACGGGCAAGCAGTTCAAGGCCGGCCTGCTCGTCGGCGCGGCCCTCGTCGCGGTCGGACAGGGCGCGTGCCTCATGGGCGAAGGGGGGACGGGCATGGGGATCACCCTGGTCGGCTTCGTCGTTATCCTGGCATCCGGCGTCCTCGGCTGGTGGCATCACGGGTAGCCATGTCCCCGGTTGGACGGCCTCGAATTCGAAAGATTCGGGGCCTTTTTTCTGTCCATAGTGTCAACCGTGTCAACTCCGTAAATAGCGTCTACCCTCACGTATTGACCCGCCTGCCCGCCCTCACGTAGCCTCCCAGTGAATCGATTCATTCGCGTCACTGGGGAGCGTGCATGCCGCCGAGCGCGGACCAACTCCGTCGAGAAGCCCGCGCGCTATATGCGACGGGCATGTCGCCGGAGGCGATCGGACTGGCCATCGGCCGTTCTCCGTCCAGCGTCTACCGCTGGATGAAGGCCGACGGCGATTGGGATGACATCCGCCGCTCCCGCCGCACGCAGGACCCCGCCGCACTTCTCGCCATCCTCGACGCCCGCCTAGCCGCGCTCGTCGATGACCAGGAGCTTGCCGCCGACGCCGGCGCGTGGGCCGACGCCATCCAGAAGATCTCGAACGTCCGGGACCGCATCGCGTCCCGCCTCGAGAACCTTCCCACCGTGCTCGGCGTGCTGAGCCGGTTCGCCGAATGGGCCCGCGACGATCCGGGCGTATCGGACGAGGAGATGCGCATCCTGTTCGGCATCCACGAGTATACCCCTGCATGGCGCGCGCAAGAAACAAGTGGCCCGGTGGCTTCTGGACAGCGTCAGCGATGTGAACGCAAGAGACAGCCGGGGCAGCGCTCCTCTGCATTCTGCCGCTCGCTTTGGCGAGAAGGAGGTTGCCGAGTTGCTGCTTGCGAGAGGAGCCCGCGTCGATTCGAGGGACTATCTTTTCGGCCGAACCCCTCTTCACGAGGTGCCGATAGAGGCCTCCGGGAGATCGTCGAACTGCTGCTGGCCAAAGGAACTGACCTGAGCGCGAAAGACCGGTCGAAGAGGACACCTCTGCACTTGGCAGTATCTTCAGGCCACGAGGAAGTGGCCGCACTTCTACTGGCCAGAGGAACTGATCTAAACGAAAATTACTGGGCGGGCAGAACACTTCTGCACTCGGCAGCCTCGTCAGAGCACAAGGGAGTTGTCGAACTTGTGCTGGCCAAGGGAGCTGATGCGAACGCCACAGACGAAGTCGGGATGATACCTCTGCACTTGGCAGTCTCGTCAGGGCGCAAGGAAGTCGTCGACCTTCTGCTGGCCAAGGGAGCTGACGTGAATGCGAGAGATCATGAAGGCCGGACGGCGCTCGACCTAGCCGAGGAGGAAGGCGACTTGGCAACAGTGCAAATCCTCTTGAGGCACGGGGCGAAGGAAAGTGCAGGTTCTACGCCAGAGGAAGGCAGTGAAGATGAGCAGAAACAAGAGAGCCGAGAATGAGTGCATGTCGAATGACGAAACGACGACGCTGAATGGGTGGGGATCTGTGTCGAAGTGCCTTGCCGGCTTTGGCAGCTAGCCGAGCAGCACAAGGTTGTCGCGGTGGATGATTTCGTCGTAGTACTTGTAGCCAAGGGCGGACTCGATGCGGCTGGTCTTGAGGCCCTTGATGAGCGCGATGTCGGCCGATGAGTAGTTGCTCAGACCCCGCGCGAACTCTTCGCCCCCCGGCCCGACGATGCGCACGACGTCCCCCGGCCCGAACTCGCCCTCCACAGCCGTCACGCCGCTGGGAAGGAGGCTGCGACCCCTCTCGCACAGCGCGCGCCGCGCGCCCGCGTCCGCCATGACGCTGCCGCGCGGGCGGCTGGTGAAACGTATCCACCTCTTGCGGCTCCGCAGGCGCTTCTCCGCCGGCACGAATAGCGTCCCCACCCGCTCGCCAGCCATGATGCGCGTGAGCGCCTGCGGGTCGCCCCCGTCGGCGATCACGGCGGCCTCCCCAGCCTCCACGGCGATGCGCGCCGCCTCGAGCTTGCTCCCCATGCCGCCGAGGCCGAGCGGCGTCTTCTCATCGCCCGCCAGGCCCATCACCTCGTCGGTCACCTCCGTGACCACGTCCGCCACGGACTGCCCGCCGGGCGCCGGACCATCGTGCAGGCTGAGGATCGCCTCCGGGCAGGGCCCGGCCGCATAGAGACCCGGCACGCTGGTGAGGAGGATGAGCGCCTCGGCGCAAATCAGGTGCGTGACCAGGGCCGCCAGCACGTCGTTCTCGCCGAACTTGATCTCGTCGGTGCTGACCGTGTCGTTCTCGTTGATGACCGGCACGCAGCCGAGGCTGAAAAGCTCGTGAATCGTGTTCGCCGCATTGAGGTAGCGGTCGCGGGCGTCGAAGTCCTCACGCGTCAGGAGGACCTGCCCCGCGTGCATCCCGTGGCGATGCAGGGCGGTTTCGTAGAGGCCCATGAGGTTGGTCTGCCCGACACTGGCCGCGGCCTGGAGACCTGGGAGCGTGTGCGGCCGGGCGGCGAGACCCAGCTCGCCCATGCCGGCCGCTATGGCCCCGCTGGAGACGAGCGCCACCTGCCGGCCGTCCTGGACAAGGCGTGCGATCTGATCCCCAAGCGCGCCCACCCGGCCCCCGTCCAGCAGCGCACCGCCGCCGATCAGCACGCCCGTGCCAACCTTCACCACGATGCGCCGCGCCCCGACCAGATAGCGCACCCGAAGTTTCTCGCTCGTGTCCATCATGTTCCTGGCGGGCACAGGGTTCCGCGCCCCTAACGGATCGGATCGCTGAAGAAATCCAGGGCTTCGAGGTCAACACGGAGCTGGCGGGCTTGCTCCGGCGTCATTCGCGGGAGCGGGCCGCGGGGCCGGCCGGTCTCCATCCCGCGCATTCTCATTATCTCCCGCGTGGCGCCGAGCATGGGATACTTGCGCAGCAGAAGGTGGATAACGCTGAACTGGCGGCGCATGAGAGCCTGCGCGGCCTCGAGCTCGCCCGCCCTGTAGTGCCGGTATACGCCGACGGCGATCTCCGGCATGTAGTTGTACGAAGTGGCTATGGAGCCGTGGGCGCCGAGCGTGAGGGCCGGCAACAGGAACTGGTCGGGGCCGATGAGCATGCTGATCCGGTCCCCGTAGAACTCCGCGATCCGGCCGAAGATTTCCAGGTCCATGCCGCTGTACTTCATTCCCACCAAGCGGGGAATCTCCGCGAAGTGGTCCGTGAATATCTGCGTCGTGAACTCAGCCCTGGTGGCGCTCTCCAGGTAGTAGAGAAGGAAGGGCAGATCGGCGGCGTCGCTGATGGCCCGGTAGTGGTCGGCCGCCGCCTCCGGCCCGACGACGAAGTAGAACGGCATGACCGAGCTGACAACATCCGCGCCGATCCGTGCGGCGCGCCGCGCCAGCTCACAGGCCTTGCGGGTGGATGCGGCTCCGACCTGCGCGATGACCGTCGCCTTGCCGCTGGCGATCTTCACCACTGCCTCCAGGTATCGGCATCTCTCCTCCGCAGTCTGGAGCACTCCCTCCCCCGTCGACGCGCCA
>CAZHPE010000101.1:0-10395 GCA_964534775.1 uncultured candidatus Brocadiaceae bacterium
GTGCGGACGCCGACTGCGCAGGCGGGGTTGATCACCTAACGGCTCAGCTTTCGGGGCGTATTCGCTGTTGTGGCAGGTCCCTTCTCTCTTCTGATCGCCCTGCGCTTGGCAGCGGCACACTAAGCTAGTGACGGAAGCACCAGACGCTTTGGGAGATGATTCGCCACCCCGTGAAAGGACTCCGTTGCCAGGAACTGGGGTGGGAGGCAGGCCGGCAACTTCTTCGTTCTTCCAGATGAACAGGCAATTGCCTGTGGCGCGCGATACTTGCCGGACTCCGGCCGCTGTCAGGGGGTGGGGGAGTTCTTCCTGCGATAGAACCAGATGGCAGCGCTGCGCTTCGGAAGTGCAAGCGTGAGCCCGTCCTGAATCAGGGTCGATCCGGACGTCTCTTCCGTCTCGCCGGTTTCAGGGTTCTCAAGGACGTACGCGGTGGTTCCGCAGATCCCCCGCGGGTGGACTGCGATGGTGTCCTCCAAGCACGCCGGAAGCCGTATTGCCTGGATCAGCCCACGCCCGGTCTCCGGGCAGTCGAACTGCCATGAGACCCACTTCTCGGCGCTGCGGTGGAATGGCGTGAGGGGGTAGTAGTCGCCGTACAGGATCAGATCGGATGCCCTTCGCCATATCTCGATCATTTTCAAGGCGAGAGGATAGTCGTAATCGTCCCGGCGGATGTCCAGCGCGGTAGAGAACAGGGGCGCCATGCCGCAGTGGAAAGAGTAGCTGTCCACCCGGTGGGCGAATCGCGTCCTTCCGCCGATATCCCAGGACAGTGCGGATTCCTTGAAATAGGGGAACCACGCGTACATCGTGTGGTGGAACGCCAGTTTCACCGGATGGATCCCGTACCCGTAGTCGGTGTAGTGCAGCGGCACAGAACGGCGCAATGTTTCGAGATCATTGCGGCGTCCTCCGCTCGCGCAAGAATCGATCCACAGGCCGGGATTCCGTGCGAGCAGGTCGTCCCAGAACTGGAGGTAGCCCTGGACGTGCAAGTTTTCGTTCATCCCCTGGCGGTCAGGGTCCTCATTCCCGCGCCAGTGCTCCAGCAGCTCGAAGTTGACATCCTGCCGGTAGATCTTGATCCCGTTGTCCTTGATCAGCTTGCACACGTGGTCAGTGAGCCACTGGCGGCATTCCGGGTTGCCCAGGTCCAACAGGCTTCTCCCACTTAACCTCTCAGCCCAGGCGCGCTTGTCCTCGTCATCGAACTCGTGGCCCTCCTTTTCCCTCGCCGTCAGTAACCATTCCGGGTGCTCCTCATAAAGCCTGGTGCCAGGTTGCACCCTTTCCGGTTCAAACCAGAGCAACAGATCGGCGCCGTGGCGGGCCGCACAGTCGGATACCGGCTTCAGACCATTGGGGAACCTTTCGGGGTCAGGCTCCCAGGTTCCGGTTACGGTCCATTCCCTCTCATGGTCTTTGTCGTAGCAGGCATACCAGCCGGCATCGATCCACCAGACGTCGAAGGGGATGCCACGCTGTTTGGCCATTTTTATGTAGCGAAGCTGGTTCTCTTCGGTGGCTGCCGTGAATTCCTCAGCGTCACCAGGGCCCTGGCAGGCCAAGAGCGGTTTCATCGGCTGGCCGTTGGACCGTGGAAGGATGTGGGCAAGATACCACCGACGCCACAGGTTCACCGCTCTTGAAACGTCCCCCGTCCAGGATAGGACGGTCATTCGCGGCGTGCGGATGCTCTCTCCGGGCATGAGCCGCATATTTGTCCTTTCCTGGCCGGCCCGAACGTGCACGCCGTCCGGGAGTCCCTTGAAAGTGGCTGCCCACTGTCCGGGCCAGCCGATTGCGATGGACAGACCGCAGCCTTCGAACATGAGGCGGTAGTAGGGAAACGCACCATTGCAGGGGCGGCCGCCGTCCGGGGCGAAGCGGAGGGACTCTCCTTCATGCAGAACCGTCTCTCGATGTGTGTATCCCTCCTCGCTATAGAAGTCGCCGTTGCAGTGATACAGAACCGGTGAGGCTCCCTCAAACGTCCCGTCCATCGCCATGATGTCGCTGATGACCGGCGTGGGCGCGCAGCCGTTGTTGGTAAGCCATGCCACCCATTCGACGACCGGGTAGTCGCGATACTCCGTGCACTCGGCCCGCACATTCAGGCCGGTCTCGGGGTCGGCGCCTTCGAACATCGTTTCAACGATATTGGCGTCAATCCAACGTCTCCTTGAGACCGGCTCCCAGTCTTCTGGAATGCCCGTTATGGCCTTTCCGCCGAGTCTGAGCGAGATGGGAACACTGGCGGATCCGGAAACGAAGCGGCCGGTCCACATACGGCTTCTTGTCATGTCCTCGGGTTTTGTCGTAGGCAGAATGCATGTCGTGCTCATCGCAGTCCCTCGATCTTTGCCGTTCGCGGGTCTTACTCCCTGCCCGTGCAAGGTCCTCTTCGTCGTTCCTGCAGCCCCAGTTCCCGACGGAGGCACCCGAGAGCGTCTTGGAACTGCTCTCAGACGTCCTTGCGGCCTCCAAAGCAGGGAAGGTTTTGCAGTCGCCGACGCTGTTTCTCCAGCCGGGTCCCTTCGGCCGCCATCGTGACGCCGTGGCGTTCACACAACTCCAGGAACTTGTCCACCAGCGGCCGCATCCTGTCGGCCAAACCCTTCTCCGGCTTTGCCGCGTCCCCAAGGTACCAGACTGGTTCAATGGCGAGCCGATATGCGCTCACGGAAGCCTTCTCGACGCGCGCGCGCACTTCCTCGCTGCTGGCTGCCTCCAGCGCCTGAGCGAAGGCCTTCAGGCCTCCCTCGGCCAGCGTCTCATCAAGGCCATATTCGGCGGCCTTTGCGTTGCACTCCTGATGCCAGCCACTCGCCTCTGCCTTGTTATGCAGGAGGTTGATGAAGCCGCGAATCGGCTCCGCTGCGGGGCCGTAGTGCAACTTAAGGAACTCATCCATCAGCGCCTCCGCGCTGTGCGATGGGTCCCACAGGAGGTTCGCGACCACGTAGTTGCGCAGGTCCGACAGGTCGGCCGCAATCGCGTTGTAGGTGCCCTGCATGAAGATGCCCCTGGCGCCGTTCTCGACGAAGAAGCGAATGTTCGGCTCGAGTACGTGGAGGTTCGGGCAGGGGAGCAAGTAGTTGCGAAAGTTCGTGATGTAGGTCCACGCATAGATGTCATCACAGATCGCCCCCCAACCGGCCATGTCTCTGCAGAACGGCGTGTTCTTCGGGCAGTCGGGGTTCGTGATGGGGTGAAGCTGACAACACTCGATGTTGCAGAGCTGGATGCGCACGTTGGGGCGCGGGAGGACCTTCCTGGGCGGCTTGCGCGAATAGATGTAGGCAAGCGTGCCCACCTTGACGTTCGGGAACTCCTGGGCCACCGCGTTGCCCACGGAGTTAACGAACGTCAGCAGCGTCCCCATGGCCGACCCTTCCGCCTCGTCGAGCTCCGCGCAGGCCGAGCAGCGGCAGTTGTAGAGGTTGTCGTTCATGCTCACCGAGATGCACCGGGTGTCCGGCTGCCGGCGGAGGTCGTTCATCACGTTCTCGGTGACGATGCGTAGCACGTCGGGATTGGTGAGGCATGGCTGCGTGCCGTGCCAGCCCCCGGCATTCTCGACATCGACCCGGCGCTTGCCGTCGATCTCTGCGAAGTACTCCGGGTGCGTCTCCGCGTAGTCCTCCAGGGGAAGCTGGCGGAAGAAGCTGTGGTTGATCAGGACGTCGGGCGTCTTGCCGCCGAGCTTTTCGTCCGCCGCCACCGTGTTGACGCGCAGGCGCGCGGCGAAGGCGTGGTCGTGCTGGTTCTCTCCGTACGCGGACCACCGGAAGGCGAGCGGTGGACGGTAGTCCCGCTCGAGAGGGCGGAGCAGGCAACGCCCCCGCAGGCGCGGCACATGGGTGTGGTCCGGCGTCAGGAAGCGCACGCCCACGTAGTCCTCCAAGAACGTGTAGACCCCGTAGAGCGTGCCGCGCGGACGCCCGCCTGCGATCGCGATGCAGTCTCTCTGCATGACGATGCGCAGGTCCTCCGGGCCGAACGCGGCGCCCTCGAAGCCCGGCGCGCCAGCCCTCGCGGCGGCCTCCGGGCCGATCAGGACGTGCCGGTCCGGCCGGTCCGTGTCCGCCACGATCGGAAGCTCGATCCCCGACGCCTGCGCCATCAGCCGCCGGAACTCCTCGGCCGCGTAGCGCTCGCTCGGGATGGCATCGGTGGCAACCACGACGTCCCAACCGTCCGACAGCATGAGCTCATTACTGCTCATGTCCACATCCTCCTGCTGGACCGGGGGCATCTAACCCTCGGCACCGCATCTTCCCGCCGCAGGATCGACAGACCGCAGTCATCAGCTTCGCGGTAAGGGTAGCCAACATCGATACCACTCGTCAACCACGCCAACTCCCTCTGGGCGACCCGTCATTCAGGGGCTATATAGGAGCCTGTGAATCATTGCGTTTGGATGCCGGTGTGTGGTCAGAAATCCCGGTTGAAAGCGCACACCCACCCGCCGTCAACAATGAAGTTGTGACCGTTGACGTAGGAAGAGGCATCGGACGCCAGGAATGCGACAGCATGGGCAATCTCTTCCGGCTCACCTTGCCGTCCTTGCGGGACGAACGGCACCAAGCGGTCGACGAACTGCCTATAGGTGCCGCTCTTATCGGCGAGCCGAGCGCGGCCCGACTCTACCAGGGTTGAACCAGGCGAGACCGCATTCACACGGACGCCAAACGGACCCATCTCGCATGCCATGGCTTCGGTCATTCGTATGACACCGGCCTTCGCTGCCACGAATCCGATCTGCAACCGAAGCGCCACAACCCCCGCGACCGATGCAATATTGATGATCGAGCCGGACTTCTGCCCGACCATCACCTGCGCAGCAGCCTTGCAGCAGTGAAAGGTCCCGTTCAAGTCCACGTTGACGATACTGTCCCAGGTCTCATCCAGATACTTATCGAACGTGACCCTGTCTTCCGGCTTCATCGAATTGATGCCCGCGTTGTTTACCATAACGTCGAGGCGGCCCAACCGCCGGACCACCGACTCGACGAGCGCCTGCACTTGCTCGCGGTCGGCGATGTCGCATGGCAGGAAGATCGCGGGCGAGCCGAGTTCCCTGGCCGTGGCCTGGCCCTTCTCCGTCTGGACGTCGGAGACCACCACGACAGCGCCATTCCTCGCCAGAAGAGTGGCAATGGCCTTTCCGATGCCCTGCGCCGAACCGGTCACAATCGCGATCTTGTCCTCGACGGCATACGAGCTTTTCGGTTCGCGCATGCTATTCAATCTCCCTATAGGTTGTGCCCCAAGCCTTCTTGCGTAGGTCGTAGACGTCATTCGAGCCCGGTGCCGGCTCACCTGGCCAGACGGTGATGATCTCAAAATCCTGCGTCTCGCTCTTGTTCGTCAATGCATGAAACGTGCCTGCCGGAATGAATATCAGCGTTCCCTTCTCAATGTCGTAATCCACACCGTCCATATGCAGCACGGCCTCGCCGCTCAATACGATGTAAACCTCGTCGTTCGGGGGCGGATGCGCGCCTCCACCGGTGCTGCAGCCGGCCTTCAATGTGCCGTGATTGAGCTGCAGCTCCTCGGAGCCGGAATTGCCAACGTCTATGAGCATTCTCGACTCATACCCCCCGTCGGATCCGGGGAGGACGAAAGGCATCACTTTCTGGATTCTGACTATAGTACCCTTTGCCATCGATAACTCCCCGATGTCGGATGCACATCGCTTCGTGGCGATGCACAAGTGAAACGCGAGCCGGCCGCACCCCCGCAGGGTCTGCGTGCCGGTCTGCACGGTGGGTGACTCACCTGGGTGCCGGGGCAGCCTTGGGGGCCTTTCCAGCCTTCCAGTACCGCAACAGCAGTGAGCCGGGTTGGTCCTCTATGCGTATCGTCATCGCCGCCAACTGGTCCGCGCTGAGCATTCGAGGTGCTGAGGGCCTGTAACCCTTGGCCTTCGTGATCCTGTACCGGGCTTTGGGATCGATGTGCTTCAGGCGTACCTGCATGGACTGGAACGGGCTCCTGTGGCGCCGGAAGAACATTGCGAAGCCAGAGTCCATATCCTCTCGGTGGAACTGGTAGGCGCACCAATCGTGGTAAGACGCCGTCAGCGGCAGAAGCAGGTAGAAGTCCCCGAGGAAGTATTCGCGCAAGCTCTTCCACTCGGCGATGGCCGCCTTGGCCTCACGCGAGGGAAATTCGGGCCAGTGGGCCAGTTTGCCTTTGGCCAACTGCTCATGCGGGGTCACCGCCCGGACGCCCCCATCGGGGGGGTAGTCGCTCTGGGCGATATGCATACCGAAGGTCCAGCCGCCGACGATCTCTCCGCGCGTGCCGTACGGCGTGAAGTTCCACACGCCGCCCCCCAGAAGCACCACCCATCGCGCCAGTCCGGCATTGATGCACTGGTCTCCCACGTGCAGGCCCTGGCCGAAGGAGAGGCCGCCGATGTCAGGGAAGTCGCTGGGCCACAGCGGCAAGGACCGCGACATCGTCTCCAAGTCGATCCGCCTCCCGCCCGAGGCGCAGTTGTCGATCGCCAGGTTCGGGAAGCGTTGACGCAGTTCATCCCAGAACTCGTAGTGGCCCGTGATGTAGCGGATCTCCGTCATGCCGACGCGGTCGGGCGAGTCGGCCGCCTCCCAGTAGGCCAGCGGATTGAAGTTGAAATCCTCCCGGTAGATGTCCACGCCCGATTCTTCAATGATTTGGGAGAAGACCTCCAGAATGTACGCGCGTGCCTGCGGGTCGCCGAAGTCAAGCAGCCTGTTGCCCGGATCCTGCGGGCTGTGCAGTACGAAGTCGGGATGCTCGCGGGCTAGGTCGCCGTCGTGCCGCACGCGGGCCGGCTCAAACCAGAGGACGAATCTCATGCCCCGCTCGTGCGCCGCATCGCCGATGGGCCCCAGCCCGCTTGGGTAGCGCTTGCGGTTGATGGTCCAGTTACCGACCTCCTCGGACCAGTTCCGGCCCTGTCCGTACCAGCAGGCGTCGATCCAATACGCCGTCGCCCCCATCGCGGCCACCTTGGGGAGGGTCTCGAACTCCAGGTCGGCGTGCATGTCGCCGGCAAGGTAGTAGGTGCTCTGGAGACACTGCGCGGAAGGCGGCTGGAAGAGTTCCCCTCCCACCCGCGGCAAGTAGTGCGCGATGAGCAGTCGACGGAGAGCGTTGTTGCCTTCCTGTGGGTCCTCGTCTTCGTAGTTGACCATCAGAATGCGCGGCGTGCGAATCCTCTCCCCAGGGTGAAGGCGAAGATGCGTCTTCTGCATGCCGGCCGTCAGGCGGAGCGAGTCTGCCTGACGGTCGAACTTCGCCTGCCACTGGCCCGACCAGCCGACGGCGAGGACTGCGCCGCCGCCCTTGTGATGAAGGTTCATGAAGGGCAGGACGCCGTTGGACGACCGACCGCCTATCGGCGCCAGAACCTTGGTGCTCTGCGGAGGAGCGATAACGTGCCTCTGCGGCAGGAAGTCGTCCATCCGGCATAGGCTGCCGTTGGCGTAGTGCAGATAGGCGTTCTCCCTGCGGCCGATGCGGCAGGTCCAATCCAGGGGAAGGATGTCCGCAACAATGTCCGTGTCGGCCTCGCCCTCGTTCGCAAGCTCCAGCACCCAGTCGCAGGCGGAGAACGCCTTGAAGGTTCTGACGTGGGCCTCGAGGCGAAGGTCGGATGCGGGATCCGCATACTTGTGGCGGGTGCTCCTGCCCCCGGGGGCGGCCCCGGTCTCCTTGCGATGTTCCCACGCGGGCAGCAGGTCCCTTGTGCTCCGCCCGCCGTAGTTGAACGAGAAAGGCGGCGGCACGGTCCACGTAAACTCCTTCATTTTGAGGCTCCTGTCATAGTGGATCCTAAGCGGCCGCGCGAAACGTTTTCCCTGTCCGGTGGAACTGTTCAAACGGCTGCCTCGCTCGAGTCCAGGTCCGCCTGTAAAAGCCGATAGCGTTCGCCGCGCCGTCGCTCAGGGCCACGTACTGCCGGTCATCGTCTGCCCAGGATATGTGCCAGTTATCGCTCGATCCTCCCGTCCTTTGGGTTGTCTCCTCGAGCCTTCGAATTGCAGTAATTCGCGTCATCGAGCTGCACCCTCTCAACCAGTGTTCCCATCTGGCTTCCAGCTGACGGGGCTCGTCCCGCCAGGGTTTGAGTCTACGCCGATGGCAGGGGGCTTTCAAGGTTCTCTCATCCCCGACCGGCTCCCCGGCGATCGGGCGCACAGTCATAGACCTGCTCTGCGAAGGCGACCATCAGCCACCTACCCTTCGTGTTCCACGTCCCCCCAGCGAATCTTGCCGATGTAGACGGGATTCTTCAGCAGGTAGAGGACTACGCGGCGTCCCCATTTCCTGCCGTTGCGGTTCCGGCAGCCGGCCGCATTCAGCTTCCCACAGATCGCGGAGGCACCTTCTTTGCCGAAAGCATACATCTTGCGGACGATGACGGCCTCTTCCCCATTGGCCACGAGGCCCTTTTTCGGGTCGAGCTGGTAGCCGTAGGGGACAGTACCTTCCACGAAGCTGCCGGCACACAAGCCGGACAACCACTGGTTTGACTGCCTTGTGGGCTGCGCTGCGGCGCCTCGATGCAAGGTGCAGAGACGGTGGGCGCACTGGCAGCGGCCCCGCCTGAGAAGATGAGGCTCAAGCTATCGAAGCTGCAACTGCAAAGACGATGAACGAGAAGCGGACAGAGAAGGAGGCCGAGAAGAAGGAAGACGACCGCGGCCTGCGCTGCTCGAGGTGCGGCTGCCGCCACTTCCTGGTTATCTACACCCGGCGCACCAGGAAACATAGAATTCTGCGTCGGCGGCGGTGCCGTCATTGCGGGCGGCGGATTACTACCTATGAGGAGGAACTGTGAGTTGAACGACCTGTGGTGCACGGCCCTATTCGCCCCATAGATTGCGGGTTGGTATCGGGGTTCTCTCCCATTCGCCAGAGTGCTCGGCTGATGGGATTCGCGTTACTCTTCCGAAGAGAATCCGGACGGGAAGATCGGGCCGATTTCGCCCAGTGCTGCGCGCGCCTCCTCGATGTACGATCCCACGCACCGCCTCTCGCGCTCGACCACTGCCGGGTCTTTGGTGTACTCCGTCTTGCAGGCCGACACATCGGGGTTTACCTTCAGCGCCTGCTCGGCCCGCTCGACGAGTTCGGGCGAGAAATCGGCCTTCTGCAGCTTCGCCACATAATCGCGCAGTATGCACAGGTAGTCGTAGTCGTCGGCGCCGTCGCGAAGGTTCTCCAGCCGGATGCTGCTCCATGGCACCCCACCGGGCCCCGGATACAGTAGCAGCCCGTCGTTGTGCGAATACGGCAGCGTCGTCAGCGTGTCCCAAGGCCGGTTCGGCCACTTCTCTTCGGGGGTATTTCCCTCGACATTCACGCCTCCGACGCGCGTAGCCCGCCAGTAGAGGAACCCGGTCACGCCGTACTGGAATGCCTGCCAGCAGATGATGCGCGGGTCGATCTGGTGGCAGTCGAGTAGGAAGTTGGCATGCGGCCCCTCCGGCCGGCAGCAGCAGTACCACTGCGCCTGCTCGCCCCGGGCGAGGTTCTCTTTGAGGGAATCCAGGGTCTCGTCCGAGGGATAGACCCAGACGCTAACGATATCCTCGAGGTAAGGAGAGGGCTTGACACCCGCGGCCTGCACCTTGAGCAGAGGCGCCTTCTTCGCATGCTCGCGAAGGCCCTTGGCGGCCTCGATGTTCTTCTCACGCGGCCACTCGCCTGCGAAGTACGCATAGGCGATATCCTCCCAGCCGTTCTTCACGATCACTGGCCAGCTCTCCGGCTGGACCTGGAGGTGCGATACTCCGAGCTCCAGGAGCTTCTTGTAGAACCCTTCATAGTACTCCAGGTCGACCTTCATGCCCTCGGGAGGGCCGACGATCGAGCTTATCCCATACCTTGCGAGGAAGAACGCCGCTTCCTGGCAAATCTTGAACACCTCTTCGGCGCTCAGCCAGTTGTAGAACCCGGGCCAGGAACCGTCCACCATGGTCCAGAGCCGCAGGATACGCTGCCGGGGCAGGCTGAACTTGAAGACGCGAAGCTCGATATCAATCTGCTGCGACTGCGCACCCTCTCCCTCGACGTCCGCGTGAACGGTGACGGGGCCGCGGAAGAGCCTGTACCAGCGGCGGTACAGGCTCTTGTTGCGCGCGCGAGTGTCGGGCGGCACCTTCAGGCGAAGCCAGATCGGCTGGACCGTCCCCGCATCGACCTCGAATCGGCTCTCGGAGGTTATCGGTTCCAGCGGGTCCGGGTACCAGCCGGGCGGGCTGGTCAGGCCGGGGGAAGGCTCGGTGATCTCGACGTAGTGCACCCGGGCCGTCTCGATAGCGCCGGCCGGCATGGGCGGCCCCTCGATGAGCGCGTGCTTGATGCCCTCGTCCTTGTCCTCGTTAA
>CAZHPE010000102.1:0-10330 GCA_964534775.1 uncultured candidatus Brocadiaceae bacterium
CCCTGCCATGCCGGCGCGATTCGGCCAGGTCCAGCGCCGTGCTTCCGTGGAGCGTCTTGGCCTCGGCGGCGGCGCCCGCTCTCAGCAGATGCTCACAGACCGCCACGTGGCCCTTCTCGGCGGCGGTGTGCAGGGGGCGGTAGCCGTGCTGGGCGGCGGCGTCCACGTCCGCGCCCAGCTCCAGGAGCCGGGCGGCGACCTCAGTGTTGCCTTCCGCGGCCGCGTAGTGCAGTGGCGTGAAGCCGAGAAAATCGGCGGCGCCGGTCCGGGCGCCGGCATCGAGCAGGACCCCGACCGTGTCCGCCTGCCCGCTGGCTGCGGCCATGTGGAGCGGGGTGCGGCCGAACCCTGCCGTTGCACGCACGTGCGCGCCCGCTTTCAACAGCGCCGAGGTGATCTTCGGCTCGGCATCCGTTCGGCCCGATTCGCCCCGCCGTCCTCGGCGGGCCCGCCGGTCGCCCAATGTGCGGGCCAGCGCCCTGTGGTTCCGGGTGGCAAGAAGGTGCAGCGGCGTGAAACCAAGCAGACCCTCGCGTGCGCCGGCGTCGGCCCCGCGCTCCAGCAGCAACTGCACCACCTCTAGCCGACGCTCCAGCACGGCCATGTGCAGGGGCGTTCGCTCGCCCGTGTCCCTGGCGCCGGTGAGCGTCGGGTCGGCGTCCAGAAGCCTCCGCACGCCTTCGGCATCGCCCTTTGCTGCGCACTGGTGAACGGCGGGCGAGCGCGGGCTGCGCGCACGCCAGATCTCGCGCACGGCAATGCCGAGGGCCCAGAGGGCCGCGACGGCCGCGCCGGCGCCTGCCGCCGCCGGCAGCGGAAGCTCCATGGAGGGCGAAAGGCCCATGCAAAGGGCCAGGAGCAGAAGCGAGACGATTATCAGCACCTTGGCCAAGCGCAAGCTGGCCCTGCGGTTCATCGGCCCCGTGTCCTCACGATAACGTTGACGGACCGCCGAGCAGCAGCTCCTCGGCGTTCCTGGTGGTGATCTGCGCGATATCCTCCGCACCTGCGCCGCGCAGCTCCGCCAGCGCGCGGACAACGAGCCGGACGTTCGCCGGCTCGTTCGGCCCCTCGGGCGCTCCCGCCGGCCTCATGTACGGGCAGTCCGTCTCCACGAGCAGGCGCTCGGCCGGCATCGACGCTGCGGCGGCCTTGAGCTTCTTGTGTCCCGATCGCGTGACCGCTCCGCCGAAGGCCACGTGCATGCCGAGCTCGACGTAGCGCTCCGCGGTCCCTGGCGCCCCATCGTAGCAATGCCGCACGCCCCGCACGCCCGCGCCCTCCCGGCCCAGGATGGCCAGCACGTCCTCGTCGGCCCGGCGCGCATGGATGACCAGCGGCTTGCCCACCGATCGGGCGAGGCGCAGGTGCCGGAGGAAGTAGTCTACCTGCATCTTGGCCGGGGCGTAGTCACGGTGGAAGTCCAACCCCGTCTCACCTACGGCCGTCACCTCCGGCGGGGCGGCCAGCGCGGCCACCTGCTCGAAATCGCCATCGTTCGCCTCGGCGCAGCAGTTCGGGTGTATGCCCGCGGTGGCCAGCATCCGGCCGGGAAAGCGCCGTGCCAGCTCCACGCAGCGGCGGCTCGACTTCAGGCTCGTGCCCACGCAGACGATCCGCCCCACGCCGGCCCTGGCGGCCCGGTCCATGACCGCCTCGAGGTCGTGCGCGAACTCCTCCGCGTCCAGATGGGCATGTGTGTCGATGATGTTCATGCGCTGGAACAGGTCAAGGGTCGGGATCGGGACTCTGGCGCTGACAGTGAGCATCCGACGCAGAAGCTGAGGCCCACAATGCCGGTGCAGACCGCGAACGTTTTGCGCCGGTTGCCCGCGTTGATTATAATTGCTAAGGGTGGCTGCCCCAAACGAAGGGGCGGCGGAGTTGCGCCGGGAGGCCCGGTTGGCGGGCGATGGGTCATGATTGCCTCGCGACGGGCTCCTCGTCCCGGTGACCGGCAGAATAGCCCCCGGCATTCATAGGAGAGGACGATGAAGATTGCTGTCGTGGCCTCCGAGGTCGTGCCGTTTTCCAAAACGGGCGGACTGGGAGACGTGGTCGGCGCGCTTCCGCGGGCGCTGGATGAACTGGGACTGGAAGTCACGGTGATCAGTCCGTTTTATGCCATGGTCCGCACCAGCTCGCAGCAGCTGGGGATCGAACTGAAGGAATGCGCCGGCGGCGGCATCATCGTTCCGATCGGGGACGTCGAGGTCGAGGGTCGCGTCCTGGAGGGCCAGATGCCCGGGCACGGGTGCCGGGGCACGGGCGTAAGGGCCCTGTTCCTGGAGAACGACGCCTACTTCGACCGTCCCGGACTCTATACCTCGCCGCGAGACGGCACCGATTACCAGGATAACAGCGAGCGGTTCGCCTTCCTGTGCCGCGGGGCCCTGGAGGCGTGCAAGGCCCTGGGGATCGTGCCGGATGTTTTTCACTGCCACGACTGGCAGACGGGGCTCCTGCCCGTCTACCTGAAGCACCTCTACCGCCAGGACTTTCCGCGTTCCGGCAGCGTTTTCACCGTGCACAACGTCGCCTACCAGGGCCTGTTCTGGCACTGGGACATGAAGCTCACGGGCCTGCCGTGGGAGCTGTTCGACTGGCGGGTGTTGGAGTACTACGGCAACCTTTCGTTCCTGAAGGCGGGCCTGGTGGGGGCGGACAAGCTCACGACCGTGAGCCGCAGATACGCCGAGGAGATCCAGACGGAGGAACACGGCATGGGCCTGGAGGGGGTGCTCAGCGGCCGCGCGGCGGACCTGTGCGGGATCGTCAACGGCGTCGACTACAGCGTCTGGAACCCCGAGCACGATCCGGCGATCACGCGGCAATACTCCCCCGACGACCTCTCCGGCAAGGCGGAGTGCAAGCGGGCGCTTCAGGAGGTTTTTGAACTCCCCCAGGATCAGAGCATGCCCGTGATCGGCCTGATCGGGAGGCTGGTGGACCAGAAGGGTTTCGACCTCGTCGTCGCGGCCATGGAGGAGCTGATGGCCCGGCAGGTCCAGTTGGTCTTTCTGGCGGCGGGTCAGCCGGCCTACCACGAGATGTTGGCGCAGTTGAGGGGACGCTATCCGGCGCGAATCGGCGTGCGCCTGGATTTCGACGATGCCCTGGCGCACCAGATCGAGGCTGGCAGCGACATGTTCCTCATGCCGAGCCGGTTCGAGCCCTGCGGCCTGAACCAGCTCTACAGCATGAAATATGGCACCGTGCCCGTGGTGAGCGAGACTGGCGGGTTGGCCGATACCGTCGTGGAATGCCTGGACACGGGGACGGGCTTCCTGTTCGCGGCTACCTCTGCCCAGAACGCGCTCACCGCCAGGGGTGGTTCCACTGCCGGTGGGGAGATGGTGCGGGCTATTGACAGGGCGCTGAATCTGTATCGGGACGATGCGGACGCGTGGCTCGCCCTGATGCTGCGGGGCATGGCGCAGGACTGGTCCTGGGGCCGGAGCGCGCAGGAATACGTGGAGGTCTTCGAAGAGGCCGCCAGGGCGCTGGCGCCGCGTTGATGCCTGTCTGGACGCTTTGGGACCGTTTGCGACAAGAGCGGTTGCACCGCTTGCGCCGCTAACAAGCGCTTTCTTGGCAAGAAGGCCCCTCGGGGCCCGCGCGCGGCCACTCTTGAGTAAGAAGGGGTTCAAGGCGATGGAGTGCGTGCTCATGAGGCCACGCCAGGTTTCGGGCGTGATTGCGATCGTTCTGGCCGGCGGCCAGGGCGAGCGGCTCTATCCGTTGACGCGCGACCGCGCCAAGCCCGCCGTGCCTTTCGGAGGCAGTTGCACGCTCATCGATTTTACGTTGAGCAATTGCCTGCACGGGGGCATCCGGCGCATCCATGTCCTCACGCAGTACAAGAGCGACTCGCTCTGCCGGCACATACGCCTCGGCTGGGACGTGTTCAATCCGGAGATCGGGGAGTATGTCGAGGTCAATCCCCCCCAGCTCCGGCTTGCCTCGCACTGGTACCTGGGCACGGCGGACGCGATCCATCAGAACATCTACACGCTCGAACGCGGGCGCCCGCGCCACGTGTTGCTGCTGAGTGGCGATCACGTCTACAAGATGGACTACGGGCCCATGCTGATGCAGCACGTGGACCGTGACGCAGACCTCACCATCGCCTGCATACAGACCCCCCTGGAAGAGGCCAAACGGCTGGGCGTCGTCTCCGTCGGCGAGGACTTGCGCGCCGTCGACTTCAAGGAGAAACCCGCCTGCCCCGAGGCCATCTCGAAGGACGTGGCGAAGGCGCTGTGCTCGATGGGCGTGTATGTGTTCAAGACAGAGACCCTTGTGCGCCGCGTGGTCGAGGATGCGAAGAAGACCACCTCGCATGACTTCGGGCAGGACGTCATACCGACCATGATTCGCGCGGGCGACCGCGTCCTCGCCTTCGAGTTCGCCCGGGCAGGGGGGCAGGAAACCCCTTACTGGCGCGACATCGGGACCATTGACGCCTACTGGGAAGCCAACATGGATCTGGTGCGGACCCCTCCGCTCTTCAGCCTGCACGACCCCGAATGGCCCATAAGGAGCCGAGGGCAGTGCGGGCCGCCCATGATAATGACGTGCGGCGACTCGGGGCGCGGGGGCGAGAGGGATGCGCAGGTGCACAACTCACTGATCGGCGGCGGATGCGTCCTGCGCGGGGCCAGCGTGCGCGACTCGGTCATCGGCCCGGACGTGCACTTCGA
This sequence comes from uncultured candidatus Brocadiaceae bacterium, assembly GCA_964534775.1. Classification (GTDB taxonomy): domain Bacteria; phylum Planctomycetota; class Brocadiia; order SM23-32; family SM23-32; genus CAZHPE01. The sequence continues at coordinate 4,704 of CAZHPE010000102.1, forward strand.
GCCCGGCGCAAGCGTCAGCGATTCCGTCATCACGGGCAGCGTCCGCGTCGGCCGTGACGCCGTCATTCGCAGGACCATCGTCGACAAGGGCAACGCAATCCCCGATGGTTTCCTGCTCGGCGTCGACCCGGCCGAAGACGGGCGTCGATTCCACGTCAGTGAGGGCGGCGTGGTGGTAGTGCCGAAGGAAATGCCCCTGTTCCGACCCCCTGGTCGCCGCCCTGATGGCGGCCGATGAATATCGACCGGCGGAGGATTAGGCATGAACGATGGTCGCTCCGAGGACTCAAGACCCGAGGATTCAAAGCCCGAGGGCCGTCGGGCAGAGGGACCGTCTCCTTCGCAGGGGGCCTTCCATTCCTTCGCCGCGGGGGAGGTGCCCGAGCGTGAGCAGAACGGCGAGGGTCCGACCGAGCCCGACGGATACGGGGCGGACCGGCTGGAGGCGATCGTGCGAAGCCCGTCGTCCCTGTTGCTGTACTGGGACCTTTCCGGCCCGGAGGGCGCGAGGGTCCGGGAGGGCGCCCGGGAAGGGGAGCAATGGGTCTTGAGGCTCACCGACGTGGGCAGCGGGCAGTGCACCGAGACTCCCGTCGAGACCGGCTCGCGCAACCACTACATGCGTGTCGAGCCGGGCCGGGCCTATGTTGCCGAGCTGGGCGTAGGCGCGGGGGAAGCCTTCCGGCCCGCGTGCCGGACGAAGGAGGTGCAGATGCCCCCGGGCGGCGCCGGTGCAACCGGCTTTGGTCAACAAAGGCCGCGTGCGGGCGGCGCAGCCGCCTTTGAGCAAAAAGGCCTCTCGGGCCCCTCCGCGCCTGCGGGGGCAGGAACCTTGCCCGGCCTCACGTTCGAGCCTTCGCTTCTGCACGGCGGCTATTCCTCCGGGGCCCCGGCGGCGCAAGCGGCGCAGCCGCCCGCGAGCAAAGCGATGCAACCGCCTTTGAGCAAGAAGGCCCCTCGGGGCCCCGCTCGAAGGGAATAGTCCCGGCCGGTCCGCCTCAGGCCTGCCGTTCCAATCCTATTGGTGTTCCGATTACGAATGGAACTGTAGGGGCACGCCATGGCGTGCCCGAAGTCCTGGCAACGGGGAAAGATAGGGCATGGCATGCCGTGCCCCTACCTATCGCATTCAAGACCGCAAGGTAAACAAGAGGGAAGATGGAACAGGGATACCTCTGCCTCGTCCTGCACTGCCACCTGCCCTTCGTGCGCCACCCCGAGCACGAGACCTTCCTGGAGGAGGACTGGTTCTTTGAGGCCGTCACGGAGAGCTACCTGCCGCTGCTGGCGGTCTTCGAGACCCTGGAGCGGGGGGGCATGGAGTTCCGGGCCACGCTGTGCATGAGCCCGCCGCTGTGCGAGATGCTGGCCGACGAGCTGCTCCAGGAGCGCTGCGGCCGCTACATCCAGCGGCGCCTGGAGCTTACCGAGCGCGAGGCGGCCCTGCGGCGCGGCACGGCGCTGGAGGAGGCGGCCCTGGTCTGCCGAGACGTCTACCGGCGTGCGTGGGAGGCGTTCGAGGGTCTGGGCGGTGGCGCGCGCCCTGGCCTGCAGGGTCTGCTGGACGGGTTCGCGCGGCTTCAGCGGGAAGGGTTCCTGGAGATCATCGCCTCCTCGGCCACCCATGCCATACTGCCGCTAGTCCTGACCCCGGAGGCCCTTTTCGCGCAGGTGGAGCAGGGCTGCCGAAGCTACATGCGGCACTTTGGCCGTCGCCCGCGCGGCATGTGGCTGCCCGAATGCGCCTACCGGCCCGGTATCGAGGAGGTGCTGAGCGGATGCGGCCTGGAATTCTTCTTCCTCGAGTCGCACGGCCTCCTGCTTGCCGATCCGCGGCCGGCCGGCGGCGTCTTCGCGCCCATCGTCACGCCGGCCGGGCCTGCAGCGTTTGCGCGGGACATCGAATCGTCCAAGCAGGTCTGGAGCCGCGAGGAGGGTTACCCTGGGGATGCCGACTACCGGGAGTTCTACCGCGACCTCGGATACGACGCCCCTTACGAGCGGATCGCACCGTGCCTGAGCGCCGACGGCGTGCGCCACGGCATCGGGATCAAGTACCATCGCATCACCGGCGACGTGCCGTCGGAGCGCAAGGAGCCATACCGCCCCGGCCCCGCGCGCGCGAAGGCCGAGGGGCATGCGGCCCATTTCCTCGCTTCCCGCCGCGAGCGGGCCCGGCGGCTCGCGCCGGTCATCGGGCGGGCGCCCATCATGGTCGCGCCCTATGATACCGAGCTGTTCGGCCACTGGTGGTTCGAGGGGCCGCAGTTCCTGGACTTCCTGTTGCGCAAGGCGGCCCGGGATCAGGATGAGATACTGCTCGTGACGCCCTCCGAGTACCTCGCCCGCAACCCCGGGCAGCAGATGGCTCGGCCCGCCACATCGAGCTGGGGTTTCGAGGGGTACTTCGACGTCTGGGCGAACGGGTCCAACGACTGGATATATCCCCACCTCCACGAGGCCGAGCGGACCATGACCTACCTGGCTGCCGCAAACCCCGGGGCGGACGGCCTGCTGCGCCGCACGCTGAACCAGTGCGCGCGGGAGCTGATGCTCGCCCAGGGCAGCGACTGGCCCTTTCTCATCTCCGTCGGCACGGCCCCGCACTATGCCGCCCGGCGTATCAACGAGCACCTCTCCAGGCTGCGCAGCTTCGCCGAGCAGGTCCGCGGCCGCCGCATAGCCGACGAGGAGCTGGCGCTCCTTGAATCCCGGGACAACATCTTCAGCGCGCTCGACTATTCGCTCTACAGCCCTGAATGAGGGCGTGGACTCCCAAGCAGTGGCCACGCCGGATTGACATGAGGGCGGACTGCCCGGTATATTCTGTTCCTTCGGAACCATCCCGATGTGAACCTCTTGGCGGCGGTTCGACCCATGGCTGAATGTAATGTGGCACTGTATGGCTGCGGCACCGTTGGGGCGGGCGTGGCAGCCATACTGATCGGACGCAGCGGCGCGCTTGCCGACCGCATCGGCGGGCGCGTGCGCCTGAAATACGTCGTCGATGCCCGAAAGGATGAGGTGGCCGCGGAGCTGCGGCCGCCCGATTCCGTGCAGGTGACCGATGATCTGGACGGGCCGATGCGCGATCCGGAGGTCTCGGTCGTAGTGGAGCTCATCGGCGGCACGGGCATCGCCCGCACGGTGGTCGAGAATGCGCTGCGCGCCGGGAAGGACGTCGTCACGGCCAACAAGGCCCTGCTGGCCGAGTGCGGCGGGGAGCTTTTCCGCCTGGCGCGCGCCAATGGGAGATCGATCGCGTTCGAGGCCGCGGTGGCGGGCGGGATTCCCATCATCGCCGCCCTGCGCAACGCCATGGTGGGCGAGCGGTTGGAGAGCATCTACGGCATCGTCAACGGCACGTGCAACTACGTGCTCACGCGCATGAGCCGCGACAAGCTCTCCTACCACGAGGCCCTGAGCGAGGCGCAGGAGAAGGGCTATGCGGAGGCCGACCCGACCCTGGATGTGGAGGGCCACGACGCGGCGCACAAGCTCGCGGTGTTGGCGCGCCTGGCCTTCGGGGTGGACGTGTGCGCGGCCGACATCCCGTGCGAGGGCATCAGCGCAATCGAGCCGGCCGATCTCGTCTATGCCCACGGCCTGGGCTACACGGCCAAGCTCCTGGCGACGGGCATCCGGCGCGGGGACGCGGTGGAGCTTCGGGTGCATCCGACCCTTCTGCACCACGAGCACCCCCTGGCATCGGTCGGCGGGGCGTACAACGCCGTCTGCGTCCACGGGGACTGTGTGGGAGAGGTCGTGTTGACGGGGCTGGGAGCGGGACGATGGGCCACGGCCAGCGCCGTCGTGGCCGATGTGTGCCGCGTGGCCCTGGGTACTTACGGTGCGGGTTTCGCCGCGCTGCGCCAGTTCGGCGACGTGGCGTGGGCCAACATTGTGCCGCTGGCCGAGGTGCGGATGGGTTACTATTTCCGCCTGAGCTGCCTGGACATGCCCGGTGTTCTCGCGCGGGTGGCCGGCATCCTCGGGCGCCACGCCATCAGCATCAGCTCGGTCATCCAGCAGGACATAAGCGGCGGCGGTGCAAGCGGTGTAACCGCCTTTGGTCAAGAAGGGCCGCTCGCGGCTGGTGCAAGCGCCGAGGACCGCGTGCCCGTCGTGTTCATGCTGCACGAGGCGCAGGAAGGCGCGCTTCAGGGCGCGCTGCGTGATATCAATCAGCTCGACTGCATCGACGGCGACAGAACCCGCATGTTCAGGGTGCAGGATATCTGACGGGCGGTGCAATCGCCTTTGAGAAAAAAGGCCCCTGGGGGCCCGAGGGAGACGCACATGAAGTACTGCGTGGTGATTCCCGACGGGATGGCGGACCTGCCGGTCCCGCGCCTGGAGGACAGGACGCCGCTGGAAGTTGCCCGCACGCCCAACATGGACCGCGCCGCGCGGGAGGGCCGGCTGGGCCGCGTGCGCACCGTGCCGCCCAGACTCAAGCCCGGCAGCGACGTGGCCATCATGAGCGTGATCGGCTATGACCCCAGGCAGTACTACACCGGCCGCGGCCCGCTGGAGGCGGCCGACATGGGCGTGGAGCTGGAGGAGGACGACGTGGCCTTCCGGTGCAACTTCATCACCACGGACAACGACGACCTCGTCGATTTCACCGCCGGTCACATCTCCACCCCCGAGGCGAACCTGCTCATCGAGACCCTGAACGAGCATCTCGGCGGCTCCGAGGTGGCTTTCTACGCGGGCACGAGCTACCGCCACCTCATGGTATACCGCGGCGACGACGTGATGGACCCGCAGACCGAGGCGCCCCACGACGTGGTCGGAGAGCCCCTGGCCGATAACCTGCCGCGCGGCCCCGGCAGCAAGGGCGTCGTCGAGCTGATGCGCCGCAGCGTGGGCGTGCTCGCGCAGAACGATGTCAACCGCGTGCGCCTGGATCTAGAGCAGAACCCGGCGAACATGATCTGGCTCTGGGGGCAGGGCAGGTCCGCCAACATGGAGCCCTTCGCCGAGAGGTTCGGTTGCAGGGGCGCGGTGATCAGCGCCGTCAACCTCGTCTGTGGCCTCGCGCGCCTGATTGGCTGGGACGTGATCGAGGTGCCCGGTGCGACCGGCTACGTGGACACGGATTACGCCGCAAAGGGCCGATACGCGGTCGATACGCTCGGCACCCACGACCTGGTATTCGTCCACGTGGAGGCGCCGGACGAGGCGGCCCATGAGCGGGACGTGAAGGCCAAGATACGCGCCATCGAGCAGGTCGACCGCGAGGTTATCGGTCCCGTCATGGCCGCCGCGGCCGACTATCCCGACCTGCGCCTGATGATCCTCCCGGACCACATTACGTGCGTGCAGACGGGCAAGCACATGCGCGGCGAAGCGCCCTTCGTCATGTATGGCGCGGGCATAGAGGAGCGGTCGGGGCGGGATTACACGGAGGCCAACGCCGCGCAGACGGGCGTCCTGCTCGAGCGGGGTCACGAGCTGATGGGGTCGTTCGTCCGCCACTAGCGCGCTGCCGCATCCGCCGTCAGCGCTGGGGGCGGTGCAGAAACCGTGCCGGTGCCCGATCCTGTCATGCGGACCGGCTTCGTCGCCCACGTGCGCCTGTCTCCACTTGTGGACGCCGCCCGGCCCCGCTTATAATGTGC
>CAZHPE010000103.1:0-1119 GCA_964534775.1 uncultured candidatus Brocadiaceae bacterium
CAGCAGGTTCACGGCGATCGCAGTCGAGCGGTTCGGCGCCCAGCCGATGGCCGCGTAGTAGCACAGCATGTAGGCGGTGAAGATCCCCCCGCAGCCTAGCAGGTACCTGCGGGGCAGGCGGAGCATGGCCCACGGCGGATGCCCCCTTGCCCACGCTGCGGCCAGCCCCACGAGCCCGCCCGCTCCGCTCGCCAGCGCCGTGCCGGTCAGCGTGCCAAGCGATTCGCTCACGCTCCGCACGAGCGCCAGTGACGAGGACCAGATGGCCAGGGCCGCCACGCTGCCAATCGTCGCCCACGCGCGCGTACCTTTCGCCGCCATTGATGCCAGCTCCTTCCGCTGCCATGGACTGCCCATATCCGGGCCACCGTCATGCCTTCAGCGGCCCAAGCCGCATAGTGTAGGGTGCCCATGGGACTACCACAACCACCGGCGCGACGATGGGGGCGGGGCGGAGCGCCTTTGTGCCCCGGGGCGGGCGGCCACGTTCGGAGGGCACTTGCGCCCCTCGGGGCTCAATTCTGCGAGACCCCATGCCCCGCAGGAACCGCCTCCGATCCCTCCAGCAGCGCCGGAGGGAGCTATTCCTTTTACACGGGCGGCCGAATGTGGTAGAAACTGTGCGGGCTTCGCTGCTCTGCGGGAGCCCGTGCATCCGGACCCTGATGGAAGGTGGGCGGCGGCATCACAAGAACTTGCGCCAGGTCCCTCAGGCTCGTGGCGGTAATGGGAGCGTTGTGCCTCTGGTGCGCGCAGGGGTGGGGGCAGGAGCGCCTGGTTGAGGCCGACCTTTCGCACCTCCCGGTGGAACTGGTGTCTAGGGGCAAGGTCCTCACGTGGGAGCTGGACGGGATCCGGGTGTTTGCGGCGCCCGAAGGAGGGGGGGTCCGGCAGGGCAGCACGCGTATCTGGGCGCCCCGGTTGGTGGTGTGGCTTGACAAGACCCAGGACGTCGCGCCGGGGGTGCGCACCGTCATCGTGCGCGTCTACGCCGAGGGCATAGGGGCTGTGGGGGAGAAGGCCCTGCGCCCCGCAACGCTTGTCCGGGACGGCAAGCCTCGAAAGGCCGCGTTCTTCTACCTCAGTCTGCGTAGCAAGCTCGCATTCACATGGAACTGC
>CAZHPE010000103.1:1129-10220 GCA_964534775.1 uncultured candidatus Brocadiaceae bacterium
ACCACAGTCCGTCCGATTCTACGTCAAGGCCGCTCACGTCACGCGCGACACGGAACCCGACGCGTGGGGGAAATTGATACCGGAGGAACCGTCGTATGAGTGGAAGGAAACGGTATCGTATGGTCTCGTCGCTGAAGAGGCGTACTATTTCATCCCCCCCAAGTATGAAATCGCAACGCTCGTGTACATGGGCGATGTTCGCGGCGAGTACGGGAACGTTCAGCTCAACGCCGACGTGGCCGTCGTGTGGATCGACTCGAAGACCGGGTCCTATGAGGTTTATGCCCGCGGCAACGTGAGGCTCAGCAGGCGCCCGGGAGCCCCCCCGCCCGGCGTGGGTGACCAGTTGTTCGTCGTCGGAGCGGAGCACCTGCGGGCCGACGCGGTCTACGTCCGGCCCGACAGCGAGCAGCCGAAGGGGCTGGTCGAGGGGGTGGAGATCCGCTTTCAGCCCCCGCCAACCGCAGAAACATCCAGGATGACCAAGCAGGACGTCTATGTGATCCGGGGCCGCGAGGTCCAGATCATCGACAGTCACAGCCTCGAGATCAGCGAGGGGGGCTTCTCCACCTGCCCGTTCGGCCACCACCATTTCGAGATGGCGGGCGAGCGCGTGCGCGTGGCGCGCCACGATCCGAGCCTGTTCGTCCACACGTGGGAGCCCCGCCTGCGATGGGGCGGGGATGAAAATACCTGGCCCGGGCCGCAACTGGGGTTCCTTGGCTACGACCTGGGCAGCCAGGAGGGCTTCTTGCTCTCGAAGGTCGCGGTGGGCGGCAGCAGCAAGTTCGGGTTCATCCTCAAGACCCGCTGGCGCCCGACGCACCTGGGATGGAATCCCGCATGGCTACGGAGCTGGACGGTGGACCTGGATTACTACAGCGACCGTGGGCTGGGGGTCGGCACGAGCTTCGAATACGGCTCCACAAGTCCTGACGGGCCCCAGCACGAGGGCGAGTTGACGGCCTACTATATCAACGACCAGGGCAGCGAGGATGACGCCGGCCTCCCTGTGCCGCAGTCCAATCGCGGGCTCGTGCACTTGCAGCACCGCACTCGGTGGGACGAACGCTGGCGCACCGACGCGGAGCTCTACTACATAAGCGACGAGGGTTTTCTGGACGAGTATTTTGAAACGTTGCGCGAGCAGGACAAGCCGCCGGAAAGCTACGTGCAGACGCGCTATCGCAACGACCACCTGTGGCTGGGACTGCTCATCAAGGAGCGGATCAACAATTTCCTCACCCAGACCCGGCAATACAGCGTGGAGGCGCAGTGGGTCGGCGTGCCCGTTGGCAGCATGGTCTACAACGCGTGGGTCGAGGGCGGGATGTACGACCTGGAGGTGAGCGACAGGCTTCCGTTCGCCGACCCTCCGGCGCTCCTGCGCCTGCACACTGAGCACAGGCTGGCCCGCCCGTTCAACGCCGGACCGGTCCGCGTGGACCCGTTCGTGCGTTTCCTGGCCACTTATGCGAGCAAGAGCCTCGATCCGAGCACGGCCACTTTCAGCGACTCCGTGCTGCGGGTGGGCGGCGGCGGCGGCGTCAGGGTGAGCAGGGACTTCAGCCGCTCCTACGACGCGGCGTCCGAGCGATGGCAACTCAACCGGCTGCGGCACATCTTGACGCCCTACGTTCAACTGGAGGCCATGCCCCTAATGTCGGCGGACTCGGCCGAGTTTATCCAGCACGATCTCATGGACCCGTGGCGTTTCAGGGGCAGCGGCCCATTCCCGGGCGGGAGCCGGGTGGACGCCATAGACGAGCGTTACGAGGCGCGGTTCGGGCTGAGGCAGCGGCTGCAGACGAAGCGCCGGGCGCAGGGACAGTGGATGAGCGTGAACTGGATTGAACTGGACGTGGCCGCCGTGGTGCGAAGCGACGATTCGGTGGGCGTGCCGGTCGACGACAACTTCATCGAGGCGGACCTGCAATGGCGGGTCGCCCCGTGGCTTACCATCTATTCCGTAGACAACCGCCTGAGTCTGGGCGATGGGCTGGACATGTTCAACCTGGGGATGGCCGCCGAGGTTGGCGAGCATTCGGACTTCCGCATCGACTTCAACTACCTGACCGACCGCACCTCCTTGATCCGCTCCGCCCTCCGGACCAAGCTCAGCGACCGTTACGCGCTCATCGTGCAGGAACAGTTCGACCTGAATGCGAACGGGAGCCGGGCTAGGCAGATGGAGTCGCTGGTCATCCTGCGCCGGCTCTTCCACAAGTGGGTCTTCGACATAGGCATCGAGTACGACAAGGGCGACGACAACTTCGGGATCCTGTTCGCTTTCTCGCCCCTGGAAATGATGTCTTTCGGCGGTGCGATGCCACAATACGAATGACAGGGCCGCGGGAGATCGTGCCGGGGGGCAGCGCGGGTTCGGGCTGAGACACAACCAATGAACGCAGAGGTCCCCTTGCAGGCGCCGGAGTTGCTCGTCTGGACCGTTAGCGAGTTGACCGCACGGATCAAGCGGACACTTGAGGACGGGTTCGGGGGCGTGTGCGTGGCGGGGGAGATATCCCAGTGGAAGCGGGCCGCCTCCGGCCACATCTACCTGACGCTCAAGGACGAGGGGGCAGTGCTGAATACGGCCATCTGGCGCCACGTCGCCGCGCGGGTCCCGTTTGAGCTGGAGGAGGGACTCGCGGTGGTCGCCCGGGGCAGCATCGACGTCTACCCGCCGCGAGGCAGCTACCAGCTAATCGTCAGCGACCTGCAGCCCCGCGGGGTCGGTCCGCTGCAACTGGCCTTCCGCCAGCTCGTCGAAAAGCTCGAGAAGGAGGGCCTGTTCAGGCCCGAGCACAAGAAGCACCTGCCACCCATGCCCCGGCGCATCGGCATCGTCACCAGCCCCACCGGGGCGGCCTTTGGGGACATCGTCCGGGTTATCCGTCGCCGCTGGCCGGTGGCCAGGCTCTATCTCCTGCCCGTGCGCGTGCAGGGCAAAGGCGCGGCCGAGGAGATTGCTGCCGGCCTGCGCCTGCTGCAGGAGCAGCGGGCGGACCTGGACCTGATCATCGTTGGCCGAGGCGGAGGGAGCCTAGAGGACCTGTGGGCGTTCAACGAGGAGGTCGTGGCCAGGGCCATTTACGACTGCCGGCTTCCCGTCATCAGCGCCGTGGGCCACGAGGTTGACGTGTCGATTGCCGACATGGTGGCGGACCTCCGGGCGGCCACGCCCACCGAGGCCGGCGAGAAGGCCGTGCCGGACGCCCGCGAGGTAATGGGCAATCTGAACGAGTTCGCCGGGCGCATGGCGCTCCTGTTGCGGGGGCAGACGAGGAACGCGCGCGCAAGGCTGCGGGCGCTCGCAGAACGCCCAGCGCTGCGCCGGCCGGAAACGCTCCTGCGGGACAGGGCCCAGAGACTGGACGAACTCCTTGAGGCGATGCGCACCCGCATGGCGCACTCCCTTGCGCTGCTGAAGGAGGGGCTGCGGGCTACCGGCGGCAAGCTCGGGGCCCTCAGCCCGCTCAGGGTGCTTGAGCGTGGATACAGCATCACGTTCGCGCCCGACGGCACGGTGCTGCGGTGCGCCGATGCCGTGCACAGGGACGATGAGATGCGCACCGAGATACACGGGGGCGAGATCCGCTCCAGAGTGCTGACGGCGAAGCCGGTGGAAAGAGGCATCATGCAGGAGGATGGGAGCGATGCGTAGGGATTGCTTGAGGGCCGCGCTTCTAATCACGCTGGTTCTTCTTGCGGTGGCTTCCGCGGCCGGTGCTGGGGTGGTCCCGCAGCCCGGCGAGGCGCCGGGCATCGCTGAGGCCGGTGAGGCGCCGGCTGCCGCCGTCAGGGTGTGGGTAGATGAGGAGCGCCGGGTCGTTGTGGAAGACGAGGCGAATCAGTACCGTCTGAGTGTGCCCGGCCCGTACTGGGAGTGCAAGATGCCGGATCAACTGGGCGGGGCGGGCGGGGGCGGCTGTGCTGCCCGAATGCGGCCTCGCACGGACGGGTTCCTCCTTTCCATCAGCAACAAGGATGCTCCGGCGGCGATGGCCCTCCAAGTGTTGCCGGACCGTTTCAGGGTCCGCAGCACGGATGACCTGGAGGGCTACGTGGCGGCCAGCCAGGCGCAGCTTCGCAAGCAGGCCGGCGGCACGCTCAACTTCCTTGAGCAGAGCTGGGAGCGGCGTGAGGACATGATTGTGCACCGAACGTCCTTCACGCGCACCGACCGGAACATCACGGGTCGGTACGTGCTGGTGCGCTACTTCGTGCGGCCGGAGGACGAGGACGTGCGCGTCTTTCAGCTCATCGCCATGGCCACGGAGGATGAGTTTGCGTGGCAGGAGAAGGACTTCGAGCACGTCATCGACAGTTTCCGGTTCTCAGGCATCCCTGCGGCCGAGTTCTTCGAGCCGGACGCTCCGGCTGAGAAACTCCCTTCGGCACAGCCCGCCGCCACGAGTTCCCGCGGGCCCGGGCGAGCGAAGGAGATCGGCGGCGTCCTGCCGGGCATAATCCTCGTCCTGGGCGTCTATTGGTTCGTGATGCGTCGGCGAAGGAAGAAGCAGAGCGAGATGTAACAGCCGGTGTAACCGGGCCTTCCGTAAGTAACCAACGCACCTGCGGTGCCCTGGGGTTTGCGCGCTCGTGCGGGGTGGCACGGTCAGTGCGGCAGGAGGGAAAGGAGTTTGTAGAAGGGGAATTCCTCGCCGGGACAGTCCGTAGCCCGGAGATGCCTGTGAAGCATGACCTCGCCGGTGGGAATCTTGCACCTCTCCTGCAGGTAATTGACGAGCGATACGAGGGATGCCATCTGCTTTTCCGTCGGGCCGGCGTTCTGGAAGTTGCCGACAAGACAGATGCCGACGCCGTGCTGGTTGTATTCCTGACGGTTCTTGCCGGCATGGGCGCCGTGCAACTGTTGGTGCCAGCGGAACGTGACCTCGACGAGGCCGTCTTTGCTCCCGTTGCCATTGCCGATCACGAAATGGTAACCCACGCCCAGCCATCCGCGCTTCTTGTGGTACGCGTCAAAGGCTTTCATGCTCCCGGAGTCCGACGAGCTGTGATGGATGACGATGTGCTTCCACCTGCGCGTGAGCGGCACGTCCAGTCCGCCGGTCGCCGGGGGCCGGAGGGGGATGCGGTGGATATTGTACGCGGGCGGAGCTTCTGCTGCCAGGAGGGGGGGCTGGGGTGCGAGTTCGGGGAAAGCGTTCTCCAGGTCGCTCGTGACCGGGGCCAGCGGTGCGCGGCGCGGGGGCTCGTCGCGTTGCTCCGCCGACGAGCAACCCGTCAGCCGGGCAGCGGCCGCGATCAGCAACAGTACCCGGAGGGCCATGGAACCCGCCCTATATACTCGGGAGTGGACGGTTCCGGCGGATGGTTCACGCATTCGGTCGGAACTCCTTGGCGCTGTCGAGCAGGATAGTGACGGGGCCGTCGTTTACCAGCGCCACCTGCATCATGGCCTGGAAACGCCCGGTCTGGACTGTCAGCCCCAGTGTGCGCAGTCCCTCTGCCACCGCAAGGTAGAGGCTCTCCGCCTGCTCGGGCCGGGCGGCGTTTATGAACGAGGGGCGGCGACCCTTGCGGGTGTCGCCGAGCAATGTGAACTGCGAAACCACCAGCACGCTCCCTCCGACCTCCTGAACGGAGCGGTTCATCTTGCCCTGCTCGTCTTCGAAGATGCGGATGCCAGCGATCTTCTCGGCCATGTACTGCACGTCCCGGGGCCCGTCCTCGCGGCTCACACCGAGCAGCACAAGCAATCCAGGGCCGATGCGGGCGATTTCCTCGCCCTCCACACATACGCAGGCTTTGCTCACGCGCTGAATAACTGTTCTCATGAAGCCCGATGTCCGCCGACGAACACCCTCCTCCATCGCCGCTGACTCGCACGTGACGCCGCCAGGTTGGCCCGCCGGAACTTGTTATGTAAATTACCTGCCCAATCGCGTAGAATGCAAGCAGTTTGCGGTGAGGCCGTGCGGCAGGTTCCTCGTGAGCGGGCCGGACGAGGGCCACAGGCCCTTCTGGATCATGGCTGAGTCCGGCGGGAGCGCCGCGCGACGGCCGACCGAGACGCGGATTTGAGAAGGCGAAAAACTCGCGCGCATGGCAGGCATTGTTGATGCGCTGAGGCTCGTGCGCGCTGCGATGGCGGGTGATATGGGCGAAAAGGGAACAGTGCTGATCGTGGACGACCGGGCGAACATGCTCAAGATGATGAGCAGCTTTCTCTCGGACCGGTTCGAGGTCCTCACGTGCCAGAGCGGCCGCGAGGCGCTGGAGACGTTCCGCCGTGCGAGGATCGACCTGGTGGTGACCGACATTCGCATGCCCGACATCGGCGGGATGGAGGTCTTGCGCGAGATCAGAAAGCAGAGCCCCGAGACGCAGGTCATCATGATGACCGCCTACGGCGAGGTCAGCCAGGCGGTCGAGGCGCTCAAAGCCGGGGCTTACCACTATGTGATTAAGCCCTTCGAGCCGGATGAGATGCTGCTGACCCTCGAGAATGCCCTGGAGCACAAGCGGCTCCGCGAGCGGACGCTGCGGCTTCAGCAGGAGGTCGAGAAGAAGTTCGGCTTCTCAAGCATCATCGGCCAGAGCCGGGTCATGCAGGAGGCCTTTGAGCTGGCCAGGAAGGCCGCCTCCGGAAGCACGACGGTCCTGCTGACCGGGGAGAGCGGGACGGGCAAGGAGTTGTTTGCGCGTGCCATTCATTACGCCGGCGCGCGCGCCCAGGACCGATTCCAGGCCATCAACTGCGCCGCCATGCCGAGGGACTTGATAGAGAGCGAGCTGTTCGGCCACGTGAAAGGGGCCTTCAGCGGCGCCCTGAGGGACAAGCCGGGCCTGTTCGAGCTGGCCGACGGCGGCACCTTGCTTCTGGACGAGATTCCGGAGCTTGGCTCTGACGTGCAGGCCAAGATCAACCGGGTCCTTCAGGAGGGCGAGGTGCGCCGCGTGGGCGACACGCGTGATCGGATGGTAGACGTGCGCATCATTGCCGCCACGAATCAGGATCTGCAGGAGGCCATGTCGGCAGGGCGGTTCCGCGCGGACCTATACTTCCGCCTCCATGTCTTCCCCATCGAGTTGCCGCCGCTGCGGCAGCGGGAGGGCGACGTGCGGCTGCTGGTCAGCCACTTCATGTCTGAGTTCGCCGGCGAGGAAGCAGACCAATACACCATCGAGCCCGAGGCAAGGCACAAGCTGCTGAACTATTCCTGGCCGGGCAACGTGCGGGAGTTGATGAACTGCATCGAGCGGGCCGTGGTGTTGTGCGATGGCAGGACGATTACGGCGGACCTGTTCGACATCGGGGACTCGATGGGGCCCGCCGAGGCGGTGGTAGGGGCCTCCGTACCCCTCGAACTGCCGTATCGGGAGGCCATGGAACGGATGACGCTGGAATGCCAGCGGCAGTACCTTCTGGCCGCCCTGGGGCTGTGCGGCGGCAATGTTACGAAGGCCGCCGAGCGTGCCGGCATCGAACGTGAGAGCTATCATCGATTGATGCGCAAGTGCGGCATCTGCAGAGAAGACGTCAGGGAGGCCCTGAACGAGGGGCAACCCGCGGACGGGGCGTGATCGCACGGCGTTCCTTGTCAATCCGCTTCCGTGTTCTCCCCATCTGCACCGGGCATCGCCATGCACACACGATTGTTGGATTCTTGCAAGGCCGAGGACGTTCGTCTCGCGGCCGGGTTGTTGCGGGGCGGCCAGGTGGTCGCATTCCCGACGGAAACCGTCTACGGGCTTGGCGCGCGGGCCGATGAAGAGGCGGCTGTCGATGCCCTATATGACCTGAAGACACGCCCGCGCGAGAAGAAGCTGACGATTCTCATCCCCGATCCCGCCGCCTGGCAGCGGCACGCTGCCCACCTGGGCGGGGAGGCCGAGGCCTTGGCAGCGGCTTTCTGGCCGGGTCCGCTCACGCTGGTGGTCCCGGACGGCCGGGGAGGCTGCGTTGGCCTTAGGTGTCCCGATCTGCCCGTCACCCGGCGAATGCTTCGCCTGGCCGGAGTCCCCGTGGCGGCGCCGAGCGCCAACCTCAGCGGGCAGCCGCCGGCCACAACGGCGCAGGGGGTAATGCGGGCCTTTTGTGGCCGCATCGGTGCCGTGCTGGACGGGGGTCCGGCGCGGCTGCAGGTTGCCTCAACCGTCGTGCGGGTGAACTCTGACGGGGTGGAGGTGCTGAGGGAAGGCGCAGTGGGCGAGGAACAAATCCGAGAGGCGCTGGCGGCGCGGTCATAACGCTGTGGTGAGTAAGATGTTACGTGGCAAGTGCGGCATCTGATTGGCGTGTGATATATCCGTATAGTGGCTGGCCAGGACCCGGGGGGGCCAGGGCGTCCGGTAGGGCGCCACAAGGCTGGTCGCGCGGTGTGCCGGGCGGGAAAATTTGCCGGACCTTGACAGGAACGCGGAAGCTGGTATAATGTGCGGAGTTGATTGAGAGCATGAGCATAGTTCTTTGACAACACGGAGACGGAAAGCGAGACCGCCCGGGTAGTTGCCTGCGGCCCTTGCGAAGCCTCGGCGTAAGCCGGGCATCGTGAGAGTCTGGACCGAGCCGTTTGCGCGCGAGCTTACGAGCGTGCAGGCGGTGAGAGATGTTTTCTTTGAAGAGCATGATACTGGCTCAGAACGAACGCTGGCAGCGTGCCTTATACAGGCAAGTCGAGCGAGAAACCCCGCTTCGGTGGGGGAGTAAAGCGGCAAAAGGGTGAGTAACGCATGGGTAACCTGCCTTTCGGAGTGGGATAACGGCGGCCCGCAAGGGCCCTTGGCGAAAGTGCCGCTAATACCACATGATGACGCTTTAGCACTTCCTTAAACGTAAGTGAGGTCGCTTCGGCGTTGAAATGGTGCGTGGCTTCGGCCACGTTTCTGCCGGGAGAGGGGCCCGTGTCCTATTAGCTAGTTGGTGAGGTAACGGCTCACCAAGGCGATGATGGGTAGCCGGCGTGAGAGCGCGAACGGCCACACTGGGACTGAGACACTGCCCAGAGCCCTTCGGGGCGCAGCCGTAGGGAATATTGCACAATGGGCGCAAGCCTGATGCAGCGACGCTGCGTGGAGGAAGAAGGCCTTCGGGTTGTAAACTCCTGTCGGGGGTTAA
>CAZHPE010000104.1:0-10178 GCA_964534775.1 uncultured candidatus Brocadiaceae bacterium
GGCTCCCGAAGGGAGCAGTTTGCCCTATACAAATCAACGAGCTGGCGTTGCTGCTGAGGGAGTTTGCCGGACTCAAGGCCGGCGACAGGGTGACGCTTCACATGCCGATGGTGCCGGAGCTGCCGATCACGATGCTGGCCTGCGCCAGGCTCGGGCTGATCCACTCCGAGGTATACGGGGGCTTCAGCGGTGTGGCGTGCGGCGAGAGGATAGCGGATTCCGGGAGCCGCGTGCTGGTGACCATCGATGGCTACTATCGCTCCGGCAAGCTCATAGACCACAAAGAGAAGACCGACATAGCCCTCCAGGTGGCGGGAGAGCATGGCCAGAACGTCGATAAGGTCCTGGTCTGGAGACGCTACCCGGGGAAGTACGTCTCCAGCGCGTCGATGCTTGAGGGGCGTGATTACTTTGCGGACGAGGTGCTCAAAGGCTATGCCGACCGGAGGGTCGATACCGTTCCCATGCCCGCTGAAGCCCCCCTCTTTATCATGTACACCAGCGGCACGACCGGGAAGCCCAAGGGATGCCTCCACAGCATAGGCGGCTACATGGCTTATGTTGCAGGCACCTCGAAGTATGTGCAGGACATCCATCCAGAGGACGTTTACTGGTGTATGGCCGACATCGGGTGGATCACGGGTCACTCGTACATCGTCTACGGTCCACTGGCGCTTGCCGCAACGAGCGTCATGTATGAAGGCGTGCCCACCTACCCGGATGCCGGGCGCGCGTGGCGGATAGCCGAGCGACTCGGCGTGAACATATTCCACACTGCACCGACTACGATACGGATGCTGAGAAAGCGCGGGCCTGATGTGCCCTGGAAGTACGACTACCACTTCAAGCACATGACGACGGTAGGAGAACCGATAGAGCCCGAGGTGTGGAAATGGTACCACGATGTGGTCGGCAAGGGCGAGGCGGTGATCGTCGACACATGGTGGCAGACCGAGACCGGGGGGGTTCTCTGCAGCACCATGCCGGCCCTCCAGCCCATGAAGCCCGGCAGCGCGGGCCCCGCCATGCCCGGCATCTACCCTGTGATCTACGACGAGGACGGGAATGAAATCGAGGCAGGCGCTAACAAGGCAGGGAACATATGCATCAGGAACCCCTGGCCCGGGGCGTTTCAGACTATATGGGGGGATCGCGAGCGATACGTCCAGCAGTACTATGAAAAGTATTGCAGGAACCCGGACAGCAAGGACTGGCGCGCCTGGCCTTATTTCACCTCCGACGCTGCCATGCAGGCCAAAGACGGGTACTATCGCATCCTGGGCAGGGTCGACGATGTCATCAACGTGGCCGGACACCGGCTCGGCACCAAGGAGCTGGAGTCCGCCTGTCTCTTGGTGCCGGAGGTGGCGGAAGCGTCGGTTGTTCCTTTGATGGATCCGGTCCGAGGCAGGGCCCCTGACGTCTACGTCTCGCTCAGGCCAGGGTGCGAACCCGGCACGGAGCTGGAAGACGCAGTCAGGAGCACCATAGAGACGGTGATCGGCAAGATCGCGAGGCCCGCGCACGTGTATATCGTGGACGATATGCCGAAGACTCGTTCCGGGAAGATCATGCGCCGCGTCTTGGCGGCCATCTCCAACGGAACGGACGTCGGCGATCTGACAACCCTATCCAACCCCGACATCGTGGAGGGAATTCGCAAGCTGGTCCAGGGAGAATAGCACTACAACTTCGCGCTTGGTTTCAGAGGATGCGGAGAGCCCTGAGAAAGCGTAGAGGTCAGGGGTCAGGATTCAACTCAGCAGTCAGCAGTCATAGGTCAGGTTCCTGTGTAAAGGAAAGGTTTTGCAATGAGCGAGAATGCAAATGTGAAAGACGAGGAAAAGTCGGCGGACACGAGCGTTGCGGCGGGCCAGGAGCAGGCGGGCGAGAAGGCCCAATGGCAGAAGCCGACGCTTGAGGACGTTTCGGAAGAGGTAATGGCTCAGCCCTACATCAGATTCACATGATGGCCGGGCGGTTTATCTGGCTGTTCTTTCTCTTGCGCCATTGGTGGGTCTGTCTATGGAGTTCCCGAAGCACGTAAAGTGGAGAGATGAGAAGTTCGGCGCGGTGATCTTCGACACGTTGAGTGAGAAGGTCTACGTGACGAACGAGACCGGCAGGAACATCCTGCGTATGATCGAGGAGGGCCTGGAGGTTTCCGGGTTCACCGAACGCCTCCTATATGGTTATGCCGGCGATGAGGCACAGGTTCGTGGTGACGTTGAGACCTTTGTGACGGGCCTGGAGTCCGCCGGCCTGTTGCTGGCGGCCTGACAAGGGCGCGAAGGGAGATGTATGAGCGAAGTGCAGACCGTCCTACCGGGAAGCGCGCTGGATGACTACGCCGCCCCGCTTTTTGTCGCCTGGCAGCTCAACTCCGAGTGCAATCTGAAATGCCTCCACTGCTGCGAGGAAGCCGGCGTGGCGTTTCCCGACCGGATGACGAAGGAGCAGATGCTCGGTGCGTGTCGCCAGTTCGTGGAGGCCGGGGTCCCCTATGTCGCCTTGTCTGGCGGAGAGCCGCTGATGTGCCCCGAGTTCTGGGACGTCAGCGAGTACCTGCGAGGGGGCGAGGTGAGCCTCAAAGTGGAGACCAACGGCGAGATGATAGGGCCGGAGGTCGCTGAGCGTCTCGGTGCGTTGAAGTTCCGCTCCGTTCAGATAAGCCTTGACGGGGCCACGGCGAAGGCTCACGAGGCGCTGCGGGAGCTGGGGGACTACGGCAAGGTCCTCGGGGCGTGCGAGTTGCTCCGGGCACAGGGCGTGAACCTGGAAATCGTGTTCGTGCCGACGCGCTTTAACGTTCGCGAGGTTGGCGAGGCCGTCGAGCTGGCCGCCTCGCTCGGGGCTGGCGGCTTCTACACGGGCAAGGTGATGCGGATTGGCCGCGCGGCCCAGAACTGGGAGAGGCTCTGCCCTTCGGACGAGCAGTACAGCGTGTTCTTCGAGGCTCTGAAGGCGAAGGCGGAGAAGTACCACGGCCGCATGAAGGTCTACTTCTATCCCTATGACGTGGTCGAGGAGCTTCGCTACCGGCTCGAGTCCCCGGCTGCCAGCCTGCTGGTGCTTCCCAACGGCAAGGCGAAGCTGATCGGGCCGCTGCCCTTTATTTGCGGCGACCTGAAGATTATGCCGCTTGCGCAGGTATGGGCGAACTACAAGAAGGCCTGGAAAGACGAGCGGGTCATAGAGTTCGCCCGCAGGGTGATCGAGGAGCCTGCGCTTCTTGCGAAGTCTAACCAATGGCGAGAACTGTGATCGGACCTTCACATGGGTCGGGGTTTGCGCTCGGTGCCGGATGCGGCAGCGCTGAAGCCAGCGCCTCCCCTTTCGGCTTGATCGGCGTCGCGTGCGGGGCTGTTCGCTATCGGTTCTTCTTGCTGGCGGGAGCGCTGCCGTATCTGCTCGGGGCGGCGGTGGCCCGCAGGAGCGTGGGCGAGCTGACCTGGTCGCTGCTGTGGATAGGGCTGATGGGCGTGTTGTTCGTGGGCATCGGGATAGAGGGAATGAACGAGTATTTCGATTCCAGGATAGGCGGCGACAGGGTTTTCGCCTTGCCCGAACGCGAGCAGGTTTCCTGGCACCTTCCCGTGGGTTTGGGCGGCTTTGCGCTGGCCGCTGTGGCCGGCATCTATCTGGCGCTCCTGCGGGGTTGGCCGGTCGTGTATCTTGCGCTCTTCGGCGCAGCGGCGGCCCTGTCCTACCTCATGCCGCCGGTGCACCTGTCCTACCGCGGCCTTGGAGAGTTGGTCATCGCCATATCCTACGGGCCGGGCCTGGTGCTGGGGGCCTTCTGGCTCCAGACACGCAGGCTGAGCATGGCTGCGCTGCTTGCATCCGCCCTGCCGGCATTGCTCATCTTCGCCCTGGCGCTGGCGAACGAGGTGCCGGACTACCGCGGAGACAGCCTCGTGGGGAAGCGAAACATTGTGGTACGTATCGGCCGGCGCGGCGCGGCGCGCCTGTACCTGCTGGCGACGGCCATGTGCTTCGCCCTGATAGGCGTAGGGGTGTTGTGCGGGTGGTTCCCGCCGCTTCTGTGGCTGGCCTTTCTCTTCGCGCCCTTGGCGCTGCATAGCGTCGTACTATCCCTGAGGGAGTGCGAGAAGCCCGCGCGCTTCATTCAGGTCATACGCAGGGCGATCCTTCTGTACGCTCTGGTTGACGGCGTTGCGATCTTCAGTTACCTCGTAGAGTGAGACAGTGAGCATGGCCCTTATCATCCTGCCCGTCATTGTGTTGGCCGGCCTTTTCCTCGCCCTTGCCGGAGCGCTCGTGCTCGCAGAGCGGCTGCTGGTGAACTACGGCGTGTGCCAGATCGACATCAACGCCGGAGAGCGCACGCTGGATGTGGATGGTGGTCAGAACCTGCTTTCGGCCCTTTACGGCTCGGAGATATTCATCCCCTCCGCCTGCGGCGGCAGGGGCTCCTGCGCCTACTGCAAGGTGACGGTGCTATCGGGCGGCGGCCCGGTCCTTCCGACCGAGACGCCATATCTGACGCGCAAGGAGGTGCGGAACGGTACTCGGCTGGCCTGCCAGGTGAAGGTGCGCGGGGACATCGCGGCGCGGATTCCTGAGGACCTGCTCGACGTCAAGCTCTTCCTTGCATCCGTGCGCAGCACCCGGGAGCTGACCCATGACATCAAGGAAATCGTCTTCTCCCTGACCGATCCGGCGGAGATATCGCAACGCCCCGGCCAGTACGTGCAGGTCCAGGCACCTTCGCCGGATGGGCCGGTCTTCCGGGCCTACTCGATCAGTTCGCCCGCTTACGAAGCCGACTCGGTCCGGCTCATAGTGCGCCTTGTCCCCGGAGGCGTCGGCTCCACGTATCTGCACAACTTGAAAGTTGACGACCCGGTGACCTTCACCGGTCCGTTCGGCGAGTTCCGCCTCAGCGAAGAGGCTGAGGCCGAGATCATCTGCGTGGGCGGGGGCTGTGGGATGGCGCCGATGAGGAACATCATCTACACGCTCTATAGCAGCTGGCCGGACCGCTCCTGCTGGCTCTTTTTCGGCTGCCGCACGACCAAGGATGTCTTCTACCTCGAGGAGTTCAAGGAGCTGGAGCGCAAGCACCCGAACTTCCACGTCGTCTATGCCCTGTCCGACCCCCTCGGGCCGGGGGACGAGTGGGACGGCGAGACTGGTTTCATCCATCTTGCGGCGGACAAGTGCCTCGAGCCGAACCTGCGGCGGCAGGCGTTTCTGTGCGGGCCACCGCCGATGATCGAGGCCGTCACGTGCGTGCTGGAGGAAAAGGGGTTGGCCGAGGAGGACATCTTCTACGACAAGTTCTAGGACGCTGAAAGAAGAACCATTGCCTGTGGTGACTGCCGGTGACATGCTGGAACGGGCGCTGGAGTTCGAGCGGCGGCTGGAGGCCTACTATGCGGACCTGCGGGACCGCGCGGCGGGCGACGGGGTGTGCCTTCTCACCTACTATCTGGCCAGGCACCGTCGGCACGTGCCCGACGCCCTGGAGCCTTTCTCTGCGGCGCAGATGGGGCGCATCCAGCAGGTCCGGCTTGAAGTGCGACGACACCGAGTTCGACCCGGCCAGGCGCTCCCATGGCAAGGAGCTGCTTTCTTCCGTCGGCGGCGAGGAGCTGCTGAACGTTGCGATCAATCTTGCGGAGGGGCAGATTTGCTTTTATCGCTGGATGGCCCTCCAGCCACTGGGCGATGAGGCCGGCACGCTGTTTCGGTGCCCGTTGCTGATCGAGGAGAGGCACGTAATCGAGCTGAAGAAGGTCGAGGCAATGGACTATTTCTGATGCTACCCACGGATACCCATCAGGTCGCCAGCAGCTACGAGCTGCCCCTGCCGGAGGCCGGGCCACATGCGTCCGGGTCGCGGGCAGAGGATGAGGGTGCGTCCCTGCCCGTTCCATTCCTGCTGGACAACGTCCTGTGGTTCTGCCGTCTTCGATGGACCGTTATAGGGATGTTAGTGATCTTCGCGCTCGCGGGCTTCTTTCCCGGGGTGTTTGAGCGTGTGGGCCTGCGCAGCTACGTCACCCAACCCTTGGTGCTCGCCGCCGTGCTTGTGCTGACGAACCTGTGCTTCCTCGCCCACGCCCGCCGCCTGCGCAGTCCCGGCCCGGTGGCCGGGGCAAGAGCGAACCTGTGGGTGCAGATAATCTCGGACCTTCTGGTCTTGACCGCCGTAGTCCACTATCTCGGCAGCCTCGAGACCTACGCCGCCTTCGCCTACCTGTTTCACATAGTGCTGGCCTGCATCTTTCTCTCGCGTACTCAATCGCTTCTGGTCGTGGTTATCGCAGGCACGCTTTACGTGGCGTGCGTGGCGCTGGAGGATGCGGGCGTCCTGCCCCTGGCGGGCATCTACGGCGAGGCGGCAAGCCTGCGCGAGTACATGAAAGATACGGCGGGGTACTCGCTGCTGAGCGTGGGTTCGGCCTTCTTTGTGTGGTTGGTGGTCTGGCATCTTGCTTCGCACCTGTCGGCGATGGTGCGGGAGCGGGACCGTGAGTTGGCCGAGACTAACCGCCGCCTCCTGGCGGCGCAGCAGGAGAGAACGCGCCACATGTTGCGCACCACTCATGAGCTGAAGACCCCGTTCGCTGCGATTCATGCCAACGCACAGCTCCTCCTGCGCGGGCACTGCGGCGTGCTGAGCGATGAGGCGCTGGACGTGGTTCGAAGAATCGCCCGAAGATGCAGCCGGCTGGCGAGCGAGATCCAGGAGATGCTCCAGCTTGCCAACCTGCGCTCCTCCAGCGACCGGCCGCTTCAACCCACCGAACTCGACCTGGCCGAGGTGGTCGGATGGGCCATAGGCCAGGTGAGCCAGACGGCCGAGCAGCGCGGTGTCGCGATTGGAGCCGAGCTTGAGACGACCCCGATCATGGGCGTGCAGGACCATCTAAGGATGCTGCTGGCAAACCTGCTGTCCAACGCCGTCGCGTATTCGCAAGAGGGCGGGCGGGTGGAGGTCAGGTGCCGCGCCGCAGCGTCTGGAGATGGCGTCCTGGTCAGCATTGGGGACAACGGCATCGGCATAGCACCTGAGAAACTGCCCCGCATCTTCGACGAGTACTACCGCACGAATGAAGCGGCCAGGCACAACAAGGAATCTACCGGGCTGGGGCTCGCCATCGTGCAGCATGTGGCCCTGGAGCACGGGATACGGGTGCGCGTGGAAAGCACCCTTAAAGAGGGGACTGTATTCACCCTGGGATTCCCCCGGGGGGAAGAGCCCGCCGGCATAAGCCGCGAGGGAGGCTATAGATGGCGTACTTGATGATAGTTGACGACGACGAGGACTTTGCGAACGCGGCGGCGAAGGTGCTACTGGATTCGGGGCACGATGTCGACATCGTGCTTGACACCAAAGACGCCCTCGAGCGCATGGATGGGAAGAGGCCGGACCTGGTGATCCTGGACGTGATGTTCCCGGAGGACAGTTCCGCGGGATTCGGGCTGGCTCGGGCGATGCGCCACTACAGCGGTGAGCTCAAGGATGTGCCAATCCTGATGCTCACCGCGGTCAACACCCGCTTCCCGCTCGGCTTTGGCCCCCGCGATATCGACGAGCAGTGGCTGCCGGTCACCGAGTTCGTCGAGAAGCCCGTCGACCTGGACGTTTTGTGCAGCAAGGTCTCGGCGCTGCTGCAGCACGCGAAGCGCGAGGGCCGCGATGTCGGGGAGGGAGCGTCACAGTGACGGACGGCACGTCCCGTGTGTCGCCCCGACCGTGGGCGCGCTGGGCAGGCACGCACGCGCGGGCGTTGCGTGCATTCTCGTTCCCGCTCTCGGCCCTGCCCGTATTGGTGGCGACCGCCGCCGTCCGGCCCATCGCGCAGTGGCGGTGGGATGTTCTCGCTGCTTCAGTGCTCGGCGCCGTGCTTCTGCACGCGGCCGGGAACCTGCTCAACGACTATTTTGACTTCCGCTCCGGCGTTGACAGAAAGACCGAAGGCGATGAGGGGCGCCTGTTGATCCGTGGCGAGATGGCGCCGAGGGCCGTCGTCATTGAGGCCGTTGTCTGCCTCGTGCTGATCGCGCCGGTGGCTGCATACCTGTTGGCCAAGAGTGGCCCCGGCCTCCTCTGGTTCGCGTTCGCAGCCATGGTGGGCCTCTACGCCTACACGGGTCCGCCGTTTCGGTTCAAATACAGGGCTATGGGGGAAGTGCTGATCTTCCTGGCCTTCGGACCGTTTTTCGTCACAGGCGTGGCCTATGTCCAGGCGGGGCACTGGGACTGGCTGGCGCTGTTGCTGTCGGTGCCGGTCGGCATTCTTACGACGGCGGTGCTTCTGGGCAACAACATCCGGGACCTTGACGAGGATGAGGCCGCCGGGATCGAGACGCTGGTCCACAAGCCGGGCGGGAGGGCGGCGCGTCTGGTCTATGCCGGCTGCGTGCTACTTCCGCCGCTGTGCGTGGCCGGACTGGTCGCGGCCGGGATGGTTGGTGTGGCCGGCCTCTTGTGCCTGCTCTCAATCGTGCCGGCCTACCGCTTGGTCCGCCAGGTCTACGGCAGCGGGCGAATACCCGACATACCCGACATGGACGCGCGCACCGCCCAGTGCGCTACGCTTTTTCTTCTGACGCTCTGCCTGGGCGTGACGATCGCCTGGTGGCGGAGAAGAGAAGCGCCGCGATGGCGCGAACCATGGTTTCCGGCAGGGCGGACACGGTTGCCGTTTCGGACTCAAGGGCTCAGGCCCGCCTGTGGAGGGTTACGCGGTGGCCGAGACAAGAGCCTTAGCCGGACGCGTTGATGTCTCCCCGCGGTCGTGGGGGACTCGGCCCCGTTTCTTATTGTCAGAAGCCGTAGGTTCGCTGGGAGAGTTCGGCACGTTTCTCACCTTCGTCGAGAACCGCGCCGGACGGAGTCTCTGATGCTCGACAACCTGCCCATCCTCGGTGTTTGTGGCTGGAGCGGTTCGGGGAAGACCACCCTTATTGAATCCCTGATCCCGCAACTATCCGCAAGGGGGTTGAGCGTTGCTGTTGTCAAGCATGACGTGCACGGAATTGACCTGGACCGCCCTGGCAAGGACAGTGACCGGTTCTTTCGGGCAGGCGCTGACGTGCTCCTCCAAGGGCCGAAGGAGGAACTGCTCAGGGCGCACCGCGCGGGCAATGGTGGATTAGAGCGAGCGCTGCGATCGTTGGCGCGGCGATACGACCTCGTCCTGGTTGAGGGCCATAAAGGCACCCCGCTGCAGAAGGTTTGGCTATCGGATGCGAGTCGGAGCGACCCTCCGCAGGGGTGCAGCGGCGTCATCGCGGAAATGTCGCGAGACGCAGACCGCGTCGGAACGCTCATGTCCATGCTGGAAGATTGGCTCCCGCGACAGTGGCTCAAACCCCCCGTTTTTGGCTGCGTCCTCGCCTGCCTGGAGGCCGCGGGGATGGACGTGCGGAGGCAGGCTGTCGAGGATGTGAAGGCACGGCTGGAGCGGGCCGCCGAGCTTCTGGGACAGGTGACCGGGAGGGTAGTAGTCGTGGGCGGGGAGACGGTGGCAGGGGGACGGGCGGCTCCATTCTGGCTACCCGGTGCCCCGGATGCCGAGGGCCTCGCGGCAGGTGTTCTTTCGGCCATGCGATGGGCGCCGCATGCCTCATGGCTTGTCGCTACCGCTAGCTTGTCGCACCTTACGCTGGAGGCCCTCGAATGGCTCCTGTCGACTCGCGCGCCCGGCACCTGGGCCACCATTCCGAACCGCCCCGAAAGTTTCAGGGCGGTGTCTTTTCTCGCCCATTATGACTTCCGATCGCATGCGTTGCTTGAAGCGCTCGTGGCCCGGGGCGATTCCCACCCCGGCGCAATAGCAGACTCTTCTATGGTTGCCAGGCCTATCCTGCCTCCCCACCTTTGTCCGGCGACCGCCTAGAATACGGCCGTTATACGTCGTGAATCCCTGCGCAATGCTTGCACCGTGCGCACTGGCGGGCAGTTGGCGGCCCTTGACAGAACGCCGGGCACGCACATAGTATCGTGGTGAACGGGGCGGGCATGAACGGCGCAATGGACCTCCCTTTCCGCGTGGGGACGACGGTTAGCTCCGCGGTCTTTGCCTGCGGTAGTTCCTCTCCTGGAGTGGCCGATGCCATCCGCATGCTGGGCTGCGCGTGATAGTCCCGCATTTCCCAGATGGTCATAGTTTTCGGCCGTGGCAGAGCGAAGAATGGTG
>CAZHPE010000105.1:0-298 GCA_964534775.1 uncultured candidatus Brocadiaceae bacterium
CCGCCACGGCCCTCAGGCTGACATCACCCCCGGGGAGGTGGACGACTGCGCCGGCAAGCTCTGCACCACGCTGGGCGAGCGCGTCGCCAAGCTCGCCGCCCGCCTGGGCTGAGGTCCCATCCGTACCGTACACGAGTTCCTCGGGCGGGGACGTTGAACCGGCACAACGGGTTGGCACAGGGGGCCTCATGTGCTTTCCACCGCAAGGTTTTCCAGCGGAAACCCAATAATCATTAGTCTGGCCATCTGGGAGGGCCACATGGACGAACGTGTTGCCCGGCTGAAGAGTCCTGAGGAA
>CAZHPE010000105.1:308-10144 GCA_964534775.1 uncultured candidatus Brocadiaceae bacterium
GTTTATCGTAAACGTGAAAGACCGGCTTTCGGAACTTGCGCGTCTTGCGCGCCGACGAGCCGTAGAGCTTCGTGCGGCCACCCATGAAGCGACGACAGATGCTGAGCGGGAGGCGGTGCAGGCGGTCTACGCGTATGAAAAGTCCTCTTCCACAAGCACCGTAAGAGGGTCCGTGCGAGCCGCACATGGCAGATGATCGAAAAGCACGGAATAACCGGGGCGATGGAGAGGATCGTAAGCCGGCCGAGCGACGCGGCCGGATATGAGATGCTCCTGGAGATGGGCATGCAGGACATCTCGTTCGAGGCGATCGTTGTACGCTACCCGGATGGTTTCAGCCTCGAAGCGGTCAAGCGCTCGGCAGAACGTTTGCAGGAATGGAACCAAGCGTAGCCCATTGGGTCTCAGGCCCAACGGGACATCGTAGAGGACGGAAGGCCGCTGCCCCCTGAGCTAAAGCGCGAAACGCCTGTTTCTCGGCCGCACTCCAACAGCCACGAATTACGCCTTTTCCTGCCGGGCCGAGCGTATGAGTTCGATCCCGGCCTGTCGCGCGTCCTGCAGGTAATCGGCGCGTGTCTGAACGTCCTGCCTGTCGTCCAGCCCGGGGTAGAAGCGGGTCACGGCGCAGGCCATGTTCAGCTCCATCATCCAGGTCTTCACCAGCGTAAGCGTCGATTCGTAGTACCGCCGCCGGTCCATGGCCCCGATGCAGAGGAACATTCCGCTTCGGCGCGGCTGCGGCGGATCATCGAGCAGCGTGCGGCGCGCCCAGTAGCACTGGAACCGATCGATCAGCACCTTGAGATGTCCGGGCACGGACGTGAAATACAGGGGGCTAGCCACCACCAGGTGGTCGCAGGCCTCGAGGCGCGGGTAAAGCTCCTGCATCGGGTCCTTCACGACGCAGCGCCCGGTCTTGAAGCAGCCGTCGCAGGCACGGCAGGGCGCGATCGAGAGCTGGTAGGGGATCAGCGTTTCGATCTCGGCCCCCGGCTCGGCCTCGCGGATGCCTTCCAGCGCCTTCTCCAGGAGCGTATCGCTGTTGCCATGTCTCCGCGCACTCCCGGCGATGGCGAGAATCCTTGTCATATTGCGCTTCCTCCCGGCAGTCGAGCGCCTTGGTCGGCGAAGGTCACGCCAGGCCGATAGATCGTAGGATCGGGAACGCCGGCCTCAACGAACCCGCCCCGGCGCAGGGCGCAGGCGTCGCACCGCCCGCAGGCGCGACCCTGACCGTCGGGATTATAGCAGCTCAGCGTGAGCGAGAAGTCCACGCTCAGTTCGGCGCCCTTCCGGATGATGTCCGCCTTGCCCATGTATTGCAGGGGCGCCACGATCTCCGGCGGCTGCCCCTCCACCGCTCGCCGGGTTGCCAGGCGCGCCAGCCTGCGGAACGCGTCGACGTACTCTGGCCGGCAGTCGGGGTAGCCACTGTAATCGACTGAATTGACGCCCAGGTAGACGAAATCGGACTCCGTGACCTCCGCCAGCGCGAGCGCGTGGGCAAGAAAAATTGTGTTGCGCGCGGGCACATACGTCTCCGGTATGCCAGCGCTCATATCCTCGGCGCTTCGGCCCTCGGGAACCGGCACTGCCTCATCGGTCAGCGCCGAACCTCCCAGCTCTCCCAGGGACAGGGGCACGATCCTGTGGTCCGCCGCGCCCCGCGCTGCCGCTACCCGCGAGGCCGCCACGACCTCCAACTCGTGGCGTTGGCCGTAGCGGAACGTCACGGCGTGGCAGCGGTGTCCCTCGCTGAGAGCGATGGCCAGGGCCGTGGCGGAGTCCAGGCCCCCGCTCAGGAGTACGATTGCGTCGGACGGCGTACGCGGCATTGTTGTGTCGCCTTCCAGGAAGCCGGCAGGATTCTTACGCGTGCGCCTGCCAACAGCCATTGTAAACGGAGCCGTGGCGGCGGTCCAAGGGCAGGAGGGGGGCCGCTGAGGGCGGAACCAGCACG
This sequence comes from uncultured candidatus Brocadiaceae bacterium, assembly GCA_964534775.1. Lineage (GTDB taxonomy): Bacteria > Planctomycetota > Brocadiia > SM23-32 > SM23-32 > CAZHPE01. The sequence goes on from CAZHPE010000105.1 coordinate 2,272, forward strand.
GCACGGCACGATGAGGAAACGTAAGGGGAAGGACGGCGGACGCGCATTCTCAGCGGACTGGGCGGGAGAAGTCCTTACGACGGGTTCGGCGGCGTCTCGGATGTCTGGGGCGCCTCGACGGCGGACTGCGACTCCCGGCGGGGTGCCCGGCTCTCCAGAAGGGGCAGGGCTCGCTGGGCCTTCTCGTGCATAGCCTTTCCGATCTTGAACGACACGACCGCCTTGGGGCCCACGTGAACGACCTCGTCCGTCTTGGGGTTTCTGGCCTTTCTTGCCGGCTGGACCCTGGTATCGAACACGCCGAAGTTCCGCAGCTCCAGACGCCCTCCTCTGGCCAGTTCGTCGATGATCTCGTCCAGGAAGAGCTGGACGACCTGCTTTGTCACCAACTGGGTCTGGCCGGTTTGCCGGGCTATCCTTTCGCAGAGCTCCCTCTTGGTTGCCGTTCGATTAGCCACCTACGATCTCCCCTGTGGTCGATATGATTGCTCTCTGTCGGAACCCGCACGCATCATACGGCTTACCGGCGGATTCTAAGTAATGTGCGGAACCTTGTCAAGCGTAATCTTAAGAAATCAAATGGCATTTTTCGGGCGTTCGCACCTGCCGTTGCCCCTCTTACCGGATTGGCGCAAGCTCTGGGCAAGTGGTGACTTGAAAAGTGGGCGCTCCTCGGTTAAGTTCACAGCGGTGTTCCGTAGCCCTGTGGTTCGCATCCCGAAGTTACCTGGGAGGGAGCGAGTGTCGTGAGCCTGATGGGACTCGATATCGGAACGACGGGCACGAAGGCTAACGTGTTGAGCGAGGATGGACGGGTCATCGCCAGCGCATACCGCGAGTATCCCCTGGAGCACCCGCGCCCCGGCTGGATCGAGCTCGACGCGGACCGCGTCTGGCAGTGCGTGCGCCAGGCCGTCGGCGAGGCCGCGGCCGGAGCGCGGAAGGACCCCGTGCGCGCCCTCGCCATCAGCACCCTCGGCGAGGCTGCCGTGCCGGTGGCCGCCGACGGCACGGTGCTGGCCGCCAGCATCATCGGCTTCGACAACCGGGCCTCCGACCTGTTCGACCGCTGGATACGGGACCAGGACCCGGCCGAGATCATGCGCATCACCGGCCAGCCGCCCAGCCAGATGTTTACCATCGTCAAGATGATGTGGATCAAGCGGAACGAGCCGGACCTCTACCGGCGCATCCACAAGTACCTTACCTTCGGCGATTTCGCACACCTGAAGATGGGCCTCGAGCCGCGGATCGACTACTCGATGGCCGCGCGGACGATGGCTTTCGACATCCACCGCAAGGTCTGGAGCGAGTCGATCTGCGAGGGGGCCGGCATCTCTCCGGAGCTGTTCAGCACGGCCGTCCCAACGGGCCGGATCGTTGGCGAGCTCGGCGCGCGCGCTGCAGAGCAGCTCGGGCTTCCGCCGGGGTGCGTCGTGTGCGCCGGCAGCCACGATCAGCCTGCCGGCGCGCTGGGCAGCGGCGTGACCGAGAGCGGGGCGGCCATGGACGCAACGGGCACCGTCGAGTGTTTTGCTGTGGCCATGCGCGAACCGGTCGTAAACGAGACCATGCTCACCAACAATCTGGCCTGCTACCCGCACGCCGCGCCGGGCCTCTACGTTTCACTGGCGTTCAACTTCACCGGCGGCTCGCTCTTACGCTGGGTACGCGACACCTTTGGGGAGGCGGAACGGCGGGAGGCCGACCGGCGCGGCGTGGACGTCTACGAGGTGCTGATCGAGGCGATGGACGATGAACCCACGGACATCCTCGTTCAACCTCATTTCACCATGGCCGGCACGCCCTACATGGACACCAACCCCGTGGGCGCGATCCTCGGCCTGACCCTGAGCACCACGCGCGGCCAGTTCTTGAGGGCCATCCTGGAGGGGATCAGCTACGAACTGAAGTTGAACCTGGAGATCCTGGCCCAAGCGGGCGTCGAGGTCACCGAGTTCCGCGCCATCGGTGGGGGGGCGAAGAGCGACTTCTGGCTCCAGCTCAAGGCGGACATGTACAGGCGGCCCGTGGTGCGGCTTCAGGTACCGGAGGCTGCCAGCCTGGGCATGGCGATTGCCGCCGGCGTGACCCTCGGCGTCTACAGCTCCGCCAGCGAAGCCGCAAAGGAGCTCGTTGTCCCGCAGGAGACATTCGAGCCGGACCCGAAGAGGGCGGACCACTACGACCGGATGCTGCCGCGTTACAGGGATGTCTACACCGCGCTCAAGGCTTGGCAGCGCGATGTGGGGTATCGACAGGACTCATGATGCAATCGGATAGTCCCCTGACGGCCGGTGCCGACCTGCTCATCCGCGGCGCATGGGTCATGGACCCTGCCGGCGGAATGGACGAGGTTTGCGACGTGCTGGTGATCGAGGGGCGGGTGGCGCGCGTCGGGGCGGGCATGGAGGCGCACTGGCGGGGTAGGGCCGTGCAAGTGATCGATGCGACGGGGCTCTGGCTCTGGCCCGGGCTGGTGGACATTCACGTGCACTTTCGGGAACCCGGCTTCACCCGCAAGGAGACCATCGCGTCGGGCTGCGCGGCGGCGTTGCGCGGCGGCTATACGAGCGTCGTGTGCGAGCCCAACACGACCCCGCCGCTGGACTCGGCGGAGCTGGCGATGGAGCTTCACGACAGGGCCGAGGCCGCCGGTCCGGTTCGCGTCTATTTCAAGGCAGCAATGACGCGGGGCCGGGCGGGCAAGGAGGCCGGTGATTTCGAGTCACTGGCGGCCTGCCCCAACGTCGTAGCGCTTAGCGACGATGGCGACCCCGTGACCGATGCGGCGCTGATGGAAGAGATATGCCGCGGGGCCGCCGCAGCCGGCCTGCCGCTGAGCCCGCACTGCGAGGACTCCCGACGGGCGCTGGACGACTATGGCGCCGGGGCGCAGCCGGGGTTCGAGATCGGCCCACCGTACCACAACGAGGCCAATTACATCGCCCGCGACCTCGCGCTGGCGGCTCGGACGGGATGCCGGGTGCATTTCTCTCACGTGAGTCTGGCGCGCAGTGTGGAGTTAATCGAGCAGTACAGGGCCAGCGGTCGCTCGGGCGCAGACGTGACCTTCGAGGTGGCGCCGCATCACCTGTTGCTCTGCGAGTCGGACTACGAGCCTGGGGCCGTTCCCACCGTCTGTCCGCCGCTGCGGACTGCGGAGGACCGGGACGCCCTGCGGGAGTGCTTGGCGCGCGCCGCGCCGGACGCCGTGGCTAGCGACCACGCTCCGCACACCCGAGAGGACATGGAGCGCGGCGCCACTGGCCTGATAGGGCTGGAGACGACCCTTGGCCTGATGCTCACGCATTTCGTCCATACGGGCGCGCTCTCGCCGGTTGAGGCAGCCGGTTTGCTCAGCACTCGGCCGGCGCGGGTGCTCCGATTGCTGGCCGGGTCTCTGGCGGTCGGGCAGCTTGCCGATATGGTGTTCATTGACCCGGACGAGGAGTGGACCGTGCGCGCGGATGAGTTCGCGTCGCTCTCGCGCAACACGCCTTACGGGGGCTGGCCCCTGCGCGGGATGGCCGTGGCGGTGGCGGTCGGAGGGAACGTGGTGTTCCGCCGACCGTCATTTGATGATAGAATGGGGCGGGGAACCTGAGAGGGCCGGCGGAATGATCTGCTATGTTGATGGTAACGACCTGAGAGATGCGCTGATGGCGGCGGAGCGGCGGAGGCTGAGCCGGCCGGTCGCGCAGCTTTCGCGCGGCGAAATCGCCAGATGGCTCTCGCGCTACGCCGAGCGGCGGGGCTGCGACGTCGTGCTGGTCTTCGACGAGAACCCGGCCGGCTCCGCGCTTCCGCCCACCGAGCACCACGGCCGCGTGCGCGTGGTAAACCTGGACCCCGGCGCCCTGGCGCTGCATGATATCTCGGGGCCGGCGAATCGCGCGGCGCAATCGGACCGGGTTTTCGTTGTGACGGACAATCCGAAGCTGGTGGAAGCGCTGCGGACCGGGAAGGCAAGGGCCGTCGGTTCGGAGGGGTTCGTTGAGGATGCCCGTCGGATGTGGGGCGGCGATGAAGATGCGGCGGATGAAGAGCCCGACGAGAAGTTTTCGGGGCTGGCGGACGAGGAGGTGGAGTACTGGCTCAAGGAGTTCCAGGACGATGAGCAGTAGGGCCTTGCCCCGGGCGGATGTCTCTTGGCGGATGGGTCATGAGAATCGTGCGAGCAACAGTGGTCTTGCTGATTGCCTCTTTCTTCGCCCTGATGTGGGGGCTGGTGCTCAGGGAGCGCATCGACCTGGCCCGCGCGGTCCCGCTTGCGCAGGGCTACGATGCCCTGCTGGCCCCCGACGAGGAAAACCGGCGGATCGTCATGGGCCGGCAAGATGCGGCTCGGCGCGACCATGACGAACATCGAGAGGCGGGCGGAGGGCTGGATCGCGGTTGCCAGCAACACGCACCTGGCCCTGCGTGAGGCTGCAAAGGGGCTGGGATTCGCCGCGCAGGACATCGAGATGGAGTTCGAGGCCGACATTTCGCCCCTTACGGGCCTGCGTTCGTTCCGGGTGCGGAGCGATGCGTTCGGCCTACGCTTGGTCGGCGGTGTGCAGGGAGAAAAGCTTCTCATTCGCGGCCAGTTCGGCGGCCGGCCTTTCGAAACTTCGGTAGACACCTGGGAGAGGCTCGTCCTGAGCGATCCGCTCTTGCCCGTGAGTGGCCCTTCGAACCTCAGTGCGGATCGGCTCGGGGATGGGTGGGCGATGCACGTGGTGAACCCGTTCCTGCAAGAGGTCGAGCGCGTGACCGTGCGCCTGTCGAACTACCGGGACTTTGAGGTCGGCGGCGAGGTGGTGCGCGTCTTCAAGCTCACGTTCCACGCGCGCGGCCGGCGGTGGCATGCCTGGCTCGACGAGGGCGGGGATGTCATACTCCAGTCGACCCCTCTGCCCCTGGGCATTATGCTCGTGCGCGAGGACCTGCCTCGCGAATTGATCGATGTGCTCATGGCGCCGGAGCCTGCAACCACGGCGCCCTGACGCAGGGGATGCCCGCCACCACGGCCCCCGCGTTACTTATTCCCTTCGGCACTCGGCGTCCACCAGCGCGGCGTAGGCCGCCCGAAGGGCGGCGGTCACGGGGCTGCGGCCGAACTCCGTGTCGGGCGGCCCGAGCAGGCGGCTCATACGCACCACGCCGCGCAGCGAGTTGGTGCAGAATGCCTCCTCGGCCTGTATCAGCTCCTCGGGCGTGAATTCGCCGGGCCTGACGGGAGTGCCTTGGGCCTCGCACAGCTCCATGACCGCCTCGCGCGTGACGCCAGGGAGCAGGCCGCAGCCCTCGTCCGGCGTGCACACGGCGCCTGCACGGACGAAGAACAGGTTGACCGTCGCGCCCTCGGTCAGGTGCCCGCCCGAGTTGACGAAGTAGACGTCATCCGCTCCCTTCGCCCGCGCCTCGGCCAGCGCCAGTAGGTAAGCCTGGTAGCTCAGGGTCTTGTGGCGCACCACGGGCGAGGTGGGTTCCGCACGGTAGGGCGAGCGCGCCAGCACGTAGTCCGGCGGCGAGTCGAGGGGCGGCAGGTCCATCGCATGAGCGTCGATGAGCACCGTCGGGGAGGCTGCCTCCAGGTCGGTCAGCTTTCCCTCGAACGGCCCGCGGCTTGCCGTTATGCGCAGGTAGCCGTCTGCGACCGCGTTGCGCTCGATCAGCGCTTCGGTCGCCGCCCGCAGCTTCTCGGGGTCAAGCTGCCGGCCCCAGCCCAGTGTCGCGCACGAGCGGTTCATGCGTTCCAGATGGCGACATAGGCGGAAAGGGACGCCGTTGACGATACGCACGGTCTCGAACAGCCCGTCGCCGTAGAGGAACCCGCGGTCGAAGGGCGAAATTCGCGCCTCAGCCCGGGGCACCATCTCTCCGTTGAGGTAAACCTCGTCAGACATCGTGCGCGCATGCCTCCATAATCTCATCGTAGTTCTCGGCCCCGACCGCCTGAAAGAGCGCCTTGCCCTTGTGCAGGGTCTCGCGCAGCTCCATCTGCGGGTCCGAATCCGCGACGATGCCCCCGCCGACCTGGATGTAGACCCGCCCGTCGATCCGCAGCATCGTGCGGATGGCGATGTTCAGGTCCATCCGGCCGTGGAAAGACAGGTAGCCGATCGCGCCCGTGTATATCGTGCGGGCGTGGGGTTCGAGCTCCTCGATGATCTCCATGGCCCTGATCTTGGGCGCGCCCGTAATGGAACCGCCCGGGAAGGTCGCGCGGACCAGATCGAACTCGTCGAACCGTTCGCGATAAAGCCGCCCTTCCACGGTGGAGACGAGGTGATAGACGGTGGGGTACGCCTCGAAAGCGGCGTGCTCCGTGACGCGCACCGTCCCGTAGCGGCACACTCGGCCGAGGTCGTTCCGCTCCAAGTCCACGATCATGGCCAGTTCGGCGTGGTCCTTGCCCGAGGCGAGCAGCTCCTCGCGCATGCGCCGGTTGAAACCCTCGTCGCCCTCGCGGCGCGGACGCGTGCCCTTGATGGGGCGCGTCGTGACGCGGTCGCCTTCAAGGAGCAGAAAGCGCTCCGGCGAGGACGACATGATCTCGAAACCGGGGTACCCGAGGTAACCCGAGAACGGCGCGGGGTTGATGGCGCGCAGGCGCTCGTAGACCGTGAGTCCGTCGGCGGGGCAGGGACCATCGAATCGCTGCGAGAGATTGGCCTGGAAGATGTCTCCAGCAGCGATGTACTCGTGCGTGCGCTCGATGGCGGCCACATAGGCCTCGGCCGTGAAGTTGCTCTGCAGCGTGCATCCCCGGACGGTCGGGGCCTCGCCTCCGGCGCCGGGCGGCACAGGGGGCGCCGTTCCAGCCGGGCCGACGTAGTGCGTGACCCCTTCCCGGTGGTCGAAGACGAGCGCGCGGTCGTAGAAGCAGAGCACGAACTCCGGCACGTCCAGGTCGTAGTCGCAGCGCCGGGGCAGCGCCTCGACCCGGTGGCGCAGGTCGTACGAGAAGTACCCCACCGCGCCCCCGGCGAAGGGGAGCCGGAAGTCGTCGGGGAGCCCGAGGCGGTGCGGCGCAAACTCGTCCGAGAGAATCCTGAACGGGTTCCCCGTCCGCACCACGCGGCTGCCCGAGCGCAGGTCCTCAATCGCCACCTGCGCGCCGCAGCACGTGACCTTGCGGAACGGGTCCCAGCAGAGGATCGAGTAGCGCCCTATGTCGGTATCATGAAGCGAGCTTTCGAGCAGGGCGGGATACGGGCGGCCCGCGGCGCTTTTCAGGTGCTCGAAAGGGCGGCATCCCTCCTCGGTGGTCCTGATCTCAACTGGCTCGCCCATGCCGACTTCCTTGTCCCTGTCCGACCCGGAAAGTGCTCGCAATGGCACCGACCGGGCGACGGCCTTGCGCGGCAACCGCAACGCGGCCCGACACGCTATCACAATCGGTCCCCTGCGGCAAACACGCGTGCAGCGGTATTTGACGCCAAGCGCGAAAGCCGGTTAGATACAGGGTCCCTATACGTCGCCAGTCGTCGGACAGCAGAAGTTCCCACGTATACAACTGCTGACGGTAGATGAGCTACTGGCAGGGAAGCGCATCGAGTACCCGCCTCAGACGAGCGTGACCTTCAAGAAGGCTCCGAGGGCGAAGCGGAGAGGCCCGAAGCACGAGGATCTGTTCGAGGGAGGGAGCCAGGAGCGAGTTACGAAGAGAAGGAAGAGAGTAGTATACCTTGGAAACTGCTTTTCTGCCTTTGAACGCCATTGTCTCTGGTACTCGGAGTGTTCTCCGGGTACGTGTGACCCCTTCCCCGAGAATTGGTCCAGGAGTTGTGAGAGAATCCAGAGGTCTGTAGAGGCAGGAGGGATTCCCAGGTGGAAGAGCGCACGTAGTGCAGAGCAGGTAGTGGTGAAGCTGCGTCAGGCT
>CAZHPE010000106.1:0-10114 GCA_964534775.1 uncultured candidatus Brocadiaceae bacterium
GATCCAGGTCAGGGTTGTGGAAGTCGACCCCGAGAAGAAGCGCATCGCCCTGTCTATGCGCTCGGAAAGCAGTCCGCGACGGGTCCCGCGACGGCCCGCGGGACGCCGCGCATCGGAAGAACCAAAAACTGAGCGTGTGCGCGAGCGGGACAGTAGGTCCGCGCCCGACGCTGCCGGCCAGGGCGGAGGGGTTCGCCGGCCCGAGAGCACCCTCGGGATGGCTAGTCGCAGGGTCCAGAAGGTGTCCAGCCTCAGGGTCGGAGGAAACTCGCAGAAGGGGGGACCGGCGCGACAGCGCAAGCAGCCCGGCGAGATGGGCGAGCAGGAGGCCCAATTGCCGGTGCTGAAGGCGAGTGAGCTTGTCGGCCGGCTGGGCTTCGCCGCCATCGAAAAGCGCGGGAAAGGGAAACCGGGGGACTGACGGTGCGCGGCGCGCGCTACGGCCCGAGAGGGGCCGGGAGTCGCGTGGCCATCCCATACGTCTCCCCTGGACCGGTCTCTCCGAAGCGGGGTCCCATCGGGGCCCACAGCGCCACTCATACCGCCGCGCTGCACTTGTGTTGCGTGCGGGTACAGACTAAGATGCGCCGGGATACAGGCTTGGCTGGCCGATTGAAACCACGGCCCCATCGTCCAGCGGACAGGACACCGGACTTTCGATCCGGCAACCGGGGTTCGATTCCCCGTGGGGTCACCATTAGACGGCTGCGCGAGCCGCTTCGTGCAGCCGTTTTGCCTTCTTTTGCGAAAAATAGGGTGGGGCAACTCCGGCGGTCGAGCGACAACCCACTGGCGGTCGAGGAAGTGTCGGGAATCCCCGCAATGTATCCCCGCCGGTTTCCACACCGTAACCCAGCGGTCACAGGCGCATCGGTTGCCCGAAGCACGCGGCGAGTGCGTGCACGGCGCGTGAAAGGCCTTACGGGGGGTCGAAGAGGTGTGTTCTGCGCCACAGACCAGACTACTCCGTCGCATGCCCTTATCTAAGCGGAACGGGTCTGCGATTAGGCAGACCCGTTTGCCGCCGGGAAAGAAGAGCCGTAGTTCGCTCTCAGTTAAGATATACGCAAAACGTGCGCCAGTTCTCGCACGGCTGGCCTTTCAAAACCGTTCGTTCACCTCGGAATCCAGGAACAGTTCATCCGCGGCTGCATGCGCAGCGTCGTCGTCTTCAAGCGCCCCCGCTTCGATGGTCCCCGGGGATTCCGGTAACCCCATGGCGCTGCGGGGGGCTGCTCGGGCGCGCCACCTCTTCCTGCTTCTTGCACTCGATGCAGAGCGTGGCAAAGGGCTGGGCCTGGAGCCTGCGGGACGATACCCGCCCGTCACAACGCCCGCAGATGCCGTATGTGCCCTGCCGCACCATGCGAAGCGCCTCGTGTATTTGACGGATTCTGGCGCCGTCCAATTCGGCGATGCTCACCGCTAGGTCGACTGTCTCGCCTCGCGCCACCATGTCCATGAATTCCACCGGGTCGTCGGCCGAGGCTAACGTCAGCCGGCCGACATGCTCGCGCAGCGCAGCGCGCAAGCCGTTTTCGAGCGACTCGAGCCGGCTTTCCAGCCTCTTGTCGCAATGCCGTTGTCTCTTGTTCATGATGCCACCCACAGGCCGGGGTTTTCCGCAAAGGTTGTGCCAGCAATCCCCGCCGCCCGTTGATACGCTCCGCGGCCCATCACGTCGCTGCGGCAAGCATGTACCCTTAAGTGGCCGCCGGGGCGGCAAAGTTCACGCGAATCCGGCGCGTCATGGCAATTTCGCCCGGGCGCTCCGGCCGTGCCCGGCACTTGTGCCCGTTCCAGTCCAAGACTGGACTGGTGCCAGTGCCACACGGCCCACGGGCGGTGCAACCGCCTTTGAGCAAGGGGCCGCCGGCGGTGCAACCGGCTTTGGGCAAAAGGCCGCTGGCGGCCTCGCAGGAACTCGGCGGCGAGATCCGCTGCGAAATGCGCTTGCACCGTTAGCCGGGGATGACTCAGCGCGTCGCGCCATCACACCGTCCGCCGCCTTGACAGTCCCTTTGAGAAGGGGTATCATCGACGAAACCGGCAGAGACTATAAAGCAGGCTCGACAACGCCTTGCAAAGCACTGGTCTTCCGCCGGTCCGCCCGCGTCTGTGTGAATCGCTTCTGATAGCCCGTCAACGCAACGTCGCAACGTCCGGGGCGGGGAAACCCGGGAGCCTCTTGGAGGGACTGAAACCGGTGGCAAATATCTATGCGGATATCACCAAGACGGTCGGCAACACGCCTCTGGTGCGCCTCAATCGGATTGCCGCGGGGGTTGAGGCAGAGGTGCTTGCCAAGCTCGAGTCCTTCAACCCGATATCGAATGTGAAGGACCGGATTGGCGTGAGCATGATCGAGGCTGCCGAAGAACAGGGCCTCGTGAAGAAGGGCACGGTAATCATCGAACCCACCAGCGGCAACACGGGAATCGGGCTGGCGTTCGTGTGCGCCGCCAGGGGCTACAGGCTGATCCTCACGATGCCCGATACGATGAGCGTGGAACGTCGGCAGCTCCTGCGCGTGTTCGGGGCGGAACTGATTCTCACGCCGGGCGCGGAGGGGATGGTCGGAGCCGTGCAGAAGGCCGAGGAACTCGTTGCCGAGACTCCCCATGCCTTCATGCCCCAGCAGTTCAAGAATGCGGCCAACCCCCTGATACATCGCGAGACGACGGCCGAGGAGATATGGCGCGACACCGACGGCAAGGTGGACATGCTCGTCGCGGGCGTCGGGACTGGCGGGACGATTACGGGCGTGGCGGAGGCGCTGAAGCCCAGGAAGCCGGAGTTCATGGCGATCGCGGTCGAGCCGGAGGAATCGTCGGTGCTTTCCGGCGGCAAGTCCGGCCCCCACAAGATACAGGGCATAGGGGCGGGGTTTGTGCCGGACGTGCTGCGGATGGACCTGGTCGACGAGGTGGTTCGCGTCAACGGCGACGATGCGGCCGACACGGCCAGGCGCCTCGCTACGGAGGAGGGCGTACTGGCCGGTATCTCCTCGGGCGCAGCCGTCAGCGGAGCCTTGCAGGTTGCAAGGAGACCGCAGAGCAAGGGCAAGCTGATAGTCGTGATACTTCCAGATACCGGCGAGCGATATCTGACGTCCGGCCTGTTCGACCTGGGAACCTGAACGGCCAGGGATCAGGGGTCAGGGCTGCCCCGGATTCTTGGACTTTTCGACCTGTTGCCTTATCGGGGTAACCCATGCGACCTGCAACGAGGCTGATACATCACCCCGGCGCTTTTTGCAAGCACACGGGGGCGGTGAGCGTGCCCATATACCAGGTCTCAACGTTCCAGCAGGACAGCGTGGAGAGTAACAAGGGGTATGACTACTCCAGAACGCGCAACCCCACCCGCGACGTGCTGGAGGACTACATCGCGAGCCTCGAGGGGGGCACGCACGGTTTTGCGTTCTCCTCCGGAATGGCCGCCATATCGTGCTGCCTCATGCTCCTGGCGGGCGGTGGCCACGTGGTAGCGACGGAAGGCCTCTACGGCGGGACATATCGGTCGCTGAGCCGCGTCTTCAAGGGCTTCGGCGTCTCCAGCTCGTTTGTGGACACGCGCGACCCGGACGCTGTGGGTTTGGCGATTGGGGAGAGCACGAAGGCCGTCTTCCTCGAGAGCCCCGCCAACCCGCTGATGGGCATCACCGACATAGCTGCCGTCGCGGAGTTGGCACACGCGAAGGACGTCCTGGTCATGGTGGACAATACGTTCATGTCCCCGTGGCTTCAGCGGCCGCTCGAGCTGGGGGCCGACATCGTTATCCACAGCGCGACGAAATTCCTCGGCGGGCACAGCGACCTGATCGCCGGACTTGTCACGACGAAGGACAAGTCCCTGGCCACCCGCGTCGGGTACCTTCAGAACGCCATCGGCGCCGTCCCATCGCCGTTCGACTGCTGGCTGCTGATACGCGGGATGAAGACGCTCGGGGTCCGAATGGCCCGCGGACAGGCGAACGCGGTCAAGATCGCCGAGTGGCTCTCCACTCGGCCCGAGGTGGAAGAGGTGCTGTACCCGGGCCTTGATACCTTTCCCGGCCGCGAGATCCATCACCGGCAGGCGGCCGGGCCGGGCGCTATACTCTCTTTTATCCTGCGTGAGGGCGTGAGCGCCGGGACGTTGCTGGGCAGCGTGGACGTGTGGACGCTGGCGGTGAGTCTGGGCGCGGTCGAGAGCATCATCACGCTGCCCGCAAAGATGACGCATCTTACCTATCCGCCGCGGGAACTGGAGCGCGTGGGACTGGGTGCTCGTCTCGTGAGGCTTTCGGTCGGCATCGAGGACGTGGATGATCTGATTGCGGACCTCCAAACGGCCCTGGAGAAGGCGGCCGAGGGGGAAGAGTCGGCGTGAGGTTGCCGGTTGGACCGACATGCCGGTGGTGCTTTCGTTGCCATTCAGTCTGGGTTCGACAGCGGAGCCGCAGCAGGCTCTGCGGAACGTTCAGGTAAGTGTACGCTGGCAAAGAGGAGGTAACGTCGTGGAGAGCGAAAGACTTTTCAGCCCCGTGGGTGAGAAGGAAGTGACCCGGGCGATCGTGGGAGCATTCGGAAGGGAACTCGACGAGTACGTGGAGAGCGACTGCATCATCGTCGGCGCAGGCCCCTCCGGTCTGACGGCCGGGCGGATTCTATCCCAGAGCGGCGTGAAGGTGCTCATCGTCGAGCGCAACAATTACCTTGGCGGCGGATTCTGGATTGGCGGCTACCTCATGAACAAGGTGACCGTGCGCGAACCCGCCGACCAGATGCTGGATGAGCTCGGCATTCCGCATCAGGAGCATTCGCCGGGGCTGCACGTGTCCGATGGCCCGCACGCCTGCTCGAAGCTCATCGCCGCCGCCTGCGATGCAGGCGTCAAGGTACTCAACATGACCATGCTCGACGACGTTGTGCTGCGCCGGGAGAACCGCGTGGCCGGCGTGGTCATCAACTGGACCCCCGTGAACGCCCTGCCCAGGGAGATAACGTGCGTCGATCCCATCGCGTTAGAGACCGAGGTCGTCGTCGACGCTACCGGGCACGATGCGTGCGTTGCAACGAAGCTCGCGGACAGGGGACTGCTCAGTCTGCCGGGCTACGGGGCCATGTGGGTGGAGCGCTCGGAGGATCTGGTCGTTGAGAAGACCGGCGAGGTCTGTCCGGGACTCGTGGTGACCGGAATGGCTGCCGCGACGGTCTTCGGCCTTCCGAGAATGGGCCCAACCTTTGGCGCGATGTTGCTCTCGGGAAAGAAAGCGGCGGAGACGGTGCTTTCACTCCTGGAGAAACCGGCAGCAGCCGAGCCGAGCCGTGACCGCGAGGTTGCTCGCTCGTTCGCGTAAGCCGGCGGCGGCGTAGCCGCTTTTCTTGCTGACGGCTCCGGCCCCCTGGGTACCCCCAGGGGGTCGGGCTGTACGCGGAGGGTGTACGCCCCGCGCGGCGCCGCCCATGAAGAAGTGAGCGAACCATGGCCTCAAAGAAGCTGCAGGATATGTCGGGCGAGGATATCAAGCGGGCGGTGGCCGAGAATTACTCGCAGGTGGCGCTCGCGCCCGAGGGGAAGTTCAACTTCCCGGTCGGGCGGAAGTTTGCCGGGAGCGTCGGCTATCCGGCCGAGCTGTTGGACGCACTGCTGTCGGCGGTGTGGAAATCGTTCACGGGCGCCGGAGACCCCCAGCCCTACGCCGATCCTCAGCCCGGCGAGACAGTGCTGGACCTATACTGCGGCGCCGGGCCTGACCTGTGCCTGTATACGAAGGCCGTGGGCGAGGCGGGAACGCTCTGCGGCCTGGACATGTCCCGGGACATGATCGAAAAGGCGCAGCAGAGCCTGGAGGTTGTCGGCGTCCGGAACGTGAAGTTCCGCAATGCGCCCGCCGACGCAATCCCGCTGCCCGATGCATCCGTGGCCTTGTGACCGCCAACGGGATATACAACCGCTCCCCCGACAAGGCCGCGATCCTGCAGAAGACCAGGAACGCGCGAACCGGCCACAAGCTGTCCGTCTGCGCGGTCATCCGCGCCGAGAAATGAGGCGGCCGCCGCGGGCGCCTTTCCCGGCAGCCCTCGCGGAATATCGAGCCACACGCGGGGCGCGACAGCCCCGTATTACACACGCTCACAGGAGGTTTCAATGAAGGCCGTAATGCTGCTATCCGGTGGTCTGGACAGCAGGCTGGCGCTGCAGATGGTGCTGGAGCAGGGCGTGGAGCTGCACGCGCTAAACCACGCAACCGTCTTCTGCACCTGCACGGCCCGGTCGAGCTGCAAGCACGAGGCCCTCGATGCAGCGGAGCGATCCGGCGTGCCTATCACCGTGATGAACGTAAGCGAAGAGTTCCTGGCCCTCATAAAGAATCCGCCGCACGGCTACGGGAGCGGCATGAACCCCTGCATCGATTGTCGGATCATGCTGTTTCGCCATGCAAAGGAATTGATGGCAGAGGTTGGGGCAAGTTTCGTCGTCACGGGCGAAGTGCTGGGCCAGCGGCCCATGTCGCAGAGAAAGGAGGCCATGAAGCTCATCGAGAGGGAGTCCGGGCTTGATGGGCTCATCGTGCGGCCCCTTTGCGCGCTGGTCCTCGAGCCGACCATCCCCGAGACCGAGGGCTGGGTGGACAGGAGCAAGCTCAAGGCGATCACCGGCCGGCGCCGCCTGCCGCAGATGGATCTGGCGAAGGAACTCGACATCGGGGACTACCCGTGTCCGGCCGGCGGCTGCCGCCTGACGGACCCCGGATTTGCGAGCAGGATGAGGGATCTCGTCGAGCACGAACCCGGCTTCGGCGTCAACGATGCCAAGCTCCTGAAGGTGGGGAGGCATTTCCGCCTCTCGCCCGCGGTGAAGGCCATCGTGGGCAGGGATGAGAGCGAGAACGGGCTGCTCTTGGCCCTGAGCGCGCAGGCGGACACGCGGCTGGAGGTCGTGGATTTCCCGGGGCCCCTCACGGTTGTCAGAGGACCGGCCGACGCCGAACAGTTGTCCCTCGCCGCCGCCATCACGGCAAGGTACGGCAAGGCGTGCGGGGAGTGGGAAGTAAGGGTGAAGGTGTTCGGCAGAGAAGGGACGCAGACCGATGAGATCCAAGTGGCGCCGGCCGATGAGGAGACCTCCGGCCGGTTCCGAGTGGGGCGCGCGAGACGGTGACGTCGAGATGTCGGAGGGCGGTATTGGCCGGCCAAAAGCGAATTGTCGTTGCCATGTCAGGCGGCGTGGACTCGTCCACGACGGCCGCCATTCTGCACGAGCAGGGGCACGATGTGATCGGCATCGGCCTACGGTTCCCCCAGCCCCCGGCCGCGGATGAATCCGAGTGGGGGTGCTGCGGCGTCCGGGGAATGGACGATGCCCGCCGGGCCGCCGCTCGGATCGGCATCCCGTTCTACGCCCTGAACTACGAGGACCTCTTCGAGCAGGCCGTCATCGACTACTTCTGCAGCTCCTACCTCGACGGGAGGACGCCGAACCCGTGCATCGAGTGCAATCGCGTGGTGAAGTTCGGCCGGCTCCTGAAGCTTGCCGATGCCCTGGAGGCCGACCACCTCGCCACGGGCCATTACGCGAGGATCGGTCGCGACGCGCCGACCGGGCGGCACGTGCTGAAGAGGGGCGTGGACGCCGAGAAGGATCAGTCCTACTTTCTGTACCCTCTGTCGCAGGAACAGCTCTCGCGGGCCCTTTTCCCGCTGGGCGAGATGACGAAGCGGCAGACGCGCGAACTTGCCAGGTCGTTCGGGCTGAAGGTCTGCGATAAGTCAGCGAGCCAGGACGTGTGCTTTGTCGGGACTGGAGACTACCGCCGGTATCTGGCCGAGAGGTTCCCGGAGTCGGTGCGCCCGGGGCCCATCGTTGATGGGCAGGGCCGGGTAATCGGCGAGCACGGCGGGATCGCGTTCTACACCGTCGGGCAGCGCAAGAGGCTCGGCATTGCGGCCAGCGAGAGGCTTTACGTGCTTTCGGTGGACGCCAGTACGGCGACGGTCGTCGTCGGCGGGCGGGATGATATGAGGACCGAGGCGGTTTCGGTGCGGCAGATGAACTGGATTGCGTTCGAGCATGCGCGCGGACCGCTCGAGCTGAATGTCCGGCTCCGCTACCGGGAGCCGGAGGTTGCGGCACACGTGTTGCCCGGCGACGATGGCGGGGCGGAGGTTCGGTTCGCCGAGCCGCACGCGCGGGTCGGGGCGGGCCAGTCTGCCGTATTCTACGATGGGGACGTCGTGGTGGGCGGCGGGATCATCGAGTAGGTCATAGGGAACAGACATGAACACTATTGCGACGGAAGAAAAGCTCGGGAAGTTGCGCGGAATCCTTCGCGCGATGGATGGCGTCGTCCTGGCCTACTCCGGCGGGGTCGATAGCACATTCCTGCTGAAGGTGGCGACGGATGAGATCGGCGACCGCGTGCTTGCGGTGACTGCCATGTCGCCCACGTATACGCACGAGGAATACCAGGGTGCGTGCGAGATCGCCCGTTCGCTCGGCATTCGGCACGAGTCGATCTCGACCGATGAGCTGGCGGATGCAAACTTCTGCCAGAACTCGCCGCAGCGCTGCTACCACTGCAAGACGGAGTTGTTCCGTAAGCTGCGGGACATTGCGGACGGTGAGGGAATGGGGCTCGTCCTCGACGCGAGCAACCTGGACGATTGCGTCGACTATCGCCCCGGCCGAAAGGCCGCGGATGAGGCCGGCGTCAGGAGCCCGCTCGTGGAGGCCGGCCTTTCGAAGGACGACATCAGGGCACTGTCGAGGGACTTGGGCCTGCCGACCTGGAACAAGCCGTCCATGGCGTGTCTCGCGTCGCGATTCCCCTACGGCGAGACCATAACTGCTGAGAAGCTCTCGCGCGTGGAGCGGGCGGAGAAGCTTCTGCGGGGCCTGGGTTTCCGGGAGGTGCGGGTGAGAAGCCACGGAGTGCTCGCGCGCATCGAAGTCGAAGGCGACGGAGTCGGCCGGCTCGCCGAGCCGGAACTGCGTCGTAAAATCGCCGGGGAACTGAAAGCTCTGGGATTCGTGTATGTCACGCTTGATCTCGAAGGTTATAGGACGGGGAGCCTGAATGAAACATTACGGGATGAAGATGTTCTCAGCGGCCGGGTCTGTTCGGAATGAAGGCAGCGGTCCTCGGCGATCGGCGTTCACCCTTGTGGAGCTTCTTGTCGTCAGCGGCATCATCGCCGTGCTGGCGGGTATGCTGTTCCCGGTTCTGGAACGCGCTCGGAAGGAGGCAAGGCGGACGTCGTGCCTCGCGAACATGAAGAACCTCGGCCTGGGGTTCATATTCTATGCGAACGATTCGGACGGCCGCTATCCCGCGGCCGAGGATCCGCTGAACGCAGACCCCTACTATTGGCTCTGGATGGGGCGCGGCTGGCGGGGATTCGTGGCGCCCTACCTGTCGGCGAGCATGAGTGTGCTTTTCTGCCCGTCCGACCCCACAGATCCGCAGAAATGGGAGAGCACCTCCTACGGCTACTCCATGGCGCTCTACCATTCCCCGGAGCAGATCAACGCCATGACCGACAAGTCGAAGACCTACTCCGAT
Organism: uncultured candidatus Brocadiaceae bacterium; assembly: GCA_964534775.1. Taxonomy (GTDB): domain Bacteria; phylum Planctomycetota; class Brocadiia; order SM23-32; family SM23-32; genus CAZHPE01. The sequence goes on from CAZHPE010000106.1 coordinate 9,551, forward strand.
CCCCAGCCCGCCGTGACTCAGCGCGTGGCGACCGTGCAGTATCCGTCCCGTAAGTGTCTCGCTGCCGAGTGGTTGAGCAACCACGACAAGATCGAAGGTGACGAGGGCTGGTGGTGCTGGTTGGGTACGCGGAACGTGCTGTTCTGCGACGGGCACGTGCAATACGTGCCGGCCACGGACGTGCACGCCGCCAACGATGGGTTCCCGGACTTCAACCTCACGGTGGATGGCCCAAGGGGGAAAGACATCCGGTGAGCGGGTCGCGCCGGGGGAGGGTCTGGAAGATTTGGCTTGACAGGGGGACGGCAGCATGGTATTATCTTGATCGACTTAGTGAGGAAAAGAGAACGTGCTTGTTTCGCAAAAATGTCAATATGCCGTTCGGGCCGTTTTCGAGCTCTCGAAGCACCATGGTCAGGGCGTGGTGAAGATCGCCGAGATCGCCGAGGCGCAAGCGATTCCGGTGCGTTTTCTGGAGGTGATCCTGAGCCAGCTCAAGCAGGGCGGTTTCGTGGGGTCTCGGCGCGGCAAAGAGGGGGGTTATTCCCTCTCGCGGCCCCCTGG
>CAZHPE010000107.1:0-10109 GCA_964534775.1 uncultured candidatus Brocadiaceae bacterium
ACTCGGTCATGTCAATTGCCCTTCCGCTTGGAATGCGGGCATCAGGCGCTTCTACCCGCCGCCGTTCGGACTGCTCGCACATAATAAGTCCCGAAACCCGCCAGATCGAGCAATAGTGCGCGTGACCGCGCATTTGTCACGGGGGTGGCCGCGACTATAATGGGGCCTTGATATGTGCACGGCTGGCAACATTGCCGCGCCGTTTGGCCGTCCGCAGCGCAGCGGAGGCATGAACAATTCCCCGAGGATGGGAGAGGCGATGACGTCCTGCGAACGCGTGGTCCGCGCCCTTGAGTTCAGGTGCCCCGACAGGATACCGGTGCGGTTCGGGAGGCTCGGCTGTGACGATACCGCCGACTCCGGCTACAAGTTCATCGTGAAGGTGGACAACGCGGAAGCCCGGAGAAGCGGGATGAAGGAGTGGGTGGACGAGTGGGAGTGCGCCTGGGTGCTGAACGAGGAGGGGTCGAGCATCGACAACATGGGGTACGTGCGCGAGCATCCCATCACGGACTATGCGCTGCTGCGCGATTACCCGGTGCCCGACCCCGACGATCCCAGGCGCTACGAGGACATCCCCGCCGCACTCGAAAAAGCGGGGGAGAAATACGTTATCGCCGCCTGGTTCACGCTGTTCGAGCGCGCCTGGCAACTGCGGGGCATGACGGAGCTTTTCGCCGACATGTTCGAAGCGCCGGAGAAGGTCGACGGGCTGTTGAATATCATCTCCAGCTTCACGGTGAGGATCATCGAGAACCTGTCGCGTTTCAAGGGGGGAATCCACGGGTTCGAGATGGGGGATGACTGGGGCACGCAGGCGGGCCTGATGATGAGCCTCGGGCAGTTCCGCCGCTTCTTCAAGCCCCATTACAAGAAGATCATCGACGCCGCGCACTCCTGCGGGATGCACGTGTGGATGCACTCCGACGGCAAGATCAACGAGCTGATCGAGGAGTTCATCGAGCTCGGGCTGGACGCGATAAACCTCGAGCAGCCGCTCATGCTCGGTATAGATGATATCTCGCGCCGCTACCAGGGAAGAATCTCGTTCTACCCCACTCTGGACCTGCAGAGGACCCTGCCCGGCGGTTCGCGGGAAGAGATGGGCGCGCAGGCCCGGGAACTGATCGAGAAGTGGGGCACGCCGCAGGGCGGCATCATCGCGCTGGACTACTGGGACTACGAATCGATCGGTATCGACGAGAACCGTGCGCGCATGGCGCTGGAGGCGTTTCAGGAACACGGCCGTTACACGTGAAGCGCCATTTGCCGGTTCTCAGAGAGGCCGGGACGAGGCGGCCTTGCCGATAGTCACGCATGTTGGGGAGCAGAAGATGAACGGCTGCGAGCGATTCATGACGGCCATCCGCGGCGGGCAGCCCGACCGGGTGCCGATCTGGGAACTTATCGTCAATCGCCCCGTGATCGAGGCCCTGTACCCGGACATGTTTGATGGCGCGCGCAGCGCCCGCTACGAGCAGGGCTCCGAGGGCGTCTTCGAGTTGCTGGCGGACTTCGTAGAGACCGACGACCTAGACGCTATCACCGTGTTCGAGAACTCCCGCGTCGACAGGGAGATCAACGGTCTGACCTTCGTCGATGAATGGGGCCTCACCTGGCGCGTGAACGAGCAGAAGGTCCCCTACTGCGTCGGTCACCCAATCAAGACCGAGGCTGACCTGGACAGGTGGGAGCCGCCCGATCCGGATGCGGACTATCGGCTCGGCGACCTAGAGGCGGCCGTCGAGCGCTTCAGGGGCGAGCGGGCCATCGTGTTCCTTGGCCACGACGCGTTCGAGTTCAGCCATTATCTGCGCGGGATGGAGAACCTGTTCATGGACTACGCGCTCAACCCCGCGCTGGCGCACCGTGTGGCGGAGAAGGTCATCGCGTTCAAGCTGCGCGTGCTGGAGCGCGCGGCCGAGGCGGGCGCGGACGTGTTGTGCGGAGGGGACGATTATGCCTCGAACCTCGGGCCAATGATGTCGCCGGCGCACTTCGACGAGTTCATCGCGCCCTACCTGAAGCGGTGCTGCGACGTTTCGCACGAGCACGGCCTGCCCTTCCTAAAGCACACGGACGGCTACCTGTGGCCGATCATGGACTCGCTGCTGGAGACCGGTATCGACTGTCTCGACCCCATCGAGCCGGTGGCGAACATGGACATCGGCGACGTGAAGGAGCGGGTGGGCCATCGGGTGAGCCTCGCGGGCAACGTGGACTGCGACCATGTTCTCTCTCGCGGCACGCCGGAGGACGTCGTCGAAGCGGTCAAGGAAACCATTGCGAAGGCCTCGCCGGGCGGCGGGCATATCCTGGCTTCCTCCAACAGCATTCACCCGGGCGTGCGGCCGGAGAACTACCGGGCCATGCTCGAGGCGGCCCGCGAGTTCGGGCGGTATCCGCTGGACGAGGGGATGGTGGCGGAGTATAAGACGAAGGACTACATGGCGCGGTACCGATAGGGAGCCGGGCCGAAGTATGCACGGCGCGCGAAGTACGCGCGGCGCGCAATGTAGCGTCGCACGCGGATGCTGTGCCTGAAGACCCATGGAGGAAACATATGAACTCGCTCCTTCTGGCAGCGCTCGGCGTCGGCGCGCTCGCCCTCGGCTACCGGTTCTACGGGCGGCTGATTACCAGGTGGGCCGGTCTCGACCTGGATAAGCCCACGCCGGCCCATACGCTGGGGGACGGCGTCGACTACGTCCCGGCCAAGCACTGGTTCGTGCTGTTCGGGCACCACTTCGCCTCCATCGCGGGCGCAATGCCGATCGTCGGCCCCGTGGTCGCTTGCCTGTTCTGGGGCTGGCTGCCGGCTGTGCTGTGGATCGTCTTCGGCGCGATCTTCATGGGCGGCGTGCACGACTATCTGACGCTGAGTACCTCGGTCGAGAACGACGGAAAGACCATCGGCGACCTGAGCGAGAGCGTGCTCGGCAGGTGGGCGAAGATCGTCTTCAGCATCTTCGTGCTGCTCACGCTCATCCTCGTGGTGGGCATCTTCGCCGACATCGCAGGCAAGACTCTGGCGGGGACGCCGCAGGGGGTGATCCCGACCTTCGGGCTCATTCCAGTGGCGATGGTAGTCGGTCTGCTGGTCTACCGCACGGCGCTGCCGCTCCTGGTCAGCACGGCCATCGGCCTGGCGCTGCTGGGGGGGCTACTCGCGCTGGGCGTGGCGGCGCCGGTGAGCCTGCCGGTGGCGAGCGCCGCCACCTGGTGGACGGTCATACTGCTGGTCTACGGCATGGTGGCCGCCGTGCTGCCCGTGAGCCTGCTGCTCCAGCCGCGCGACCACCTGGCCAGCGGCGTGCTGCTTTTCGGGATGGCGGCCGGTTTTCTCGGCATCCTGATCTCGCATCCTCAGATCAAGAGCCCGGCCTACGTGGCCTTCAGCAGCGGGCCGGGGTGGCTCTGGCCGCTGATGTTCGTGACCGTCGCCTGCGGCGCGATCAGCGGGTTCCACTGCTTGGTCGGCAGCGGCACGACGTCCAAGCAACTGCCCCGCGCCGCGGACGCCGGGCGGGTTGGCTACGGAGCAATGATTCTGGAGTCGGCCCTCGCGCTCATGGCCGTGATCGCGGTCTCGGCCGGGCTTTATTGGAAAGACCTGCCCGCCGGCGTGACCGAAGGGTTCGTGTTCCAGCAGCTAATGGACCAGTCGACGGGCGGCAATCCGATTAAGGCGTTCGGAGCGGGCTACGGCGAACTGACGAGGGCGATGTTCGGCGCAACGTTCGGCGCGCTCATCGGCATCACCATGCTCAAGACCTTCGTCATGACGACGCTGGATTCGGCCACGCGCATCTCGCGCTACGTGGCGACGGAACTATTGGGAGAGACCTTCGGCTTACGGGCGTTCCGCAATCGCTACGTGGCCACGCTGTTAGTGGGGGTATGCGGCGGCGCAGTGGCGCTGGTCGGATACCAGACGATCCTGCTGGTGTTCGGCTCTGCCAACCAGCTGATCGGCGCTCTGGCGCTGATCGTGGTGACGGGTTACCTCACGACTCGCGGCCGCCGCTGGCTCTACGCCGCCGTGCCGGCCGTGCTCGTCCTTCTGACCACGGCAGCGGCCCTCGTCTACCAGCTGATGGGGTTCCTCCGCCCCCCCGAGGGCAAGGCGCCCAACTACGGTCTCGCCGTGATCGCGCTCTCCCTGCTCGCGCTGGCGCTGTTTGTGACCTGCAAGGGCGTTGCGACCGTGGCAGGCGTGCTTCGGGGGAGAGCAGCCGCCCGGGTCGCACCCGGCGCGTGAGCCGCGAGAGGACGGGAGCAGAAGGGCTCAGGGCGACGTGAACCACCGGACCGTCCAGCAGATGATCGAGAAGTTCGCCCGCACCTTCGGCTCCGCCGACGGCCTGCTCTGCTCCCGCGCGCCGGGCCGCGTGAACCTCCTCGGCGAGCACACCGACTACAACGGGGGTTTCGTGCTGCCGATGGCCGTGGACCGGGAGGTCCGGTTCTTCTTCCGGCCCGTCGATGCCGGGCCAGTGCGCGTGTGGAGCGAGAACTTCGGCGAGTGGGATGAGTTCGATCTGGACGAGATCTCCTTCAACCTCGGCCAGCCATGGGCGAACTATGTGCGGGGCGTGGCCCGCGCGCTTCTGGATGCGGGCCGGCCGCTCAAACCCTTCGAGGCCATCGTCTACGGCGACGCGCCGCTTGGGGCGGGGCTGGGTTCCTCCGCGGCCATCGAGGTCGCCGCGGGCCTGGCGTTCTGCGCCGCTTCGGCCGAGTCGCTGGACCGCACGGCGCTCGCCCTTCTGTGCCAGAAGGCGGAGAACGATTTCGTGGGCGTGAACTGCGGCATCATGGACCAGTTCGTCAGCCTGCGCGCCCGCCATGAGCGCGCGGTGATGCTTGACTGCCGGTCGCTCGAATTCCAACTCCTGCCCCTGGACACTGCGCAGGTGCGGGTCGTGGTCGCCAACACGATGGTTTACCACGAGCTGGCGGCGAGCGCCTACAACCAGCGCCGCGCCACGTGCGAGGCCGCCGCAGCCGCCATCGGCCGCCGGGAGGAAGGGGTCACGCAGTTGAGGGACGTCTCCTCCGATCTGCTCGAGGCCTGCCGCGACCTGCTCGACGAGCCGGCTTACCGGCGCGCGCGGCACGTCGTCACCGAGGACGAGCGCGTCTGCGCGGGCGTGGCGGCCCTTCAGGCCGGGGACTATCCGGCGTTCGGGGAGTTGATGAACGCCTCGCACGAGTCGCTTGACGCCGACTACGAGGTCAGTTGCGAGGAGCTGAACGTCATGGTGGAGATCTCGCGGCGCCAGTCTGGGGTGCTCGGGGCGCGCATGACGGGCGCCGGGTTCGGCGGGTGCACGGTGAACCTGGTGGAACGCGCCGAAGCGGGGCGGTTTGCCGACGCCCTGGCCTCGGGCTATCGGGCGGCTGCGGGCATCGAGCCGGAGCTTTACGAATTCGGCGCGGTTCGCGGCGCAGAAGTCGGGCCGCTCTGAGGCTCTGTCCGAGAAGTCCGTCATCGGCCCGACATGGCCGGAGGGCGCAAGTTGCAAAAGGTCGCCGACACCGGTATAACCTTCTGCGTACAGGCGATCGGGTTGGCCCTGGCAACGGTTTCACCGAGGGAGTAAAGAAAGTGAGTGGACCGAACTATATCCGGAGCGGAAGGGCGTTGGTTCTCCTGGCGGCCGTGTGTGTGGCGGGGTGCATGAGCGAGCGCCAGATCATGCTGGAGACGCGCGGGCCGCACAGTACCGTCATCAGTGCGCAGGCCATTCTCCAGGGCGCCGAGCTGGCGGAGGGTGAGAGCAGCTTCTATGGGGTGGTGGCGGGCACGGGGACCCAGAGCGTCTGTGTGCTCCGGCTGGGCGGGATTGCGGTCCTCCAGGCGCGACACCACAGGGAGCACGACCTGACGATCGTGTGTGTGGCCGGCAGCGCCATAGTGGAGATTGAGGAAGAGCGGAGCTTCGTGGAGGCCCCGGCGTGCATCGTGGTGCCACGGCTGCATAACTACAAGATCGTTCCCCTCAGGGGCGAAGCCGATTTCATGGCCCTCCTCGTCTATTCGCCTCCCTTCGACGGCGAGGACGAGGCGCTAGCTGGGGACGAGTCCTTGCCGTAGCGCCCTGCCTCGGGCCGGCTGCCCGCCGGGTGCGAGCCGATGGACGGGCACTGGCTCGCCGTTCAGTTTCGCACGGCGCGTCCGGTTCAACGGCGTCTTCTTTGGGGGCCAGGGTTGTGCATGGCTTTGGCGTGGGCCGTCGGGCCGAACAGCGCAGTTCCTGACTGGACCACGGCCCGCCACTTGCGGTAACCTAGTGTGTCATCTTGCGGCACCCGTGTGTGTCGAGCCGAAGGGGAGGGGAGGACGATGGACGACGTTGCGCAAACGCTCCGGACCGGAACACGTTTGGCCCAGCAGGGGCAGTATGATGAGGCCGCCGAGAAATTCCTGGAGGTCATGGCTGGAGCCGAGGGGGACCCGCGGGGCTGGTTCGGCGCGGGCGTTTGTTTTGCCCGCGCGGGCAAGCTGAGTGAGGGTCGGGAATCCCTCCAGGAGGCCCTGCGCCTGGGCCATCCTAAGGCCAAGGAGACCCTGGAGAAGCTGACGGCCTGGGAGGCCAAGAAGGCCAGGGCCGCCGGCGCGCAGGCTTCGCCGGCGGCCATCAAGGAACCATCGCCGATAGCGCCCCCGGCACCCGCCCCCGTTGCCCAGGAGCCGTCGACCGTCACCAAGATCAACTTGGGCAAACGCGTCCGCATCATGCTCATCGAGGACAAAGGGCCCGATCGCCAGGCGATCATCGAGGCTCTTGGCGAAGGGATTGAGAACATCGAGATAGTGCACAGCCCGTTCGCCGAGACGGCCAGCCGCACCATCGTGGCAATGGGCATCTTCGACGTGGCCATCATGGACTGGAACACCTCGCCGCGCGACGCCAAGGAGCTGCTGGATTTCCTAAAGCTCAAGCAGCCTCACGTGCCCGTTATCGTCCTGACCTCGGCCTGGAGCGAGGAGATGGCTACGAGCGCCATCCGCGCCGGCGCGGACTACTGCATGGTAAAGGCGTCCGGGTACGCGCGCATCCTGCCCAGCGTCATCGAGCAGCGTTTCAAACAGAGCTTCGCCCTCCAGGAGAAGCTCCTGAGCGAGATGAGCGCCCCCGCGCACGGGTGGCGCAAGTACTTCGAAGCGCTCGGTCACCCCGCCCTTCTGGTCGGCCAGGACGGTGAGGTTCTGGACGTGAACATAGCTGCAGTGGCGCTCCTGCACGAGGCGCGCGACCGCCTTGCCGGCCGCCGTTGCGAGGAGCTGTTCCGTGCGACGACCGGTGACGAAGCGTTCTTCCCCCTGTCGGAGGCCTTCGCCGCTGGCGAACTTGTCAGCGTCGAGAGGGACGAGCCAAACATGGGGAAGCGGTTCCTGGTAAGCGTTTACCCCATGGCCGATGAAGACGAGTCGCAGTACGTCTGCGTGCTGGAAGACATCTCGACCCAGTCGGCCGCCGTCCTGGCGCCTGGAACTCGCCTGGGCCAGGCGCTGGATCAGGTGTCTGAGCAGCTTTTCGTTGTCGATTACGTGGGGCGATTCCTTTTCGTCAACGCGCCCTTCGCCGCCTCCCTCGGCCTAAGTTCCGAGGAACTCATCGGGCGCACCGAAGGCGAGGTCGCACCCGGCCCCGAGGCCGAGAAGCATGGGGCAGACCTCCGAGATGTGCTGGAGCGGGAAGAGCCGCGCACCTTCGAGGAACGCCGCGACGGGCGATGGTGCACCTACCAACTCGTCCCCGTTCGCAGCGACGAGAAGGTTGTCGGCGTCGTCGGGCTGGGGCGCGACCTCACGGACCTGCGCCGCCAGGAGTCCCGGGGCGGCTCCACGGTGCTCGGAAAGCTGGCCGATCTGGCCGACGACATGGCGTTCGAGCTGGCCCCGGACGGGACGGTGACGTTCGTGAACTCGGCGGCGGAGCGCATCTGCGGGCGCAGATCCTCCGAGGTGGTGGGGCAGCCGTTCGAGGACATGGTCGACCCGGACGCGCGGGAGAGGTGGCAGGAGATTCTTCACGAACTCGCCACCACCGGCCAGAGCATCGGCCGCGAGGAAGTGCCCTTGCGTCGGCCGGACGGCACCGTCTTCTACGGCGAGCTGAGTCTTACGGCGTCGGTTGAGCCGGGCAAGGGAGAGGTGACCGGCGCGCGCGGCATGCTGCGCGACATTTCCACTCGCAAACGGCTCGAGAAGGCCCTGGGGGTGCTCAAGGGCGACGTGCCCCTCGCCTGAAGCGACAATCGGCGACGCCGGAGCTCGCAGTAAATGGGCGGGGGATGTCTTTTCTTCCCTCCCGAAACTCACGCACCCCATTCCACGCAGGGCGCGGATTGACACCGTTCCCGGCCCCCGATAGAGTGCTTGTGGGAGTGGGATAGAGGAGATCGGCGCGAGGAGTATCTGCGCCGTCGCCCGCGATCCTGTCGAGAGGTTGTCTTCCATGTGCGGCTTTTCGGAGAGGTACCGTGGATATCAAATATCGAACAGACGATGTTGTTGTTCCAGAAGAAATGCTTGCTCTCGCTATAGCTGTGGGTTTTGGGGAACACTGAACTCTTGAGCGGAATTCAAGGGCAATTGAAGGTTCACTCTCTGTCGCCACGGCTCGTTCCGAAAGGGAATTGGTGGGTCTTCTCAGGCTTGTCGGCGACGGTGCATACATACTCCCTGTCGCGGACCTGATGGTTCATCCTTCTGTGCAATCGAAAGGTGCAGGTTCTCGTCTGCTGAAGATCGCTCTCGATTTTGCCAAGGGTGAGCGGGAGGGAACTGGACGAAACGATGGGGTGTTCACCTTGTTTGCCGCGGAGGGAGCCGAGGAGTTCTACAGGAAGCGTGGTTTCATATCCTTGCCCAACGGTATGTGTTTCGCGGACTCAGAAGCTCGACGTCAGGCACAACGGGAAGTGGTGGAATACTGGGAGAGGAAACGCAAAACTAGAGAACGGGACTGACCCCCTGCATCTTGTCGTTGACCACTTGCCAGGGCGGAAAACAGAATGAGTTACAACCGATTCAGAGCGCACAGAAACGCTGGCGCCGGCTGAACGCGTCAGACTACCTGAAAGACGTGATCCCGGGCGTGGAATTCCGCGACGGAGTCCGAGCCGACGGCCAGATGGAACAAGAAGACAAAGCCGACGCCGCCTGAACCTCCATACACAACATTTGACAATAGCTCCGCAGAACACAGAAGACGCTCTGCAATCAATAGCCAGATACCCGGGCCGGCGATGACAGTTTCGTCATTCGTGCCCGGGCATCGGTCATTCGGCCGGCGCTGGCCTTGCAGGGCGGATGGGCGGGAAGTAGATGAACAGGTGGCTGATTCTGTCGCTCTCGCCCAGGTATATCTCGCCGTTCGGCCCGGTGCACGCAGCGTCGAACTCATACCCGTGCCAGACCCGCTCCGAAGCGGTCGCCGGGGTCCCGAGGTCGCGCAGCTCATGCGCCTCTGGGTCGTAGCAGAAAAGGTGCCCCATGCCGTCCGGCTCCCCCGCCATCCCGTAGACGCGCCCGTCCACGCCCACCGTGATGGCGCGGCAGCGGGGCTCGGCGGTCACCTTGCCCAGGGAACGGATGGTCATCTCCCGGGGATCGAAGACGAAGATCACGCCATCTGCCGAACCGCCGCCGTAGATCAGCCCGCTCGCTGGGTCGAGCGCTGCCGAGTCGAGCCGATTGTAGAACTCCCGCCCGGCCACCGTGGGGAGCGAAAGCGGCAGCGTCTGGATCTCGTTCGTCTCCGGGTCGAATCGGAATAGCTGCCCGAGCGGGCCGGCCCCGTAGACGTTGCCGCGCCGGTCGAGCACCAGGCAGTGCGAATAGTTCCTGTCCTCCGTCGTGCGGCCTTTCACGGATACTTTGCCGGCCATATCCGTGCTGAACAGGGTCGCGCTGCGGCCGCTGATCCCGTAGGCGAGGCCCCGCTCGCGGTCCATGGTCATGGCGGCGATGCACTCCCCGGCGACCGGCGCGGAGAGCAACTCGATCTCCAGCGTGCGCGGCGTGTTGTAAGCGTTCCTGCGCCGCCTCTCCTCCGTCGTCGCCTGGAGGCGCCACAAAATAGCGTCGCACCAGA
>CAZHPE010000108.1:0-10037 GCA_964534775.1 uncultured candidatus Brocadiaceae bacterium
GGGGATGAGCGCCGGGTGGACGTGCGGATCTCGCCCCTCCACCCGGACGCTGGCGAGGGTGGCGGCCCGCTTTCGCGCTACGTGCTGGTGACGATTCAGGACGTGGCGTCCCGGGATCTGATCGAGGGACGGGCGCTCCAGACCGCGAAGATGGAGTGCGTCGGGAAGCTCGCGGGCGGACTGGCCCACCGCCTCAACAACCTGCTCACGGGCATCACCGGCTATGCCGACCTGGTGCGGGCGCGCCTGCGCGGCTATCCGGACGTGGAGCGGGACCTGGAGCAGGTGCGTGGGCTCGCCGGCCAGGTGCAGGAGCTGACCGCGCAGCTGCTGGCCTTCGGCGGCCGGCAGAGGCTGAGCCTGCACACTGTGAAGCTTGGCGCGCTCGTGGCGGACTGCTTCGGGATGCTCAAGCGCGTGGTGGGTGACCGCGTCGACCTGGAGCTTGCTGTTGCGGCGGATGAGGGCAGCGTGCGCGTGGACCCGCGCCAGATTCGGCAGGTGCTCGAGGGCCTCGCCCTGACGGCGCGCGAGACCATGCCCGATGGCGGCAAGCTGACCATCCGCACGGGCAACATGACCATCGAGCGTGGCGGCGGCGGTGCAACCGCCTTTGAGCAACAAGGGCCACGAGTGGGCGGCCGCTTCCCGCACCTGGCTGCCGGGCCGTACGTGACGCTGGAGATGAGCGATACCGGGCGCGGAATGGACGGCCTGGCGCTGGAGCGCCTCTTCGAGCCGTTCTCCGGCGCCGCGCAGGCGGCTAAGGGCGCGGGGCTGCGGCTTGCCGCAGTCCACGGGATCATCGCCCAGCACGGCGGCGGCATCGCCGCCCGCAGCCGGCCAGGTCATGGGACCAGTTTCACGGTCTGTCTGCCGCGGGAGGGAGAGGCTGCGCCCTGATCCACGGGGTGTTGCCGCCCCTGCGGCCGGGAAGAGAGGAAATGGAGAAGGTAGACCGGGCGTCTCCAGCACAGGGAAATCTGGCTATGGCGTTTGTCGAACAACACGTCGAGTTGCGAAAGATTCTCATTGTCGACGACGAGCCGTATGTGGGCGAGATACTCGGTCGTTGGCTCAGGGATGAAGGATACGAGTGCGCCATCGCAGCGGACGCCGAAGAGGCCGCACCGCTGCTCGATGCAGGCGGTATCTCCCTGGTGGTGGCGGACATCCGGCTGCCAGGGCGCAGCGGCATCGAGCTGCTTGCGGAGATCAAGGAGAGCCACCCCGCCGTCGCCGTGATAATGATCACGGCCGTCAACGACTGCGACACCGCGGTGCGGGCGTTCGAGCTGGGCGCGTTCGGATACGTGGTCAAACCTTTTGACCATAACGAGGTGCTCATCAATGTCGCCAACGCCATGGCCCAGCGCCGCCGAGCGGAGGCCAGCAAGCAGTACGAGCGTTGCCTCGAGGACAAGATCCATCAGGCGGCCGAGGAGCTGCGCGCTTCCCGTGAGGAGATTGCCCTGCGGCTGATGGCGGCCCAGGAATTCCGTCACGAGGAAACTGGCGCGCACATCCGCCGCATCGGACTCTATTCGGAGGCCGTGTCGCTGCGGCTGGGCTATCCGAAAGAGGAGGCCGCAGTCATGCGCCTTGCGGCCCCGATGCACGACGTGGGGAAGATCGGCATCCCCGACTCCATCCTGATGAGGCCCGGCAAGCTCAGTCGGCTGGAATGGCAGATAATGAAGACCCACACCACGATCGGCGGACGCATCCTGGAAGGGACCATTCTCCCCCTGCTCAACGAAGCGCGCGAGATCGCCACGGGTCATCACGAGCGCTGGGATGGCAGCGGATATCCGCGGCACTTGCCCGGCACGGACATACCCGAGTGCGCCCGCATCGTGGCCGTCCTGGACGCCTACGACGCCTTGGTCAGCGAGCGCGTCTACCGGCCCGCCATGCCCGAGGAGCTGGCCCTGACCATCATGGAAGAGGGAGCGGGTTCGCATTTCGACCCGCGCATCTACGGCGCGTTCCGAGCCGTGCTGCCGGGGCTGCGGCGCATCGGCCGGCGCGTGGCCGAACAGACGCCCGACAAGAGGCTCGCGTACTTCAGACCTGGGACGCGGTCGGCGGGGTGAAATCGCCGCCCGCTGTCCAGCCGCAGGAAGCCCCCACCTTTCCCTCCCACTTGGCGCGCTCAGCAACTCGCCTTCGTCCAGACGCACCAGTCCCGGGGCCCCTGGCGCCATGGACCCTTCGTGGTGGGCCGACCTACGCCATCGTCACCCGGGATGCATGCCGTTGATCCCCTTGAGTCTTTGCCGTATAGTGCCACAGGAAGGGGAGGCATGAGTCATGGTGCGATCGAAAGACGTCAAATCCAAAGTAGCGAGAGGGAGAGTGTTTCCCCTTCCTTTCTCGGCCGTGGCGCATCGGTGCAAAGAGCTCAAGGTGTGCGATACGCACGGCGCGCGAGTGACGATACGCTTCGTGAATCTCAAGGGCGAGCCTGACAACGGGGATGAAGTTCCGCTCGCCGAGTTCCACCGCCAGGGCAAACTTGAGGTCTATTCGGTCGCAGATGAGATCGACCCCGACCGTGCAAGCGCGGCATTAGAGCAGGCCCCGCGGGAATTCGCTGTCCCAAAGAAGAAACGACGGGGCCCCTTTGGCAGTTGCTATGAAACGCACCTGGCTTGCTTGGTGCAAGGCAGGGGCGTGAAGTTCTATCACGTCATCTATCACTTACAGAGCAGGAAGTACAGAACCGGGTCGAAGTTCTCTAATGCGTTCAAGAGAAGACTCGTGCGCGCGGAGTTCAGGCCGCTGAAACCTTCTGGCCGTTGCCGAGGTTAGATGGCCTGCCAGTAAGCGCGCGAATGAGCAACCGCATCACAGGAGGCTGGCGAGCATGAGAATTGATTCGATCGAGATCGCGCGCGTCGCCATGCCGCTGATCTACCCGTTCCGAACGGCGTTCGGCGACGACGACACCATCGAGTCCGCTCTTGTCCGGCTCTCGGCCGGCGGACTCACCGGATGGGGTGAAGGCTCTTCGCTTGCTCTGCCGGGCTACTCGGCCGAGTGCGCGAGGACACAGTTCATAGTCTCCAGGGACTTCGTCGCCCCCCTCCTTCTCGGACAGGATGTGGATTCGGGCGAGCGGCTTCAAGGGCTCCTGGCGGGGATCAAGGGCAACTACTTCGCCAAGTCAGCTTTCGACATGGCGTGGTGGGACCTGCATGCGCGCGAAGTCGGCAGGCCGCTGTGGCAGGTCATCGGCGGGAAGGACGCCACGGTCGACGTGGGCGCGGACTTCGGCGTCATGGAGACCATCGACCTTCTGCTCGAGACGATCGCGGTGGCCAACCGGCAGGGATACAAGCGCATCAAACTCAAGTACCGCCCCGGCTGGGACCTGGAGATGATCGACGCCGTCCGCAATGCGTTCCCCGACACGACCGTCCACATCGACTGCAACAGCGCCTACGGGCTGGATGACCTCGAGATGTTCAAGAAGCTCGACCGCTACCGCCTCGCCATGATCGAGCAACCCCTGAGCCACGACGACCTGCTCGATCACGCCGAGTTGCAGGCTGCCATCGAGACGCCAGTCTGCCTGGATGAGAGTATCACGTCCCCCGACAAGGCCCGCAAGGCGATACGGATCAAGGCGTGTCGCTGGGTCAACATCAAGCCCGGCCGGGTCGGCGGCACGACGAATGCGCTCGCCATTCAGAACGTCTGCCGGGACGCCGGCATCCCGTGCTGGATAGGCGGGATGCTGGAGAGTGCGGTGGGCGCCTCCCACTGCCTCGCGCTGGCGACCCTCCCCAACATCCGCTATCCGTCGGACGTCTTCCCGACGGACCGCTTCTACAAGCGGGACCTCGGGACGCCGCCGATGGTGCACTCGGCTCCGTCGCAGTTCCGCGCCAGCGAGGAGCCCGGCATAGGGGCGAGGCCGGACCCTGAGGCGCTGGCCGCCTTCACACTGGAGCGCGCAGTGCTGGAAGGTTGACCGAACGGTGGAGGGGGACGCCACCATGTCCGAAGAAGATCAGCTCGTCACCGTTGCCGCCTTCAGTCTGCCACACGAAGCCACTTGGCCAGACTCAGGCTCGAGGCTGAAGGCATTCCCTGTTTTATCGCGGACGAGAATGTTGTCGCCATGAACTGGCTGTACTCAAGTGCCATGGGGGGCGTGAAGGTCCGGGTCCCCAGTCCTTTGCCGAAGAGGCCATTGCTGTTCTGGAACCGGGCGTTTCGGCTGAGTCGACGGATCGGCAGGAGCCGGAGACCGCACGAGAGGACGTTGGACGCCGGTGTCCGCAGTGCGGCTCGGCAGAGGTTGCGTTTCAGAAGTTTTCGCGTCGGATCACCTTCTTATCGATCCTGCTGTTGGGGTTCCCGCTTCTGTTTTCGCGAAAGCGGTTCCAGTGTCAGAACTGCGGCCATGGACGGAAGGAGTAGTTGATGCGGGCAATGGCCGCTTCTTTGCTTCCCGCGTTCTTCCCCCCCCTCACAGTCCGTCGGTTTTGACAGGCGCCTTGTGTTCGCGCTATAAAGTCATCCTGTCCGGCAATGAGCGCGACGAGCACCTCAAAGGGCAATGGTGGAGATTTGGCATGGAAGTCATCGAAGGCGGGTCGATCCTCTCTCCGGCGGGCTTTCGCGCCGGCTGGAGCGCCTGTGGCATCAAGTCGGCGGCGAGTGCGCCGGACGTGGCCCTGATAGTGAGCGATGGTCCGGCCGCGGCCGCGGGCGTGTTCACGAAGAACAAGTTTGCCGCCGCCCCGGTCCAGTGGAACCGTTCGATCGTTCCGTCGGACGAACTGCGCGTTATCGTCGTCAACAGCGGCAACGCCAACGCGTGCACGGGCGAGCGTGGCCTCGAGGATGCGCGCGCGACCGCAGCCCTTGCGGCCGAGTTGGTGGGGTGCGAGCCTGCGCAGGTGTGCGTGGCCTCCACCGGCATCATCGGGCACCCCCTACCGATGGAGAATCTGTGCCAGGGGGTGCGCGACGCCTTCGACCGGCTCGCAGGTGATGAGGGAACTGCACGGGGCGCCGAGCGCGCTATCATGACGACCGACACGCGGCCCAAGGCCTGTGCCGTGAGGGCCGAGATCGACGGAAAGGCGTTCAGCATCGGGGGCATGGTCAAAGGGGCGGGCATGATCGCGCCGAACATGGCCACCATGCTCGCCTTCGTGACCACCGACGCCCACGTGCCGGCCGGCCGGCTCAAGGAGCTTGCAGCGCGCGGGGCCGATCGGAGCTTCAACCGCATCACGGTCGACGGCGACTCCAGCACGAACGACAGCGTCTTCCTCCTGGCCGGCGGCGCCTCGGGGGCCGTGGTGCCGGAGGGGGGGCAGGGCCGGGAGGCCTTTGAGGAGGCGCTCGCGTTCGTGATGGGCGAACTGGCGCGCGCGATCGTGCGCGACGGCGAAGGCGCCACGAAGCTCGTCGAGGTCACCGTGGCCGGCGCCCAAACGGACGAGGACGCCGAGGTCTGCGCCCGCGCCATCGTGGGGAGCCAGTTGGTCAAATGCGCCATCCACGGCGGCGACCCGAACTGGGGCCGGATCGTCTGCGCGGCCGGCTACAGCGGGGCCGAACTGCGGCCGGACCGCGCGCGGCTGGACATCGGTTCGGTGACGGTGTTCCGGGACGGACTGCCCACGGGTGAGGACGCATCGGCCGAGGTTGCCGCAAGCGACGTGCTGATCCGGATGGACCTATGCATCGGCACCGGCGAGGCGACGATGTGGACCTGCGACCTGTCGAAAGACTACGTCGAGATCAACGCCGAGTACCACACGTGAAGGCAATGCCGAATGCCGAAAGGGCTTGAGCGCGCTGAGGCTTGCTGGAATGTGATAGAGTTCGCCATTCGGATTTCGGGTTTCCCCGTCCCCCCCCCCTCAATCGCTCCCAGTGTGTCGGCCTGAGGCAGGGAGGCTTGACCCGGTGTTGATTCGCGATAGCCGTTCTGGAGGCATTCTGCGGCCTCCTGGGGCGTTAGGCGCAAGGGTGCATTGGGGGCCGCCAATGGCGCGTGCTTTGCTCCTGTTCTGGGCAGTGTAACAACAGGAGGGGAAACCCATCAGCGCACTCGGCACACCAGGAGCAGAGAGAAGGCGGCGGAAAGTGAACACGGCACGTCGGCGGCGCACCTGAACCCCTCCATCGCCTCCGCCGTTGCGCTGCCCTTCTATCTCTCTTTTCGCTCCAACTGCAAGGCGCGCAGCGATACCGTGTGGCGGCGGAACCGACCCCGGCGCCCGTCAGAGGCCGTAAGCGTCCTCGATGGCCCTGGCAGGGTCGAACATCTCCTCGATCGGGCCGAGTAGCCTTTCCAGCTCGCACGGAGGCTCGTAGGTGTCGAGGTCCGCACCGTCGGCAAGTCCCTTGAGCAGCTCCACCATGTAGAGGAAGTTGCGCAATGGGATATCGGGCGGCACGCCGTGGTCCACGGTCGGGACGTAGCCGCCGTGCTTGCGCACCGCTCGGTAGCGCTTCACCACCTCTGCCCGCACCCGCTTCTTGCTGAAGCGCAGCTCCCGCTTGTCGATGCCGCCCTCGAGATAGATGCCGGGGCACGTTTCCAGGAACAGCTCCGGATCGTTCCCGGCCGCGATCTCGATGGGCGAGATGGCGTCGATCGCCTCCGGATAGAACACCCCTAGGATCTGCCCGTTGTAGCCGTCGCTGTCCATCATCACGCACTCGACCCCGCGCTCCTTGAAGAAGTCGTACAGCCTCTTGTAGCGCGGGAGCATGAACTCCCGCATATCGGCGGGGCTGATCATTGCCTGAGTCTTGAACGCCATGTCCTCGTTCAGGAAGACACAGTCCACCTTGACGTGGCGCAGCGCCTCGTTGAACAGCTCCATTACGAACCAGGCCCAGTATTCCATCATCTCGTGCACGAGCCCGGGCTGGTCCTTGAACATGATCGAGAGCCCCTCGAATCCGCACCAGTCGCGCATGGCCCAATAGAGGCCAGAGGTGCTGATCTTGACCGGCGCGTCGGACCTGTTGCACTGCTCAACCAGCTCTCTCCAGCAGGTACTCGCGCGGTAATGGCGGTAGAGGTCGGGGTTCAGGCTTTCCATCCACGCCGGGTTCACCACGGGATCAGTGCGCTCGGGGGAGCGGGGGTCATAGCGGGGCTTGATCGCCTCGAAGTCGGCCGGGGTCTCCACGGGGAAGCGGACGTACTTGCGCGTGGCGAAGCCGGTGGTGGGTTGCTTGATGGCATCGAGGCGTGTCACGCCCATGTGATCGACCCAGAGGCGCTTGTTGTCCTTCTCCTCGAGCACCTTCTCCTCGAACGGCGGCAGCGGCCCGGGATAGAACATCCCCATCTCTGCCCCGCCGTCGGCCCCCACGAACTCTTGCCAGTTGCTCTGTTGCTCCTCGCTCAGGCCCTGCCTGCGCCAGGCGGCAAAGGTGCTTGCGCGCGGCCCGCCGAACATGCGTGGCATGCGGTCCGGCAGCTCGTGCCGGATGACCTTGCGGAAGCGTTCGCGCGGCGTGAGCTTATCCTTCGGCATCGTGCTTCTCCCGGACAGGCTGCACATGCGGACAATGCGGCGTGCGAGTATAGAAAGGCTCCCGGCAGAATGTCAAGGGCGCTCTGAGTGCCATGCAGGTGGGGCTGCACGACCCCTACACGACCTCTACACAATCCCGACATAACCCTGCACGACCCCTACACGAGCACGACATCGGACCGACTTGAACGCCTTCCCTGCGGCGCGTCTTGGCGCTCCCGCCCGGCGTTCTGTCCCGAAGATTCCACAACCGGCCCCCAATGCCCGACGCTTCCCGTTGCCTCGACGCCGCGTTCTGAAATCACGTGCTTCCGTACTGATGAGCATAGTCGTTCCGCGCAGCCGGTGTGTCCGTAATGGGCGCATGATTCTTCAGCAGCTTAGTTAGCCGGTTCCGAACCGGGTGAGCCACCCGGCCTGCTCGCACCCGTCATTCTGAGTGCGTCATTGATTCGTCGTCGACGTTCTCGCCCTTGGACTCGGCGGTTGGGGCCGCGCGGCTTGATCGTTGCTTTTCCAGGGTTTCGAGCGTCCAGTCCCTCAGCTCGCGCCGGTTCCCTGCTTTGTCCACGACATAGTACGATCTGCCCAGAAAACTCTTGCTGGCAACCTTATCCACGAAATCCTCTGCCGACACCAGCGTCGCGCGCAGCGTCTTGTACTTCGCATAGCGCGTCCCATAAAGATAGCTCACCGGCCGCTCCTTGCCGCGATGGCCGTATTGCATGCCCGAGAACAAGAGGGCCCTCAGCAGGCGTTTGATCTCTCGTTCGGCCTCCGCATCCAGCGAAACCGAATCAGCGCTGAAGCTGCGGCCTATCTCCATGGTTGCATCCATCAGGTTGTCCAGTTCATCCAGGGGCATGCTCTCTTCAACCTTCGCTTTGACCTCCTTCAGCTCTTCCCTTATCTCGCTGACGTCACGTGATATCTGCGCTGCCGTCGCGGTGACCTCTTTGATGTCATCTGATACCGCTAGGACCGCCTCCTCAATTCGGTACGCTATCATGCCCAATCGCCACCCGAAGCAGATCGACATTCCGAGCAGGCACGCGACGAGCAGCAGAACGAGGTTAACTATCCAGCGCCTGACGATGCCTGCGAGGCCCTTTTTCGATCCCATATTCGCCCCCTTTCAACTAAAGCCTCCGGCCCTCGCGCTCAAGCATATTCCCGGGCGGGCCGGAATGCAACTCAGCGGGCGCAATGCGGCGCATCGCTTGACACGGCGCGGCGCAGCGAGTCTACTCACCGGATGGCCGGTGTCGTGCGAAAGCGCAGTCCATGGCGTTGCGGGAAGGGGCGAGCTGAACGTGAAATTCGATGCGGTTGTCTTCGATCTGGACGGGACGTTGCTGGATACCATCGAGGACCTGGCGGACTCGATGAATGCCGTGCTGGAGTCGCTCGGGTGTCCCACGCACGGGGTCGATGCCTACAAGCGTTTCGTCGGCGACGGGGTCGTGGAGCTGGTGCGCCGGGCGCTGCCGCCCGAGCGGCGGGACGATGCGACGGTGGAGCGCGGCGAGAAGGCGCTGCCCGAGGAATACGCCAGCCGATGGGCCAACAAGACCCGCCCCTACGAGGGGGTCCCCGAGCTCCTGGACGCCCTGGCGGGGCGCGGGGTTATCATGGCGGTCCTCTCCAACAAGCTGGCCGAGTTTACCAGGCTGTGCGTGGGGCGGCTCTTGCCCGATTGGAAGTTCGCGGCGGTCGTGGGAGCCGGCCCGGACGTGCCGCTCAAGCCCGACCCCACCGGCGCGCTGGAGGTGGCCCGCCGCCTCGGCGTGCCGCCGGAGGGAGTCCTCTACCTGGGCGACACCGACACCGATATGCAGACGGCGGCGCGGGCCGGCATGTACGCCGTCGGCGCCGTGTGGGGATTTCGCACCGCGGAGGAACTCGAAAGGGCAGGGGCGCTGGCGCTCGCGGCCACGCCGATGGACGTCTATGCGCTGCTTGACGGGGCGGCTGCCGGGCGGACGGCGGCCCGTTGACCGGCCTGCCGCCTTGACGCTGGACCGCGCATCGCTTAGCCTGACGGCGCCTTGACGCGCTACCCCGGGAGCCTGCCGATGCCAGAGACGATTACCGTGATCGTGCCTACCTTCAACGAGGAAAGCAACCTCCGCGAGTGCCTCGAAAGCGTCACGTGGGCCGACGACATCTTCGTGGTCGATTCGTTCTCGACCGACGGCGCCCTCGACATCGCGCGCGAGTTCACCGACCACATCGTCCAGCACGAATATGTGAACTCGGCCACGCAGAAGAACTGGGCCATCCCGCAGGCCGCGAGCGACTGGGTCATGGTGCTGGACGCCGACGAGCGCGTCACGCCCGAACTCCGGGCGCGCATCATCGACATCCTGGAAGACGGCACGCCGTGCGACGGCTTCTACATCAAGCGAATGACGACGTTCTTCGGCCGGATGATCCGCCACTGCGGCTGGCACAGGGACTACCTGGTGCGCCTGTGGCGGCGGGGCAAGGGGCGTTACGAGGACCTGGAAGTTC
>CAZHPE010000109.1:0-9991 GCA_964534775.1 uncultured candidatus Brocadiaceae bacterium
AAGGAGTAGAACACCAGTGCCATGGCCCCCTGGCTCTGCGTGCCGCCGAGAACCTTCACTATGTAGATGGCCAGCCACGAGCCTATGCCGACCAGGGCGAACGCATTCGCGCCGTTGCCCAGGAGCACGAGCAGGAACGCCCTGCTTTTCAGCAGCCGGTGCGGCGGCGTGCGTTTCACGGTCCGTGGGAGGGGCGCCGGGAGGGGCAGCAGGGCGAATGCGAACCCGTAGACCATCACCATCGCCGCCACAATCCGGAACGCCTGCCGCCAGGTCCCGCCCCATCTTGCCAGAAACATCCCGAGAAAAAATACCAGGACAGCGCCGACCGAGTTGAAGCTCATCAGCAGGTTGCACACCGGGGTGCGCGAACGCGGATACAGCGCGCAGGCCACCGGCGTCGGCAGGACCTGGGCCACGCCCGTGCCGAAGCTGCCCAGAAAAGCCCCGGCGAGCGCAATCGACGCGGTCGGTGCGTAGCTGACGGCCAGCATGCTCAATGACTGCACCAGCGAACCGGCAACGAACAGCGTCCTATACCCCCACCGGTCCGCCAACGATCCGGCAACCAGTATGGCGAAAGCCATGCCCCAGAACGGGCCGCTCAGGAGCACGCCTGTGAGGGCCTCGTCCATGCCGAGATCGTCGGCGATCGCAGCCATCCACAACGGGTAGCTGGCGTTGACGAAGGAGACCGCCATCATGCTGTAGCAACAGGCCGCGAAGACGGCCGTGCGCGCGGGCCGACTGAAAGAGGTCCCCTGTCCCGTCGTCTCGAAGCCGCTGGTGGCCCTGCCCGATCCTTCGCTCACAGCTCCGCCTTCTTGATCGGTCCGAAGAGGCTTTCGAGACACTTGCGGACCTCTTCGCGACGGGTTTCGTCACGCGGCTGGAAGGGGGTGCAGAAATCGTCCGGGAAGAGCCCGTGCAGGTTCAGCGCAGTCTTGATGCTGAAGAGCCACTCCAGCTCGTTCGCCTTCTTGACCCACGGCTCCTCGTAGCGGAAGACCATCTGCCAGGCATCGTCGAACCGCCGCTCGACCAGCCGGCCGTAGAACTGGAGCGCTATGTCGGGCCGGAACGGGGCGATCCCGCACAGATAGGCGGGCGAGCCGATCTGATATCCGAAGACAAAGTTGCGCATCTGCCCCCCGCTGATCACGGCGAAGTCCTCGTCCTTGGTGGCCCGGACGACGTCGTAGTAGTAATAGAATGGATGTTCATCGTTCTTCGCGCCCACGATCTGCGGCCAGCGGGCGAGTTCCGCGACGACATCCACCGGCACGGCCCCGCCGCCGGCGCTGTTGAACCAGAGGAGCAGCGGGATCGTGGCCGCGTCCTGGATTGCATCATGATAGCCGATGAACACCTCGCGCTTGGACGGGCCCACCCAGGGGTTGAGCTGCACCTTGACGGCGTCGGCGCCGACCTGGTCGGCGTGCTTCAGGAACCGCCGGCAGGCCTTCGGGTTCCAGTAGAGGGTCGAGGAGATGAAGAGCGAGCGGCCGGCGATCTCCTCGGCCAGCTCCGCCGTGAGCCGGTAGACATCCTCGTCGCAGAGCCAGGCGAACTCGCTGCTCCCGTAGGTCAGAAGCAGCACCGGCGCCTTCTGTTCGCAGAGCCAGCCGGCATACTTCCGCATCGCCGGGTAGTTGATCTCGTTGTCCTCGGTGAAGCAGATGTTCATCGGCACCACCGGACCATTCAGTCGCTCCAGGACTCGTGCGGCTCTTGTCATCGGATGCTCTCCAGAATGTGATCGCGGGGCGGGAGATGCTCCCGTTATCCCGAACGCTTGCAGCAAGACGGGGCCGAGGCCCCCCGAAAGACCGTGCGGCGCATGTATACCGCGCCGCGCCCGGCGTGTCAATTCCCATTGCCCCCCGCCCCCTCTTTCGCGCGCCGGCGCTTCGACTCCCCCATCCTTCTTCCTCCCCTGCCGGGAGGAAGAAATCACTCTCCTGATTTCCCGCCTTTTCCGTGGCATGATTACGGCAAGGAGCACACGCTTTCCAGCCCTGAGAGCCGCGCAAAGCTGCGACCCTCCCTTTACCCTACCCAAGGTCCTTTTCGTCGCTCCTGCATCGGAAAAACGCTCGTGGGAAGGAGTCTGGGAGTTCCGGTGGGCCGTCGGGGCCTGCACGGCGGTGGGTGCTTTTCTCTCTTTCGACGCGGCCATGATCAGCGCAAAATGGCCGCGTCGGGCGCCTGCGCCCCGTTTGGCGACAGAGAGTTAACGCTTGGATTACAGAAACGACAGTCTCTCCCTGACGGATGATTCATCCTTTTCCTCTGGCGGCACCACTGCTTCGTAGTCTTTCATTGCGGCCAGTTCCTGCGGGGAAAGTAGCATGCCCGAGCGGTCAACGCTGTACTTCAAGACGGACCTCTCGGAATTGATCGCTGTCGTCGTACCGAACGGGCTGCGGAATGCACTCTGTATCTCTCCTTCTGGCTCCAGCAAAACGACAACGCCCTCTTCGGTGGCAGGCCCTCCCCCCCTAAATGGATTATGACGATATTGGGGGTAATATATAGCGTCCGCGGCTTCAGCGAAGCAACATAGGTCGGCAGCTCCTGCAAAGCATTATCCCACATGCATATGCTCTCCCCTTGAAGAAGATTAACTTCGCGAATGACTGAAACTGCGAAAAGCTTAGTTTCCGTTCGGAGCGTCGCTGTGTCTATCCGCTGGAAGCACCTGTCACGGCCGGCTCGGATGGCGAGAATACAGGAAGGAATCACAACGGCTATGAAAACACAGCCCTGGAACCATGGGAACTGCACTTTTTGAGCTATTGTCAAATGTTGTGTATGGCGGTTCAGGCGGCGTCGGCTTTGTCTTCTTGTTCCATCTGGCCGTCGGCTCGGACTCCGTCGCGGAATTCCACGCCCGGGATCACGTCCTTCAGGTAGTCTGACGCGTTCAGCCGGCGCCAGCGTTTCTGTGCGCTCTGAATCAGCTTGAACACCATCGTCATCGCCGTGTGTCGCGATAGGCATCCTCGCGTCTTGTGCGTCCTGAGGCGCACAGTTGCCAGGGTCGATTCCACCGGGTTCGTCGTGCGAATATGCACCCAGTGCTCGGCCGGAAAGTCGTAGAACGCCAGCTGCAGCTCGGTCCACGACGCCTCGCTCTCGCGCCAGCCGTCCACAAGCGCCACAAGCGCCTTTCTGCCCGTCTCTGTTCCAGCGAGAACGAGAACGAACGGCATCTTGCGCCCATATCGGACACTCCGCCTGCACAGGACGACTATGCTCGGTATGCGCCGGCGAGCGGTCTGGTCCAAGCGCCCGGAGAGGAGGGCAAGGATGCGGCATCCTGTGGACACAAGGGTCCGACAGGAACGCGCAATCGACCGAAAGCGCGGCCGAGATGCCGCCCCCGTGCAGTGGAGGCGTCGGGTCCCGGTCGGGGTTTGACGGGGTGGCGGTCTATCGGCTGAGGTAGTGGCCGATGGCAGCCGCGGCCTGGCGGCCGAGGCTGATCGCGCGGACGACAAGCGATGCGCCCATCACGGAATCCCCGGCTGCGAATACACCGGGCGTGGAAGTCATGAAATCATCGCCGACCGTGATGTTCCCCCGCTCGTCCGTCCGGAGGCCATAGTCCTCCACAAGCGGCCCGTGCTCGACGTGCAAGAACCCCATGGCGAAAAGCACCAGATCGGCCTCGATCTCAAATTCCGACCCGGGGATTTCGCGGAACCCGGAGCGGCCGGCTTCGTCCGGCGGGGACCACTCCAGCTTTACGCAGCGCAAGCCCCGAACCACGTTGCCCGCACCGAGGAACTCCTTAGTCAGGACGCTCCACATGCGCTCGCAGCCCTCCTCGTGTGAGCTGGACGTGCGCAGTATGCGGGGCCAGGTCGGCCACGGGTTGCCCGGCGGCCGCTCCGTCGGGGGTTCGGGCAGCAGCTCGATCTGGCGAATTTCGCCTGCGCCCAGCCGGCGGCATGTCCCCACGCAGTCGGCTCCCGTGTCCGCGCCGCCGATGACGACGACGTTCTTCCCGTCGGCGCTGATCTCTTCGTCGGGCGGGATGGGCTCGCCGGCGGTGCGCCGGTTCTGCTGCGTGAGGAAACGCATTGCGAAGTGCACGCCGCCCAGCTCCCGGCCGGGTATCGCCAAGTCGCGCGGCACCCTTGCCCCGGCGGCGATGAGCACCGTGTCGAAGGTCCGGCGCATATACCTGACCGAAAGGTCCACACCGGCCTCGACGCCGGTCTCGAACGTGACCCCTTCGGCGCGCATCTGTTCGAACCGCCGGTCGATGACGCTCTTCTGGAGCTTGAAGTCGGGTATGCCGTAGCGAAGGACCCCGCCGACCCGGTCCGCCTTTTCAAACACGATCACTTCGTGCCCGAGACGCGCCAGTTGCTGCGCGGCGGCCAGTCCGCACGGCCCGGACCCCACGATGGCGACCTTCTTGCCCGTCTTGTGATTGGCCGGCTCGGGCTGTATCCACCCGCGTTCCCACCCCCGTTCGACAATCTCGCGTTCGAGTTGCCTGATGGTGACGGCGGGCTGATTGATGCTCAGGGTGCAGGCCGGCTCGCACGGGGCGGGACAGATCCTTCCCGTGATCTCCGGCAAGTTGTTCGTCGCGTGAAGCAGATACAAGGCCTTTCGCCACTGGCCCCTGGCAACCATTTCATTCCAGTCCGGGACCAGGTTGCTGACCGGGCAGCCGAAGCTGTGGCAGAACGGGATGCCGCAGTCCATGCAGCGCGTCGCCTGGGTCTGAATGTGGTGAACGGGCAGGCGGTCCTCGACGTCCCGGAAGTCGTGAACGCGTTCAGCCACGGGCCGCTTCGGAGCGTCTTCGCGGTCGTGCTCGAGAAACGCCGTCGCCTTAGCCATGGTAGACCTCCTCGGTGGCCGCCACGGTCTCCTTCTCCGCATCCTCTGCGAGGCGCATTCGCTCCAGGACCCGGCGGTAGTCGATAGGCATGACCTTGACGAACAGGGGCCGGCAGGCCTGCCAGTTCTCCAGGATGTCGGCGGCGCGGCGGCTGCCCGTGTGATGCAGGTAGACCTGGATCAGCGCGCGAAGCTGCTGCTCGTCCTCCTCGCTGTAGACGCTCTCCAGGTCCACCATGTCCAGGTTGCACCGGGTGTCAAACAGACCGTGGTCGTTGTAGACGTACGCGATGCCCCCGCTCATCCCCGCGGCGAAGTTGTATCCGGTCGGCCCCAACACCACGACCACGCCCCCGGTCATGTACTCGCAGCCGTGGTCGCCCACCCCTTCCAGGACCGCTCGCGCGCCGCTGTTGCGGATGGCGAAACGCTCTCCCGCCAAGCCGTGGATATACGCCTCGCCGCTGGTTGCCCCGTAGAGGACAACGTTCCCGGCAATGATGTTCTCGCCAGGGGCAAACCGGGCGCTGCTCGGCGGTACAACGATGATCTTCCCTCCCGACAGGCCCTTGCCCAAGTAGTCGTTCACGTCGCCCTCGACACGAATCGTCACCCCCGGAGCCAGGAATGCACCGAGGCTCTGGCCCCCCGAGCCTTCGAGCGCGATCTGAATCGCATCCTCGGGAAGCCCCGCGGACCCGTACCGCGCGGCGATCTCACCGCTCAAGGTGGCGCCTACGGCGCGGTGGACGTTGCGCACCGGCATCTCGATGCGCACGGCGCCCTCGCGCTCCAGGGCGGGGCGCGAGAGGCGAATGATCTCCCAATCCATGGCCGCGTCGAGCTCGTGATCCTGCTTGCAGACGCAGCGCGTGGGAAGCTCCTCCCCGGGGCCGACCGAGGCGAGCATCGAGCTGAAATCCAGAAGGTGCGCCTTGTCGTGATCGTCCGGCGTAGACGCCTCCAGCATGTCGGCCCGCCCCACCATCTCATCGACGGTCCGGAAGCCCAGCTCGGCCATGTGCTCCCGCAGGTCCTGCGCCATGAAACAGAGGAACCGCTCGACATACTCGGGCTCCCCCGTGAACCGGGCGCGTAGCCTCGGGTCCTGCGTGGCAATGCCCACCGGGCAGGCATTCGTGTGACACTTGCGCATCATCACGCACCCCAGCGTGACCAGCAGCACGCTGCCGAAACCGAACTCCTCCGCGCCCAGCAGGGCGGCGATCGCCAGGCACCTGCCCGATCGCAACTGCCCGTCGACCTGCACGCGGATGCGGTCGCGCAGCCCGTTGGTCACCAGCGTCTGCTGCGTCTCGGCCAATCCCAGCTCCCACGGCAGGCCCGCGTGCTTTATGGCCGTCAGGGGCGAGGCGCCCGTGCCGCCGTCGTGCCCTGCGATGAGCACCATGTCGGCCTTTCCCTTGGCGACGCCGGCTGCGATCGTCCCAACGCCGGCTTCCGAAACGAGCTTCACTGAAACCCGTGCGGAAGGATTAGCGGAGTGAAGGTCGTAGATGAGCTGCTTCAGATCCTCGATCGAGTAGATGTCATGGTGGGGGGGCGGCGAGATCAGCGTGACGCCGGCCGTGGTGTGGCGCACCCGGGCGATATCGCTGCTCACCTTGTGCCCGGGCAACTGCCCGCCTTCGCCGGGCTTTGCCCCCTGCGAGACCTTTATTTGAAGCTCTTGCGCGCTCCTCAAATACTCGATCGTCACCCCGAAGCGGCCGGACGCCACCTGCTTGGTCCGGGAACATTTGCTGTCGCCGCCGGGCAGGGGCGCATATCGCTGCGGGTCCTCGCCGCCTTCCCCAGAGTTGCTGCGGCAGCCGAGGCGGTTCATCGCCAGGGCGATTGTTTCGTGGGTCTCCTTACTGATCGAACCGAAGGACATGGCGCCCCCGGCAAACCGAGGCAGAATGGCCTCCACCGGCTCGACCTCTTCGATCGGAATGGGCTCGGCCGCCTTGAATCGAAGCAGGCAGCGGAGCCGGACCTGCTCGCCCCCCGGCCCGTCGACCAGGCGCGTGTACTTCTTGAAGGTCCCGTAGTCGTCGGTCCTCACCGCGTGCTGCAGCTTGTAGATCACCTCGGGCGTCCAGAGGTGCTTCTCGCCGTCGGCGCGGTTGCGATACTGGCTGCCGATGTCGAGCATCCCGCACGGCTCGCCGTCCGCCGGGAACCCGCGGCTATGCCTGGCCCGAGCTTCCGCCGCGACCTGCTTCAGCCCGATCCCGCCCACGCGCGAGACGGTGTTGGCGAAATACTTTTCCATCAGCTCCGGCCCGAGTCCGAGCGCTTCATATATCTGCGAGCCGTGGAAGCTGCGGATCGTTGAGATGCCCATTCGGCTGAACGTCTTCAACAGGCCCTTCTTGACGGCTGTGATGTAGTTGTCCGATGCCTCCTCGGGGGAGAGCGGCCCCTCGAGCAGTCCGTCCTCGGCCAGTTCCCGGACGCCCGCGAACGCCACGTACGGGCAGATCGCGTTCACGCCGAACCCGATCAGCAATGCGAAGTGCATCACTTCCCTCGCCTCGCCCGTCTCGACGATGATCCCGACGGCGGTTCGCTTCCCCTTCCGAATCAGATGGTGGTGAAGCCCGGAAGCGGCAAGGAGCGACGGAATGGCCGCATGCCCGGCATCCAGACGCCGGTCGGTCAGGACAAGGATGGTCGCGCCCTCGTCGATGTGTCTCTCTGCCTGCGCAAAGACGGACTCGAGCGCCGCGCCCAGCGCCTCGCCGTCGCCCTCAGCAGGAAACAGGATGTTGATTTCCCTCACGACGAGGTCCGCCCGCTCCGCGTTACGCAAGCGCAGCACGTCCTCCGGCGTCAGGATCGGATGGGGGAGCTTGAGCTGGCGGCAGTGCTCGGGCGTCTCGTCTAGCAGGTTCTGCTGCCGCCCCACAAAACCCATGAGCGACATGACCAGTTCCTCGCGCAGCGGGTCGATCGCCGGGTTCGTCACCTGCGCAAAGAGTTGCTTGAAGTAGGCGAAAAGCAATTGCGGCCGGCGGGACAGGACCGCCAGGGCCGCGTCATTCCCCATCGAACCCACCGGCTCCTGCCCGTGCGAAGCCATGGGCGCGACGATCATCCGCAACTCTTCCTCGGTGTAGCCGAAGGCGTGCTGCTCGCGATGGAGCACCTCCGGGTCGGTCGCCGGGATCTCCGAGGGCATGAGCAGCCCGCGCAGTTCGACGCGGTTGTCCTTGACCCAGTGCCGGTACGGACGCTGGCGCGAGATCCTGGCCTTGATCTCGTTGTCCGGGATCACGCGGCCTTCCTGGAGATCGACGAGCAGCATTCTGCCCGGCTGCAACCTGCCGCGGCTGAGGAGGTCCGCCGGCGCCACATCGAGCACGCCCGTCTCAGAGGCCGCAATCACCAGCCCGTCCCGCGTGATCGTATGTCGCAGGGGCCTCAAACCGTTGCGGTCCAGCGTGGCGCCCACGTAGCGGGCCCCGTCGGTGAACGACACCGCCGCCGGGCCGTCCCACGGCTCCATGACCGCCGCGTGGTACTCGTAGAAGGCCCGCTTGTCCTCGCCCATGACGTACTTGGCGCCCCACGCCTCGGGGATCATCATCATCATGGCGTGCGGCAGCGATCGCCCGCCGAGCACGAGTAGCTCCAGCGCGTTGTCGAGCATGGAGGAATCGCTGGTGCCCTCGACGATGATCGGCTTGAGCTTCTCGATGTCCGCCCCGAACCGCTGCGACCCAAGGATGGCTTCCCGCGCGCGCATGCGGTTGATGTTGCCGCGCAGGGTGTTGATCTCCCCGTTGTGCGCGAGCATGCGGAACGGCTGCGCCAGGCTCCAACTGGGAAACGTGTTCGTGCTGTAACGCTGGTGCAACAGGGCGAAGGCGCACGCGAAGCGCGGATCCCTCAGGTCCGGGTAGAACGTCGGGACCTGCGCCCCCACCAACATGCCTTTGTAGTTCACCGTGCGGCTGGAAAGGCTTGAGACGTAGAACTGGCTCGTGTCCTCGGCCCAGGCGGCAACCTCTTGCGCCGCGGCCCGGCGGATGACGTAGAGCGCCGATTCGAACGCATCTGCGGCGACCGTCCCGCGCGCCAGAAGCAACTGCCGGATGTCGGGCTGCGTCCGCCGGGCAAACTCTCCCAGCGGCCCGGGGTCCGTGGGTACTTCCCGCCAGCCCAGCACGTGGCAGCCGTCCTGCCGGGCGATGCGTTCCAGCACGTCTGCGCAGCGCCTTGCCAGCTTCGCGTCGCGGGGCAGGAAGACCATGCCCACCGCGTAGTCGCCGGGATCGGGAAGGTTCATGCCCCTCTGCCCGCATTCGCCACGCAGGAAGAGGTGCGGCATCTGCAGCAGGAGGCCGGCGCCGTCACTGGTGACCATGTCGCCGCCTACTGCGCCGCGGTGTTCCAGGTTCACCAGCACCTGGACCGCCGCCTCGACGAGCGAGTGACGCGGATCGCCGTCCAGCCGCGCGAGAAACCCCACGCCGCAGCTATCGTGTTCGAACGCGGGGTCATACAATCCCCACGGCGCTGCGGCTCCCGCAGCGTTGCACTGGATCGGCCCGCCGCTGAATTGCACCGACAATTTCCTCGCCAACGCGTCTCTTGTCCAAGCGCACGGGCCACGGGTGGCCGCGGCGCGCTTATGGGTATACTAGAGGATCGGGAGGTATTTGTCGAGTTCGAATTTGCTCACGTGCATGCGGAACTTGTCCCATTCGATCTTCTTGTTCTCGATGAATTTCTCGAAGATGTGATCGCCCAGGGCCTCGCGCACGAGCGCGCTCCCCTCGGTCGCGGCGATCGCCTCATCAAGGCTCCCCGGCAAGGACTCGATGCCATTCGCGACCCGCTCCTCTGCCGACATCTCGAAGATGTCCTCTTCGACCGGCTCGGGCAGCTCGTAGCCTTCCTCGATGCCCTTCAGGCCGGCGGCGAGCATGACGGAGAATGCCAGATATGGATTGCACGCGGGATCGGGGCAGCGGAACTCGGCGCGCGTGGCCTTTTCCTTGCCCGGCTTGTACATCGGCACA
This sequence comes from uncultured candidatus Brocadiaceae bacterium, assembly GCA_964534775.1. Classification (GTDB taxonomy): domain Bacteria; phylum Planctomycetota; class Brocadiia; order SM23-32; family SM23-32; genus CAZHPE01. Next base: position 9,897 of record CAZHPE010000109.1, read on the forward strand.
CGCACCAAAGCGGACCGGTTGCGGCGCGCCCAGGAGATGTAGACGGGGGCCTCATAGCCCGGCACCAGGCGCTTGAAGGAGTTCGTGGTCGGGTT
>CAZHPE010000110.1:0-661 GCA_964534775.1 uncultured candidatus Brocadiaceae bacterium
GGCGGATCGTCATCGACCACGTCCACCGCAGCAACCTGCCCCAGATCATCTGGCACATCCCCGACGATACGCTAATCTACGCAGCCAGCCAGAAGCACATGCTGGAGCATCCCGCCGAGTGGCTGGAGTCTCTGGACGGCCGGTGCATGTTCATTGGCTCACTCAAGTACGGGAACCGCGAGGACGCACGCGCGCAACTGCTGGGGCTGCTCCGCGAAGAGCATGAGGTAACGCGTGTGAAGGGCGGCGTGTTCGGCATCGGTGACATCTTCCTGTTGGAGGACGCTCCGTGAGGAGCAACCCTCACTCCGGTCCCGGCATAAAGGCCGAAGTGCCGGGCGGCGTGATCGAACTTGTGCAGGGGAACATCACCCTGCAGGAAGTCGATGCGATCGTGAACGCAGCCAACCGCGGCCTTCGCGGCGGCGGCGGGGTGGACGGGGCGATTCATCGCGCCGGGGGGCCGGAGATCATGCAGGAGTGCCGGCACATCGGCGGCTGCCCCACCGGAAGCGCGGTCATCACGGGCGCGGGGAGGCTTCCCGCGCGGCGCGTCATTCACGCCGTGGGCCCCGTCTATCGGGGCGGCGCCTCCGGTGAAGGTGAACTGCTCGCCGGCGCCTACCGCAGAAGCCTCGGCCTCGCCGTGGGACACGGCCTC
>CAZHPE010000110.1:671-9821 GCA_964534775.1 uncultured candidatus Brocadiaceae bacterium
GCCTCAGATCGGTGGCCTTCCCCTCGATCAGCACGGGCGTCTACGGCTACCCTATACGGGACGCATCGCGCATTGCGCTTAGGACGGCCGTGGATTACCTGCGCGACAACCCGGGTGTGCTCAACCTCGTGCGCTTCGTGCTCTTCAGCGCAGGAGACTACGAGGTCTACGCGGACGCCCTGCGCGAGCTGGCTCCAAACGATGCGCCCTGAAGATGCCCGGCTACTTCCGGTCACCTTCTGTACGTTCTAATGGGCAGGAAGGCATGGACCTGCCGCCGGTATTCCAGAAACTCCTGCCCGCACCTTTCGGCCATCAGCCTGTCTTCCCTGACGGCCACGGCCGCGAGAAAAACGCCTGCGTAGGCCTCGCCTGCAAGCGCAATCGCGGTCAGGCACCAGGGCGCGTGGGGGATTACGGTGGCCAGGATGCCCAGGCCGAACATGTAGATGCCCACGTAAAGCGGGTGTCGAACGAAGGCATACACTCCCGTTGTGACAACCTTCGGCGTGTCCGCGTGATAGCCCGCCCAGGTGTGGTACGCGCCGAGGTCGCTCTTGGCTCTGACCACAATAAGCGTGCCCAGGCCGGACAGGCCGAGGGCGACGAAGTCGAAGGCGAGAAGCCCGTCGAGAAGGAGCAGCGAGTAGGCGTGCACGGCTATGGGCAGGAGATAGCAGGCCTTGATGCTCAGGATGAACCGCTCGTCTATCAGCGGGGCCATCCGGCCCTTGTTTCTGAAGTCCGAAATGAAGGCCGCGTAGGTTAGCACGACCGCGAACTGGACGGTCTTGAACGCGATAAGCGGGGTCACGGGCCTTTTCGCTCCTGCGTCAGGGCGCCGCGACCGGCTGGAGCACGCGCGCGCGCTGCAGCGCCCGGCGGCGGCGGTCGCCGGTGAGGCCCGCGTTGAGGGCCGCAATGTAAGCCCGGTAGGCCTCCGCCCGCTTCCCGGTGCGGTCGTAGCATTCCGCCAAAACATAGAGCAGATCGGGGTCGCTCGGGGCCGCCTCTGCAGCATTCTCGAGGGGCGGGATGGATTCCGCATACTTCTGCTGGCTGTAGCGGGACAGGCCCAGGCCGTACTGAGCCAGGGCGCTGGCGGGAAAGCCGTGGGCGGCCGAGGCGAACTGACGCTCGGCCTCGGCGAACTCGTCCCGCTCATATGCCACCTGTCCCAGCCCGATGTTTGCCGGGACATGCCGGCGGTCGATGCGCAGGGCCTGCCAGTAGGCCGCCTCGGCCCCTGCCAGGCGGTCGAGCCCAAGCAGCGCGTCACCCCGGAGCCTGTGGAACGGAGCCTGGTCGGCGCGCATCCCGATGGCCTGCTCGGCGGCGCGGAGCGCCTCGTCATAATCGCGTCCGGCCAGCTCCTTGCTCCCACGGTCATAGGGTTCGAAGGCCTCGTTGACCGCGCGGACGGCCGCCATGCGCCGATTCCAGCGCCCGGCGTAGATGCCGTCCCCCTGGATGAGCCCGCTGGTGAGGAGTTGCTTCTCGTCGATGACCGAGCGGATCTCGGCCAGGCGCTCGTTCGTCGGCGGGTGGGTCGAGAGGTACTTGTCCAGGACGGTTTCCTTGCGGCCGGCGAGGCGGCTCAACAGCCGCTGCATGGACAGCGCCTCGCGGGGGTCCCAACCCGACAGGGCCATGTAGTAGGTGCCGACGCGGTCGGCCTGGTGCTCCATCTCGCGGCTGTAGGACAGGTTCAGCAGGGCTGCGCCTGCCTGGCCCAGCACGAGGGCGCTCCGGCCGCCCTCGCCCAGCGCTGTCCCCGTCACGCCCAGCCCCAGGGACATCAGCGTCTGCCGTGTCATCTGCCTGGCCGTATGGCCGGCGGCCACGTGCCCCAGCTCGTGCGCCATGACGGCGGCGAACTGGGCCTCGTTCTCGATACCGGAAACGAAGCCGCGCGTTGCGTAGACGTGCCCCGGGATGGCAAAGGCGTTGACGACCGAGGAGTTCACCAGCGTGAAGTCCGTCCGCATTCCCGGCCGGTGGGTGTTCGCGTGCAGGCGCATCGCGATTGCGCCGAGGTAGCGTTTGAGATCGGCGTCGAGGTACTCCCCATCATACATGAAGATTATGCTCGGGTGATAGCCGTCACCCATCCCGAGCTCTTGCTCCGGGGAGATGAGCATCAGGTCCGTGCCGCCGGTGACGGGATTGGTGCGGCATCCCGAAGCGGCAAGCAGGACGCCCGTGCAAAGCAGGGCACACCAGAAGGCGGGCACCCGCCCGGCGCACGGCCGAACTCCCTTGGCAGTATCTTTCATCCCGGCTCCTGAGCTGGCGCAGATCAGCGCGTGCCAACGCGCACGTAGTCCGGCCGGCCGGCGTCGGGGTCGGCGTAGTTGAGGTGGCGCTCCAACTGCTCCAGTCGCGGCTGCCCCTGCCGCGGCTGAAGGTCCGCGATATCCCGCGACATCGGGCAGCCCGCCGACAGCAACCCCGCCAGCAGTGCCGCAGCCGCAATGAATGCCTTGCGCATCTCTATATCCTCCGTCCCGCGCCGCCATTGCATCAGCCGCCGCGCGACGAGGGGGGGCGATCACTACTCGCCCTCATCCTCGCCTTTCCCGTTCTTCGATCCGAAAATGCCGCCCAGCGTGTCCTTCAGCGTCCCTTGAGCCCTTTCCAGCGCACCTTTTCCCGCCTCGTGGAGGTCCTTGCCGGCCTCAAGCGCTTTCTTGCCACTCTCGACGCCGCCCTTCATGAGCGCGGAGGTCTGTTGCCCCGGCAGCTCCCCGATCACCTTTAGATTGGCGGCCCCGGCCACGGCGGAAAACACCTCACCTGCGGAGCGATTCGACAACCTGCACCAGCACATTCCTGACCGTGACACCCGTGCCATCGGCGGTGCGGATGTCCTTTATCTCAACCGTGGGCAGGGGGACGCGGACGGGCATCCCCTCGATGTTGATTTTGCCGTTTGTGAACACCCGTCGATCCAGGCGGATGCTCTTCGTCATCTCCTCCTTCTCTTCCTCGGACGGCTCGCCCTTTAGGCCTTCCATAATGACGTCCCAGTTGATGCGCCCGCCGGACATTTCGATCGTGGTCTCCGCGCTATCGATCACGACCTCGTCGCCCAGCAAGGAAGCCAGCTTGACTTCCACATGACCGTGGCCGAGGCGGAATATCTCATCTGCCTTGAAACCCTCAGGGCTGCCCAGCACGAGCCCGTCAAACCCGAACGTGCCGTCCCTCACGGATACCTTCGTCTTCTCCAGCGTCGTCGGCACGCCGAGCACCATGCTCCCGCCGGTCTCCACGGCGACCTTGGCCGCGCGGTTCAGGCTCAGAAGCAGGATGACTGCGCCGATTGCCAACAGGACTACTACCACCACAAGCAGCTTGATAAGCTTCTTCATGGGCGATGCCCCCGTCAAGGAGAGTTCCCGGATCGGTTCGCATGCCGCCGCCAGCCGGTGGCGTGCCGGCGCGGCAGACCGGCCTCTCAGACCCCCAATATACCGCCTGCCCCCCGGCGACCGCAAGGCATCCGTGTGCGAGCGACTGCCTCCATGTGCGCAGCCATGTTCACCCCCGTGCGGGTGCCTGCCGCCGAGCGCGGTGCGAACATCATCCGCCGCGGCCTCACTCACTTGACTTGCCACTCGATCTGAGGGACAATTAAGACAGTTTGTGTGCTTGGCCGGGCAATCGTCCCTTTTCGAGCGCGTTGTGCCTAAGAGGTTTCCAGCCAATGGGTAAGAAGCAGCTCCAGATGCGATGGCACGGGCGCGGGGGTCAGGGCGCCAAGACCGCTGCGGGCATGGTGGCCGAGGTGGCCGTGTGGGCTGGCCGGCACGCGCAGGGAGCGCCCGAATACGGCGCCGAACGCGAAGGTGCGCCCATAAAGGCCTACACGCGCATCAGCGAGAAGCCAATCCGGGTCCATGACGCCATCTACTATCCGAACGTGGTCGTAGTGCTGGACGATACCCTGCTGGACACCGAGAGCGTGGCCGAGGGCTTGGACGAGGACGGCATCCTGCTGGTCAACACCAGCGCCACGCCCGCCGAGATCCGCCGAAAGCTCGGCCTGGAGGGCCGAACGGTGTACACCATCGACGCTACCGACATCGCCCTGGAAGAGATCGGGCGGCCGATTCCGAACACGGTCATGGTGGGCGCGCTGCTGAAGGTGACCGGCGCAGTGGCCGTCAAGGACATCGAGAAGGCGATCCACAAGAAGTTCGACAAGAAACTGAGCGCCGGGATGCTCGAGGGCAACATCCGGGCCGTCGGGCGCGCGGCGACGGAGGTGCAGACCGACGGTGGCTAAGAAGTTGAAGAAGAAGGGCGAGATGGTCCCCGGTGCGGTGGTACCGGGCGGGAGCATGGCGAGCCTTCACACGGGTTCCTGGCGCACCTACGCGCCGAAGACCAACTTCGAGAAGTGCACCCACTGTCTGTTGTGCTGGATATACTGCCCGGACAGCGCGATCGAGGTCAAGGGCGGCAAGAAGTTCGGGACTGACTTCCAGTACTGCAAGGGCTGCGGCATCTGCGCCAAGGAATGCCCCGTCGACGCCATCGAGATACAACTCGAAAGCGAGATGACGAACCGGGAAAAGGAAGACGAGCAGCCCCGGGAGAGGAAGGATTGACCCAATGGGCGAAAGAGTGGCGTTGACCGGCAACGATTCGGCGGCCTACGCGCTGAAGCAGATCAACCCGGACGTCGTGGCCGCCTATCCGATCACCCCGCAGACGGAGATGATGCACAAGTTCGCCGAGTACGTGGCCGACGGGGAGGTCGTCACCGAGTTCGTGCAGGTTGAGAGCGAGCACAGCGCGATGAGCGCGGTGGTCGGCGCGTCGCTGGCCGGGGCGCGCTGCTGCACTGCCACCAGCTCGGCCGGGCTGGCGCTGATGTGGGAAGTGCTCTACGTGGCCGCAAGCAGCCGCTGCCCGATCATCATGCCCGTCGTCAACCGGGCGTTGAGCGCCCCGATCAACATCCACTGCGACCACAGCGACACGATGGGCGCGCGCGACGCGGGCTGGATTCAGCTCTACTCCGAGAACTGCCAGGAGGCCTACGACAACGTCCTCCAGGCCGTCCGCATCGCCGAGCACGCCGACGTCCGGCTGCCCGTCATGGCCACGCTCGACGGCTTCATCATCAGCCACACCCTGGAGGGCCTCGAGGTAAACGACACGGAGGTCGCGAGGGACTTCATCGGCGAGTTCAAGCCCGAGCGCAGCCTCCTCGGGGTAGACGCGCCGGAGACCTTCGGCGCCTTCGCGCTCCAGAACTACTACTTCGAGTTCAAGAAGCATCAGGTCGACGCGATGGAGAACGCCCGCGACGTTATCGCCGAGATCGGTGCCGAGTACGGCGAGCTGACCGGCCGCGCCTACGGGCACCTCGACCCCTATCGGTGCGAGGACGCCGAGGTTATCGTCCTGGGCCTGGGCTCGACGATGGGCACGGCCAAGGAGGCCGCCGATCAGGCGCGCGAGGAGGACGGCATCAAGGCCGGCGTCCTGAAGGTGCGCACCTTCAGGCCGTTCCCGGGCGAGGAGATACGCGAGGCGCTTGGCCGGGCCGTAACGGTCGGCGTGATGGACCGGGCGATTTCCTTCGGCCTGGGCGGGCCGCTTTACCATGAGGTGCGCTCGGCCTGCCGCGGCGCGTCCAGCCCGATGCTCAATTTCATCTACGGCCTGGGCGGGCGCGATCTGAGGCTGGAGGACGTGAGGGAGGCCTTCCGGACCCTCGCCAAGGCCGAAGACTCACGCGTCGAATACATCGGGCTGAGGGAATAGAGACGACTTCACGCCCGCGCAAGGCCCACACACAAGACGGCACGTTGGGAGAACGCGAATGCCGACCACGAAACTCAAGGAATTGGGCGACTCCCCGGAGCTGCTTTCGGGAGGTCACGCGGCCTGCCCCGGTTGCGCGGGGCCGATCATCTTGCGGCAGGCCCTGCTGGCCGCACAGCAGGACGGCGCCAGTGTCGTCGTCAGCATCGCCACCGGCTGCATGGAGGTGAGCACCACCATATACCCCAACTCCGCCTGGCGCGTCCCCCTGGTCCACAACGCCTTCGAGAACGCCGCCGCCACCATCAGCGGCGCAGAGGCCGCATACCGCAGCCTCAAGCGGCAGGGCAAGGTCAAGGAGGACATCCGCTTCATCACCTTCGGTGGGGACGGTGGCACCTATGACATCGGCCTCCAGTCCCTGTCCGGAGCGCTCGAACGCGGCCACAACTTCACCTACATCTGCTACGACAACGAAGCCTACATGAACACCGGCATTCAGCGTTCCGGCGCCACCCCGAAGGGCGCCTACACCACGACCGCTCCGGCCGGCAAGGTGAGCCCCGGCAAGACGCAGGCCAAGAAGGACCTGACGGCCATCGTCGCCGCCCACGGCATACCGTACGTGGCGCAGGCCGCCCCCCATCGCAACCGCGACCTGATGCAGAAGGTCCAGAAGGCCGTCGCCATCGAAGGCCCGTGTTTCCTCAACATCCTCGCGCCCTGCCCGCGCGGGTGGCGCTACGAGCCCGCGGATACGATCCAGCTCTGCAAGCTCGCCGCCGACATCTGCCTGTGGCCGCTGTATGAGATCGAGGACGGCAAGCTGAAGATCAACTACAAGCCGCGCGAGAAGAAGCCCGTCGAAGAATGGCTCAAGGGACAGGGCCGCTTCAAGCATCTATTCAGTCCCAAGAACGAGTACCTCATCGCCGAAATCCAGGCCGATATCGACCGCAAGTGGGAAGCGCTCATCAAGCGCGAGGAAGACGATAAGAAATAGTGCTCCGTCAACCTTGCTTTGACGGGCGCAACTGCCACACCTCCATGGGTGAGTGGAAGTCCTCGACCGGTCATGCCCGATTTGACAGAGCAACAGCCGCACCCGAACGCCGGGCGAACCGGGGTTAGGGGGAAGGGTCGAGCGCCGGGGCAACGTAGTGGGAGGGGTTTATCATGTTCTTCGCCCTGACTGGACTCGTCCTTGGCATTCCCCTTATCGGTCTGCCACTGGCAGCGCTGGTGGACCTCCTGACCCGTGACAAGGAACCAGGAAACGCTAAAGTCGGTTGGCTCCTCGCCATTCTACGGACAGGGCTTTTTGGCGCCGTGGCCTACTTCTATTGGCAAGCCCACGTGCGGCGTGCGTCCCACCAATCGGGTTCGGCAAGCCCCAGCATCGGGGGCGCAATAATCATCGGAACGTTTCATTTCTTCCTGGTTGCCGCGGTCTTTGTGCTCGCCGTGTTCGTGGTGCCGGGGTTTGTGCGACTTCTTGCAGACTTTGGCAAGCCGCGCCCTCTCATCACAAGACATCTGGTAGCCTTTTCGGCATGGGTATAGACTGGGCCGTCCTCATCATCGCGCCGCTCTTACTCCTATCGGTGGTGAGCCACGTGCTGTTGCATTACGTCCTCACAGTTGGACGGCACAGAACGCTCGCTTCGCTCTATAGGGTAGGCATTTCCGCGCTTGCGATACTCGTTCTTGCCCTGACCTTGATCGCGCTGTGGATGCCTTTCGCCAACATCATGGAGGAAATGGGTCAAGGCTGACCGCGTCGATGGCCTTGCGCCCATGCATGTACTGGGGGTGCTGTCTCTTTCCGACGACTAATCCGCTTCGCAGCGCACCTCGGTTAACCCGTTGCAGCGCACAGCTGGCGCTTCCATCGAGCCGCGAAAGTTCTATTGCCTTAGCGCGAAGCGCGCATCGAGGGCCATGACACCCTGGCCGCGCGGGAAAACGAGCAGGGGGTTGAGGTCGCATTCGGTGAGCTGCGGAAAGCGCGTGGCGAGATAAGAGATGCGCAGTATGCAGTCCGCCAGGGCGTCCAGGTCGCCGGGCTCCCGCCCGCGGAAGCCCTTGAGCATGTCGCTCCCCTTGATCTCGTCGATCATCATCCGCGCATCCTCGGCCGTCAAGGGCGCCACGCGGAACGCCACGTCCTTCAAAAGCTCCACGTATATCCCGCCGAGCCCGAACATGACGAGCGGCCCGAACTGCGGGTCGCGGTTCATGCCCACGATCACCTCGATGCCGCCCGCGACCATCTGCTGCACCAGCACGCCGTCGATCGTCGCGTCCGCCTTGTAGGCCCGCGCGCCCGCCATGATCTCCTCGTAGGCGGCGCGCACCTGCGCCTCGTCCGCCAGGCCCACCTTCACGCCCCCGGCGTCGGACTTGTGGAGGATGTCGTCGGAGGAAATCTTCATCACGACCGGATATCCGATCTGCGCGGCGGCCCGCGCGGCAGCGTCCGCGCCGTCGGCCAGCGCGCTCTTCGGCAAGCGCAGCCCGCACGCTTCCACCAAGCGGCCGGCGTGACACTCCCCGATGGTCGTCATGCCCTTCCGGGCCGCCTCGCCAAGCACCCGCTCGATCGCCGCCTCGCCGAACTCGAAGGCGGGCGGCTCCTGGTGCGTGACCTCGGTCCACGTGCGAAAGCGATACATGGCGTCCAGGGCCGTGACGGCGCGCTCGGGGTGGATGTAGTTGGGCACTGACGCGCGGTCGAGTATCTCGCATCCCTCGCCGGTGCTCATGCTGCCCATGAAACAGGCGAGGACCGGCTTCTCGGTGCCGGCTGCCAGCTCTCCTATCGCCTCAGCGGTCGCCTCGACCTCGGTAGTGGTCTGGGGGGTGAGGATCACGATGAGCGCGTCCACGTTCTCATCCCCAATGGCGGCCTCGATCGCCACGCGATACACGGCGGTCTTGGCGTCTCCGAGCACGTCTATGGGGTTGTGGATGTTGGTGGAGGGAGGCAGCTTGGAGGCGAGGTATGATTCGGTTTCCTCGGCCAGCGTGGCCATCGTCAGGCCACACGACTCGATGGCGTCAGTGGTGAGGATGCCCGGCCCGCCGGCGTTGGTCGCGATGGCGACGCGGTTACCGTTCGGCGGCCCCTGGCGGGAGAAGCCAAGCGCGAAGTCGAAGAAGGTGGTCACGTTGCGGGCCCTGACGACGCCGCACTGCGCGAAGGCGGCCTCGTAGGCCGCGTCGGCCCCGGCGAGGCTGCCGGTATGGCTGGATGCGGCGCGCGCGCCCGCGGCGGTGCGGCCGGACTTCAGCACGACCACCGGTTTCTTCTTCGTTACGCGACGGGCGGTCGACATGAACTTCGCCCCATCATTGATACTCTCCACG
>CAZHPE010000111.1:0-9767 GCA_964534775.1 uncultured candidatus Brocadiaceae bacterium
GCCGACTCGCCGTATCGTAAAAGGACTATGGACCGACTACTTTCACCACGGGCTGTTAGAGAGGGTAGAAGGGTGTTCGTGCTGCGCTTCCCGGGACTGAATGATCATCCAGCCGACTATGGCATTATCCTCACGGATACGGAGGAGGGCGGCATGGGAGGACTGCTTGTTTTTGCGAGGATGAAGCTGTGACCGACGACCAGGAGCTTTCCTTGGCCGCGAGTCTGAGGCAGAAGGAGCCAACTACCGTGACGGAATAGACCCTATTCGGTACAATACAGGGGAAGGCTGTCGGAGCAGACCTGTTGTGCGCGGAACTCGGGGGAAGGTGCGGCATTGAAACGCCGCGGGGGTTTCAGCAAATTCCGGCTGAGGGAGACTAAAGATGGCGCGTGAAGGATTGCATCGCGGTTGGACGATGCCAGTGACGGTCGGGGTGGTATTCTGCCTGGTGCTTGGTGCTGCTGCGGCCCGAGGAGCGGAGGAGAATGCAGAAGCGGACGGGAAGATCCTGGGACGCGACAAATTCATCGCCCTTTACGGCGACCACAGGGAGCAGGTCCCTTCCCAGAACTTTAACGGCCAAGGCATCGTGTGGTACAAGTTCCTGAAGAATCCCGTGGACAAAGCCGCCGAAATCCTGGCCGCTTACACAACCACCGACATCTTGGCCACGTACAATGACCTGCCGGTTGTGAACATAGACGAGTTCGGCTGGGATTACGACGGGCCAAGCGATATGAAGACGGCGGCTGTTTTGAAGGCCGCGAAGGAGAAACATCCCGACCTGAAACTATTAATTCACCAGATGAGAGGACCGGTCGCCCCGGACCTGGCAGCGACCTACCGCGAAGTGGTGGACCTTGTATGGATGGAGACCTATGTGGACCCGACGGACCTCTGGGCGATCGCGATGCACTTTAAGGCGGCGGAACTCAACGGCCTGGCCAAGAAGAGCATAGTCGCCCTCGGCGCCGGGAAATGCGCCCGCGATCAGGTCAACTGGGCGACGACGAAGCAGGAGATGGAAGAACAGATGCGCTTTGTCAGGCTCGTGGCCCCCGAGTCGCCGGGCATAGCCTTCTTCGCGGTAGGCGGGAACCTGGCGAACAACAAGGCTGAGAACCCCATAACGCTTGAGGACATCGGGGAGATCTGCGGTCGGTGGGACGAGCTTCCAACCGACGGCACCGGACTGCGTCCGGAGCTGCTTGAACTGGCCAAGACTTTCTCAGAGCGTTACGAAGAACCTGCCCTTGTCTGCTCTCCCACCTACGCATGGCCGAACTTGAGTCCCGGACACCTCGGCCCGGACGGGTGGACCGGTTGGGGGCAGGTCGTAAAGCCTTACACTTTTCGGGTTCCCATCCTGAACTTGGGTGAACGGGACGCAACAAACGTAATCGTCCGCCTCCGCAATCCCGGGAAGGATGGCGATGTTTTTGCGAAGGGCATAGTGGACATACCGGCGCGGTCCGTCACTGTCGCCGTCCTGCCCGTAGTCCCGGGTCATAAGTGGAAAACATGGATCGGCAGGTGGAACCTGCTCGTAGAATCCCCCGGAAGCAAGGTCCTGATCTATAACTTCTCCTGGTACGAACAATAGAAGCCTCTGGCAGACAGAGAACCAACGGCGAATGGGGAAACGTCGTTGGTTCTCTCTGTCCAAGGGAATAGCCTTTGGTTATGATACCGCTTCGGCAAAGGGAAGGAAGGGCGCACAATGGGTAGAATCGTTGGTTTCAGATATGGGGTGGTGGCATACGTATTCTTCTTTGCGACTTTCCTCTATGCGATCGCTTTCGTTGGCGACATAGTCGTTTCCGAGTCAATTGACATCGGCAAGACAACGCCCTTTGCCAAGCGCTGCTCATCAACCTTGTGCTTCTCGGCCTTTTCGCTGTCCAACATAGTGTGATGGCGCACCAGGGATTCAAGAAATGGTGGGCTATGATTGTCCCGGAACCGCTTGAACGCAGCACCTACGTACTGATTGCCAGCTTGGTGCTTGCGCTCATTTTCCACAAGTGGCAACCGATGCCGGATGTGGTGTGGAATGTCGCAAACCCTATTGGGCGTGCCATTCTGACGGGCCTTTTCTGGATCGGCTGGCTCATCGTGCTTCTTTCCACTTTCCTGATTGACCATTTTGACCTCTTTGGATTACGGCAGGTTTACCTGTATCTGAGCGCCCGCGAGTATACGCCCTTGCAGTTCAAGACTCCGACGCTTTACAGATGCGTTCGGCATCCGATCTATTTGGGTTTCATAATCGCCTTCTGGGCAACGCCGCGAATGACCGTTGGCCATCTCGTACTTGCTATTGCAACGACAGCCTATATCTTCATCGGCATCTGGCTGGAGGAAAGGGATATGATAAGTCAATTCGGCGAGACCTATAGCCGTTACCGGCAACGAGTCTCGTTGCTCATCCCACTGCCACCGAAAGGACAAGCTCACGCCTGGGGGGATGCGGCCGGCCCCCGGAGTGAGTTGCTAATTCGCCAAGCCCGTGGTATGCTCTTCGGCGCGGCGGTGCTTGCGAGGTGCAGGAGATAGCATCGCAATCGGCTCACGGACCACGGGTCGCCAGGGTCATCGCCGGTCCGACTGCAGATTCAAACCTAAGAAGTAGCATCATGCTTAGGGCACGTCAGTGGAGGTGTTTGCGCGCCTCCTGTCAGCCCTGCGTAACGCTGGCAGGTTCATACGAAAGGTTCCCGTTCATGGCAAGAGTTGACCGTTCGGAACGTGACGACCAAGCAGCGCCGCCCGCCGTCGGGCGCCGCCTTGCAAGGGTGTCCTACGAGCCTTGCGATGTCGAGCACGGGTATACTGACACATGTCTTCACGTCGACCTGACGACGCTCGAGGTCGAGCCGCGTCCCGTGCCGAGGGAGATGAGGGAGAAGTTCATCGGCGGCCGTGGCTACTGTCTCAAGCTTGTTTTCGACGGTACGAACGCGGCTACCCGGTTCGACAGCCCCGAGAACGTTCTCGCGGTGGCAGGCGGCCCCTTGTGCGGCGACACACGCTTTCCGGGAACAGGCAAGTCCATGGCGGGAACCATCTCCCCGCTCACCGGCACCTTCATAGATTCAAATGCCGGCGGCACGTTCTTCCCTTTGACCAAGCTCTGCGGATTCGATGCGGTCGCAGTCACTGGGAAGGCGTCGACCGACGTCATCATCATCGTTGACGGCGACGCGAGAGAGATCTCGATCATCGAGGCGGACCCGTGCGAGGACGGTGCGCTGACCGCCGCCGCAGGATGGATCGAACGCTTTGCCAGAGAGGGCCAGCTTCGCAACGTCGCCGCGCTGGTTGCCGGCGTCGGCGGGAAACACTGCGCCTGGGGAATCATCAACAGCGTGTATTACGACAAGCCCCGCGCCCGCACCCGCGCGAAGCAGTTCGGGCGCGGCGGGACGGGCACCGTCATGCGGGGCAAGGGACTGCGCGGCATCGTCGTCAAGAGCAACCGATCCAAGGCCAATGCGCCGGCTGACGAGGCGGGAGTGAAGGCCGCCGGCTCGGAACTGCGCCGCGTAATCACCGAGATCGACCCTGGCTACATGCAAATGCAGCGCATGGGCACGGCCGGGCTCGTGGAGATGCTTTGCGAGTTTCATCTCGTGCCCGTCCGCAACTTCCAGTACGGGCAGCATCCCGACGCGCACCGAGTCTTCGGTGAGAAGTTCGCCAAGTCCTTCTTTAGGAAGAAGGTCCCTGACGGGTGTTACTACGGATGCAACCTGGCCTGCACGAAGGGGGGCGAGGGTTTCGAGCTTAAGACCGGTCCGTTCCGAGGACAGCAAGTCGCTGTGGACGGGCCGGAATACGAAACCATTGCGGCCGCAACTAACATCGGCGTCTTCGACGTAGCCTACACGCTGGAATACAACTGGTATTGCGACCAGTATGGCATCGACACGATCAGCCTGGGCAATGCTATAGGCTTTGCATTCGAAGCATACCAGCGCGCCTACCTGACGGCCGACGATACGGACGGCCTGGAACTGACCTGGGGCAACAGCGCCGCCGCCATCGAGCTGCTGCACCAGATTGCCCAGGGCACTGGGTTCGGCGCCGTCATGGGCCGCGGCGTGGAATCTATGAAGTGCTGGATCGCGCGCCGGTTCGCCGGGCGCAACGGCGCGGACTATGACGGCGCCCTTGCGGAGCTAGAGAAGTTCGCAATGGTGTGCAAGGGGTTGGAGTTCTCGTTCTACTCAACAAAGGAGTCGTTGGCCCAACAGGGCGGATACGGCTACGCACTCAAGGGCGCGCAGCACGATGAGGCATGGCTCATCGCCCTCGATCAGATCAAGAATGAGATACCCACCTTTGAACAGAAGGCCGAGGCGCTCCGGTGGTTCCCGCTCGTGCGGACTTGGTTCAACATGGCAGGGCTCTGCAAGCTGCCGTGGATCGACGTGCGACACCCACGCGCCGGCGAGGAACGCGAGCCCGCTAAGAACCTGCCTAGCCTAAGGCTCATTCTTGACTACTACAATGCCTCCCTAGGAACGAAGAAGACGCTGGACGACCTACTCTTCGAGTCGGAGTGCGTGTACACGTTCCACAAGCTCTTCAACCTGCGCCAGGGGCGAGGCACGCGCGAGAACGACCGCATCCCGGCCCGCGCGATGGGCCCGGTCTTCGAGAACGAATACGAGTCCCGTGGCGCGCACTATGACGAGTATCTCAGTGAGGCGGTCGGCGTCGATCCCACCGGGCTCGAAACATCCGAGAAGATACGTCGTATCCAGCAGTACCGGCAGGCCCAGTACGAGAGAATGACGGATGTGGTTTACGACGAGAAGGGATACGACCGGAACGGCGTACCGACTCTGGCCACGCTGCAACGCTTCGGGTTCGACACGCCGGACATAATCGCCATCGTCGGGAAGCACGCACAAGTCGAGTCGCCCGCGTAGCGGCGCAACAAAACCTGCGGCACGAAAGCCAGTGAACGGAGGCGATCATGACCAGTGGGGATTCGTCGACCTGGAAACGCGGCGACCCCATCGGGTACATCCGCACCGAGGCCCCGGACTTTGCGATGCCAGCCTATCAAGGCGAGCAGTATGAAAGGTCGGTGCCGGACACGCTCGATGTGGCCGCTCGGGCGGACCTGGCCATACAATTCATCACGAACCTTGTGGACCCGGATGCCGACTGCGAGGTGTATTGGCCCGTGCTGCTCAACCGGAACCCGCCGGTCATGTGGCACGACTGGAACGGCCTCTCAATCCAACCGAAGTTCCAGGAAGCCCTTCCCCTCTTGCGCGGCATGACTGGCAACCAGTCCAACATCGACGTCGACAGGACCTGGGTGAATGCGCTCCTGCGCATGCAGGGCGACGACGGGCTCTTCTATGTTCCTACAGCCGGCCGCCCCTGGGCCCGCCTGAACACTTCGCCGGGATGGTTCAAGGGCGACGACGGCGGCGATCAGTTCGCCGTCATCCACGTCAACGGTCACCTGGCCGGCGTCATGGCCCTTTACTACAGGCAGACTGGCGAGGAGCTGTGGAAGGATGGCATCGAGCGCCTTGTCGACAGGCTGGCGCGGTTGATGGTCTATAAGGACGACTACTGCTATTTCCCCATGCTCACCGCACATCCCGGTGCCTGCGTCACTGGTAAGGAAGGAATCATCGACCCCGATTGCCGGGAGGAGTCCGGAGGTAGCGTCGCAGGATGGATCATCCACGGCCTGTGTCAGGCATACCTGACGATCGGTTATGAGCCCGCGCTGACCCTGGCGGGGCGGCTCGCGGTGTATCTCATGAAGCATTCAGGCTGCTACGATAACGAGGCCCGTTTCCTAGGAATGGCCCACACCCACCACCACCTCAAACCCCTAATCGGCCTGCTGGAGTACGCGCTCGTCACGGCCGACAAGGATATGATGGAGTTCGTTAGAAAGGGCTATGAGTACGCCAGATCATGCGGCAGCCCCACCATTGGTTTCTACCCTAGCATCCCAGGGCCGGACGCAACCTACGACTACAAGACCGTTCAGTACTATTTCGGGCGCTACTCGGAAGGCTGCTCGGTGGCAGACTTCATTGCGCTGGGCGTGAAGTTGACTCAAGCTGGCATCGCCGATTGCTGGGACGACACGGACCGCTGCGCGAGAAACCACTTCTTTGAAAGCCAGATGCTGCGCAGCGACTGGATAGAACGCATGCACCGGAACGTGCCGCCGACCCCAGTAGATGAAAGCAAGTTCGAGACCGCCGACCGCCTCGCCGAACGCCACATCGGCGCGTTCGCCAGCTATCCGACGCCAAACGACCTCATCTCCGTCGTGCCATTCGGCCTGTGTCGCGGTTTTATGCACTGCTGCTCGGCCAACATGACCAGGACCATTTACTATCTGTGGGAGAGCATCCTGAGCTTCGAGAGCGGGACCCTGAGAGCCAACCTGCTCATCAATCGGGCATCCCCGTGGGCTGACCTGGACAGCTACGTCCCCTACGAAGGTCGCGCGGACCTGCACATTAAGGCGCCTTGCAGCCTGGAGATTCGCATCCCAGAGTGGGTCAAGCCCGAAGAGACCGCGTGCACGGTGAACCGGGAGCCCCGCAGCCTGGGCTGGCGGGGCCGATACGCGCGCGTAGGCCCGGTCGACCCGAAGGACGCTGTCACGCTGACATTCCCGATAGCAGAGCGCACGGCCAAGGAGACTATAGGCGGCGTTGACTACACGATGACCATCAAGGGGAATGACGTGGCCCTCATCGATCCGCCCGGCAGGCACTATCCCTTCTACCGGGACAAGGGCCGATATCGTGAGAACAAGGTGCAGTGGGTCAAGCGGCGCCGCTTCGTCGCACCGGACCCAATATCCTGGCGATAGGAACTGCGGCCACCACGCGCGGGAGACTGTGGCGTCGCGGACGCATCCCGCCTATTTCCAATAGCGTGCGTCTAGGAACGTGAAGACCTCGCACCCCGGCGCCTCGACCTCCATTGTGGACTTCCCAGCCCGGCGCGGGCACTCGTGGCCCGGCAACAGGGGCAGCACGGCGATGGCGATCGACCTGGCCGGCACATCCACTATTCCCTTTGCCCAAACCTCTCCGTCATCCCCCCGGTGGCGCAGGCGGACTATGACGTCCTTGGCGTCCTGCTCGCCTAAGTTCATGATCGGAGCCCGAAGAACCATCGGTTCTATTGCTGTGAGCCCGCGCCAGTCAGTGCCGGGATCGCCAGGGTAGTACTCGGGGCTGGCGAAGGCCGAGGTGCAAAAGAGTGCCGGCTTTTCGTAGCGTTTCCTGAAGGTCTTGCCCACCTCCAGCAACTCCGGCTTAAGCCCGCTGCCCTCGGTGGAAATGCATAGGAACCCGCTGCAAAGCTCATTGATATCTTCCGCCGTGATGGGGAACTCGTCGACGCTCCACTGGCCGAAGAATACCATGCCCGGCGACTCGGGCGCGACGAACCGGATGAGGCGAAGCTGCTGCTCCAGCTCCTCCCTCGTCTGCGTCCACGCCCAGCCGCCCTTCGTATCGGCCTGCTTCCCTATGCCCAGGCCGATTACGCTCTTGTCGACCAGACCGTTCAGCCGTGCACCCTGCAACTTGAAGGCGATCATCCAGGAGTTGTCCAGGTCAACGTAGGTCTCCATCATGACAAGTTCGACCAGCTCCCGATACGTCGCCGCGAGTTTCGGCGCGACCGGCCCCCCCATCTGCCAAGCCGCGACCTGGAGGTTGGGTTTCTTCTCCTTCGCCGCCTTCAGCACCTTGATTGTCTTCAGATCGGTCGGCCCGTCGTAGTCGAAACCCAGTTCATCTATTGAAAAGCCTTCGCCGGGATGGTTGACGAGCACGTCCGAGCCCTCGTCCACGGTGCCCTGCAGTAGCTTGAACCACGTCAGGCCTGCGGCGACGTAGTTCTGGGACGGGACCCGGCCGCTGAAGTCGCCGTAGAAACCGATGATCGTCTCCAGGCCGAAAGGTTTCCTCCTCTTGCCAGCCACGAGATACTCCGCGCGCGGCCGTTGGCAGGATGCGAGAAGGGCGACCACTACAGACAGCCCGACCAGCTTAAGAGATCCTTTCATGCCCAGCACTCCTTTCATTCGAGATTTCCCCAGTATCGAGTCGCGCCAAGGGGTTTCAACCCATCGACCAGTCCAGCACGACGCCCATCGCCTGCGTCCGGTCCTCCGCCAACATCCGATAAAGCCGGGGCGCCTCGACGCAGGGTTCGAGGTGGGAGATGAGCGGATCGAGGTCCAGCTCGCCGTCAGCGACAAGGTCGAAGAAGAGATCCGCGTGGCGGTGCTGCGTCCACGGATTGTCCGGGGTGCCGACCGGCGGGTGCGAGCCATTGTGCGCCCCGATGATGGTGAAGCTGGGCGAGTTGCAGAGGTCGTGAAAGTCGAACTGCGTTGCGCCGCGCGGACTGCTCAGCAGCACGAATCGCCCCTGTTCCCTGAGGCCGCGCAGCTCCCCCGGAATCTGGTCCGGGCTGCCCGTCACCTCGAACGCCACGTCGGCCATTCTCCCCCTGGTCAACCTATCTATCGCGGTGACGACATCTTCCCACGCGGCGTTGACGCCGGCGACGGCCGCCTCGGCGGGGAGCAGGTCCAGCCGGCCGTCGGCCACGTCCACGCCGATAACGGGCCGCGCGCCGCAGAGCCGGCACAGACGCACCGTCATCTGACCCAGAAGGCCCAGGCCGTGGACCACCACCACCTCGCCCCATCGCACGCCCGCCCTTCGCAGGCCGTTCATGCATATCTCGGCTATCGTAAAGAACGCCGCTGGCGCGTCCGGCACGTCCGCCCGGTGGACTACCCGCGCATCGGAATGGTCCCAGAGCACGTAGCGGGCGTGGTTCGCGTAGGTCGCCACCCTGCGGCCGACCCACTCGCCCGCGACGCCCGCCCCTGTGGCCACGACCTCGCCGATGTTGTCATAACCCGGCAGGAACGGGAACCGCTCGAGCCGCCCCCATGCCGAGTCCGGCGCATGTCCGCCCGCCAGGATCGTCATCTCCGTGCCCGTGCTGATGAGCGTGCATCGGCTGCGGATCAGAAGCTGCCCGGCCCCGGGGGAAGGCACCTCGCGGTCCTCGATGACGACTTTGCCCTTTTCCGGGAACACGATAGTCGGGTTGGTTTCCATCGTGGGACTCCTGTGCCTAGCCCGTGGCGAAAGGCGATGAAGGATACCCCGTCGCCGGAGGGGTGTCAATTGTCCCGCATGATCGCATAGATCGTTGCACTAAACGGTGGCATGACGTACAATCCCAAACATCTCTGAGTTCGAGGCACGCAGCCGTCACGCGTGCCCCGCAATGAGCGAGAACCGGAGGAACGCCGGGACCCAAGAGAAGCGATTCAGCAGCCGAGAGGTCCGTCGGCAGGACCGGCAGCGGCTGTCTTTCGACCGCATCGGGCGCTCAGAAGGGCGCTGCCGGAGGACACCAGGCTGGATCAAGTCGTCGATCTCATTCCGTCTCGGATCCTGGCCTACAACGCCAGCGTCAACGGGCCAGATTACAACAACGCTTACAGGCTTTTCGTTGCGGCACGAGATGTCGGAATTGCCGATTCGGGTTGAGATCAGGTGGACTATCGAAGTGCAGCGATTCCGGCGCTCATCAGACGAGACGCCGGGCTATGATGCCCCCGGACGGCATCCGGATGGCGATGATGGCAAAACCCTGGGGAAGGATGGGTGCACATGTTGTCGACACAGGCGTTGGGCGGCGTGGAGGTGACGCAGGAACAGCTAAGT
>CAZHPE010000112.1:0-9739 GCA_964534775.1 uncultured candidatus Brocadiaceae bacterium
CTTCCGCATGTGGATGTCCTCCGGCTCCTTGTCGTACAGCTCCCAATGAACGAACACGGTTGGTCGAAAGCCCAGAGTTCGGTAGAAGGCTTGGGCGGCCCTCGATGGTGTGGCAGAGACGTAAATCGCCTTCGCCCCGTTCTCTGAGGCCGCCTGCTCTACCGCTTTTACCAGGGCCGTGGCAATGCCGTGGCGTCGGTGATCACGGCTCACCCACAACGCCGCCAGCAAGGCCACGTCCTCGGTCAGCTCATACTGTAGTGCAATGAATCCGACGAGCCTACCGGCATCGAATGCCCCGAAGGCCATGCCTCCTTTCGCGAGCCGCGCTCTGATGAATTCGGCCCGCCGTTGCCATCCCTCGCCATAGGAGCGCGGGCGCTGCCATCCTTCTGGGACCGCCGTCACGCGGCCATCGACCCACTTGTAGACGACGTCGCCGGACTCCGAAACGTCTATCTCGGAGATCCGGTGCACTTCAGCGACCGACATCTGTCTCGTCTGCAAAGACATAAGCCATCTCCTGTGATTCGGTGCGCCCCAAGCCTGTCCATAGGGCATTCAGATCGTGCTATAGCTCTTTCCTATCCCGTCCCCGGTATTGTGTGCAACCCTCATAGTGTCTCCTTTCCTGATGTGTGTCCTGTTGGTTCCCTCAGTCTTTCCCGTCCGCCCCTGTGGTCAGCCGGTACAAGGGGAACGGCGGCTTCGCCAGGGGGCGGACCGCCAGCGACATCAGTACCAGCTCGCCGTCATCGCCGGCGGTACGGTTGACCCGTATCGCCCCGCACGGCTTACATCGGTGCCCGAGGGCCCATTCGCCATCGTACCTCACAGTGATGGCGATCGGCTCCGTGAGCCCTTTGCATCCCGCGAGCCGGTCACCCGGGCGAAGGTCCACATGCAGGCTCCACAGGCAGTGCGGACAGTGGTTCCTGTGTCCGGTGCCCGGGGCCGTGCCTGGGACGACCCGGCGGCATTGCCCGCAGACGAATGCCTCGGGAGGCGGCGTGGACGGAGTGTTCTGTCTGTTGCGTCGCGACATATATTGAGTTCCTCTCGCATTGTGCTTGCCTTTCCAAACTGAGATGGAGAGCGCCTCCGGCCTTCGTGGCAGCCGAGGTAGGATGGCGTCCCCCAGCGGACTCCTCATTCCCTGACGGATGGTCAATGACACCGACTGTGGTCTTTCGTTTCATGAGAGTTCCTTTCTGTCTAACACTCCGTGGAGAAGTCAGGCTGCCGGCGGACATGTTCGGCAACCCCGCTGTACTTGGGGCTGGACTTTCGCGCTCTACCCGTTACCGCATTCATCCGGCAGTCCGTGGGACACATACTCTCTCCCTGATGCAGAGGCGCACCTCTGCTGTAGCTCGGAGGGCGATGCGCGCAGATCACGCGGCGCAAGAAAACGAAAAGGGCCGCAGGCGCCAGGTGTCACGCCCGCGGCCGGGCAGGCGGGGGAACGAAACGGCCGCTCCGGGAAGAGCGGCCGATGCTAGCTCCGTCTGTTTGGACGGCTTAGGCCGATACCCACCGGGGGCGCGACAACCTCTCGGTCCGTGCGTTCGCAACCGTCATGTCGCCCTCCGGTTAGAGTCACTCGATCAGAAGCCGTTTCTGTTTGACACCCTTGGGAGTTTAGCGTCCGCTGGGGGCAATGTCAAGAGCTCTTGCGCGCGAGTTGGCGCCATGCAACGGTTGCGCCATACACGTGTCCCAAGATCGAAGAGCCTTGCGAATCTTGAGGCGCCCGACGACGCTCTTGGCGAAGGCTAAGCGTGCAGCCGATCCGATCCCGCATGAGGTCGGCTGGCTTAGAGTCCCTAATCCGGGCCGCCACTCGGCCGATAACCCATTATGAGGGCTGTGCTCAGGGTTAGGTGGCCGTGTCCTGCCGCGCTACTTGTGCCGGGGAGCGCGCAGATGGAGTTGCAACCAGTCGGGTATCCAACCGCGCAAATCCTGATGCCCGTGCAGGACCCGCCACCCGCCGACGATCCCGGTGAGATCGGCCCCGAGGAACCGGCGGGGGGCGTCGCGACCGTCGATGAGCCGCAGCAGGATGGCGAGTCCCTCGCGGGCGTTCTCCGGCTGCTGGCGGAAGGGCACTTCAAGGGCGTCGCCGATGTGCGGCTTCGGATCAATTTCCATGAAGAACCGCTCGCCGCTCACCTCGTGGCGACCCGGCCGGCTGTAGCCGAGAATGTCGCCGCCTTCGGCGAGGAGGTTGCCGCACAGCTCAGGGAGTTGGGTGCTGCCGATAGCCTGACTGGGGAGCAGTCGGCCGAGGTCGCCGGGTTACAAGATGAGTTCAGCGTCTCGGTCTGCACCCTGCTCGATGCGTTCGTGAGCGGAGGCGATCAGGACAGCGGGACGTTTATCTCCGCAGTACGTTTCATCTTTGACTCCCTGGTCGCCTCCCTGCAATCAGCACTTGAGCCGGCTCCGGCAGCAGCGCCAAGCGACCCCGTCGAGGCCACGGAGCCGGGCGATGCCGACGCTCCCGCTATCGGGGAACCCACGGCGGACGGGGGCCAGACGGATGACTTGCTCAGTCTCCTGGACGGAATCGTCCGGACGGGCGAGACGCTGTTCGACAGCTTGACGGTCACGTTGGGCGTGGCGGCATCCCTTCCCGAATTGTTGGAGCCGACCGGCAACGGCGCTGCCTATGCGAAGTTCCTTGCCATCTACAACGAGCTGTACGGATTGGCCGAGGCCGGCGACACTCCCGCTCAGGAAACGGTCGACTTCCTCACATAGACGCAGAGCGACGCACCTGCGCCCTACGTCTCCTGCCATGCCTGAAGCGCCCGCCGCATTCCTGCGAGGCGACCGATCAAGGCGGGGCCTATGGCCTCGAGCGTCAGTTCGCGGCGCTCGCGCCCGGCGACGCGGATAGTGAGGAGGAAGTGTTCGGGCGGGAGACACGCGGCGACGTGGTCGGCCCATTCAACGGCGCTCACGCCACCGGCGTCGAAAATTTCCTGGCAGCCGATCTCATTCATCTCGTCGGCGCTCGCCAGCCGGTAGGCGTCGAAGTGATAGAGCGTGAGCCGTCCCTCGTAGCCGCGCATGAGCACGAAGGTGGGGCTGGTGACGCGCCGCCCGTCGGGCACGCCCAGCGCGCGCGCGAGCCCCTTCACAAGGCAGGTCTTGCCGGCCCCGAGCGTGCCGACCAAGCCGAGAACGTCGCCCGGTTCGAGACACGCGCCCAGCCGCGCACCGAA
Organism: uncultured candidatus Brocadiaceae bacterium; assembly: GCA_964534775.1. Taxonomy (GTDB): domain Bacteria; phylum Planctomycetota; class Brocadiia; order SM23-32; family SM23-32; genus CAZHPE01. The sequence goes on from CAZHPE010000112.1 coordinate 3,234, forward strand.
TTCCACCGTTGAGTCCGGCGAGTCGCTCGCGAAGGCCAGCGGCCCGCAGGCTATGCCGTCTGATGCTCCCATCCGCCACTCCGCAGGGGCTCGCGCGAGCCGTCGGGCAAGACGAGGAAACGGTCCGGCTCCGACGTGACCGCCCCGATGATCGACACCGGCGTGCCGGCAAGGCCGGTCGCCGCAACCGAGCCGGCGTCCTGTTTGGATACGCAAAACACCAGCTCGTAGTCCTCGCCATCGTCCAGAGCATGGCGGAGCGGGCAGTCCGGCGGATCGGCCTCGCGGTCCATCGCCACGGCGTCATCGCTCACCGGGATTGCGTCCGCCCGGAGGATGAGGCCGACGCTGCTCTCTTCGGCGATGTGCAGGGCGTCCGTGCTGAGCCCGTCGCTGACGTCGATCATCGCGTGAACCTCGCAGCGCTCGGCAAGCTCCTGGGCCTCGACAATGCGGGGCACGAACGTCAGGTGCCGGCCGCGCAGCGAGCCCCCGAGGCGACCGGTGACGCAAACCGCGTCACCCGGCAGCGCGCCGCTTCGCAGGATGGCTCTGCCCGGCGCCACCGTGCCGAGCGCGGTGACGCTCACGTTCAGCGGGCCGGACGAGCTCGACACGTCTCCGCCGACTATGGGGGTGCCTAGACGCTCCGCCGCATCCCAGAGGGCGCGGCTGATGCGCCGGGCCGTTTCAGCGTCGCCGGCAGGGCCGAAGGCCACGGCGGCCACCGTGCAGAGCGGCCGGGCCGCCATCGCCGCCAGGTCGCTGAGGCATCGCGCCATGGCTTTGTAACCAATCTGCTCAGCCGCCGCGTCGGGGCGGAAGTGCGTGCCTTCGATCAGCATGTCCGTCGTCACGACGAGTTCCCGGCCTGCCGGAGCCGCCACCACGGCCGCGTCATCGCCGATGCCCACCTTCAGCCAGTCCGGCGCAGCATGTCCGGCGAGATTGCGTATGAACTGGATCAGGTCCAATTCAGCCACCGGCTGGGTCCTTTCCCTTGGACGGGGGGGCGGCCTCCCCGCGCGCGGCGAGCCATAACCTGACGAGGGACTCGGCCGCGTCTTCAAGCAACTCATCGGCCCGGTCCATCGCGTCCCGGAGCGAGGTAGGCCCGCGGCAGATGCCGAAGGCTGCGGCCAGGCCCTGCGAATACAGATCTTCGTAGCCCGGACCCAACTCGCCGGCCAGGGCAACGACCGGTATGCCGAACTCCTGCGCAACAGCCCCCACGGCCGCCGGCACCTTGCCGTGGGCGCTCTGGAAGTCGAGGCGGCCTTCGCCCGTGATGACGAGATCGCTGCCGGCCATGCGCTCGCGCAGCCGGACGGCCTCGATCACGGTCTGCGCGCCGCTGCGCATCTCGGCGCCCAGGAACGCCACGAGTCCGGCCGACAGCCCGCCTGCCGCTCCTGCGCCCGGCATCCCGGACACATCGCGGCCGAGATCGCGGCGAATCACGGCCGCGAAATGCTCGATCCCCGCGGCGAGCCGCTCGACCGTCGGCGGGTCCGCGCCTTTCTGGGGGCCGTAGACCGGCGCGGCGCCCTGCGGGCCCGTCAGCGGGTTGGTGACGTCGCAGGCGACGGTGACCTTCACGTCAGCCAGGCGCGGATCGAGCCCCGCCGCGTCGATCGCTTCGACGTCCTCCAGCCGTCCGCCGCACGGGTCGGCAATGAGGCTGCCTCGCCCGTCTGCAAACCGCACGCCCAGCTCCGCCGCCATGCCCATGCCGCAGTCCACGGTGGCGCTGCCGCCGACGCCGATGAGTATCTCATGCACGCCGGCGTCGAGGGCCGCGTTTATCAGTGCGCCCGTGCCGCGGGTGGACGTGAGCAGGGGATCGCGCTCTGCGGGCTCCAGGAGTTCCAGTCCGCTGGCTGCGGCCATCTCTATTACCGCACCGCGGCCGTCCCCGAAAAGCCCGAACCCCGCCTGCACCGGGCGTCCGAGGGGATCGGTGACACACGCACTCACGCGGCGCCCGCCGGTGGCGGCCACAAGCGCCTCGACCGTGCCCTCGCCGCCGTCAGCCATGGGCACCAACTCCAACTCGATGTCAGCGCACGCGGCCACGACGCCGCGGCCGATGGCATCGGCCGCACGAGGGGCGGGCAGGCTCTCCTTGAACGAGTCGGGTGCAACGGTAACTCTCAACGCTGCGCGCTCCTTTCCATGCCCATCGGCGGTGCAACCGCCTTTCGTGGTAAAGACATCTTTCGCGGTGCAACCGGCTTTCAACGAAGGTCGAAGAGTCCGAGGGTCTAAGAGTCAAATCCCAGTTGTCGTAGCTCTTGGACCTTTCGACCCCAGGCACTGAGTGCTGAACCCTGATCCCTGAACCCCTTGCCTGTATCACCAGTGCAACTGGATTTGGTGGTAACGGCCCGCCGTGGGCCGTATCTCTTCATCCGTCTTTATCTGTGTGAATCTGTGTCTCTTGTCTCTATCACCAAAACCGATTGCATCGGCGGGAGCAGCCCGATGGTTCTCCCGCAACGAAGCCCGGTGACGCACTCGGCTGCAGGCGCCACCGGCTTCTCCAAGACGGGCCGATTAGATTCTACACCAATCGGGCGCCCAGTTCCTCCACGTCGGCGTCCTCCGGCGCATTCCGCGGGCTCCCGGCGTACGCGCGTTATGCGGCTTTTTTTCTTGACTTGAGGACGGGCCGGGGGACAATCTCAAGTGTTAGGGCGGCCCGGGCTCAGGAGCGCCCTGAGGGGCCGGGGAGCGCCAGACGGGACCGGCCCGGCGGAGCCGCTACATCCTGAAGGAGGGTTGCCAAGGCTCTTCTCGCTGCATGGGGGCTCGTACACACGGTATTGGTGATTCTGGCCGCGGTCATCGTGATCGTGTTGATCGTGTTGATGTCGAGGTGCGCATGCCGGGCCTGCTCAGCGCCCGACGATACGTCCGAAGACGCGCCCGAGAAGCCGAAGGCCTGGAACGAGGCGCTATCAGAACGCGAACTTACCTCCGTGGCCCAGAGGATGCAGCGCGAAGGGCGGATGCCCTCACTCGGGCGACTGCTCGCCGCATTGAGGAGGTCGAGGGCGCGCCAATCCGATCTGCCGCTGCCGCCGAACACTGAGAAAGAAGACACCGAGCAGGAAGGCGAGTCCGCCGAAGACGACTGGCCTTCGGCTTTTTGCTTCTGCCCCTATCCGTGCGGCGCCGCCCGCCCGGCCGCCGCGCGCAGCAGGTGGTCCGCATTCTCCTGCAGCACCTTGCGCTGATCGGCCTCGTCCGGCCAAGTTCGGCGCACCAGTTCCATCGTCTCCGCCTGGTCCCGCCACGGGCTGTCACTGCCGAAGAGGATCCGCCCGATCGAGTGGCGCTCCAGTATCGCCGCCATCACATCGCGCTCGGCCATGTGCAGGGTGTAGGAAGTCTCGAGGTAGACGTCTGTGCCGGCGAGCACGTCCGCCACCTCGCGCCAACGCATCCAGCCACCCATGTGAGCGGCGATGATGGGGATGGTAGGGAATGCCTCGTGGACCTTTATCAACCGGCGGGGATCGGCGCGGTCGTCGCGGAACGGAAAGGCCATGTCGGCCCCGGCGTGCAGAACAAGGATGAGTCCGCAGCCGGCGATGGTCTCGTAGATGGGCCACATGCGCTCTTCATCCAGGGCGAAGTTCTGGTGCTGCTGGTGCAGCTTGAGGCCCAGGAGCCCGCTCTCGGCGATCCGGAGCACCTCGGTGCCTGGGCTCTCGGCGCCCGCGCACTCGGGATGAACGCTGCCAAATGGCACGATCCTGTCGCTGCGGATGCCGAGTGACCAAGCCAGAATGGGCGCGACCTGTCTCGCTGCCGTGGCGATGGAGCAGATCACGCTGCGTGCGATTCCGGCCTTGTCCATGGACCGTACTATATCGTCCACCGTGCCGTCTAGGCACGGCCGGGCCTCCCCGGGGGCCAGGTCAGCGATGGTCTGCATGGCGCGCGGCGCCAACTCGTCCGGGAATGCATGCGTATGGAAGTCAGTCACTCCGAGGTGTTCCATCCAGGTCAACCGTTCCGCAAACGCAATGGGTTCTCGCCGATGTTCGCGCCTGTGCTCGATGCCCGTCGCGGCTCAGCGGCTGCCCGCGCCGGCGGGGTCCACGTCGAGCGGGGAAAAGACGTAGCCTTCGGACTCATCCAACAGTGCTTCCAGCACCTCATCGCGGCAGCCCGGGGCCAGTATGACAAGCGCGGGCCGGGCCCCGAAGGCGTAGGTGAGCTTGCCCCCGAGAGCGCCCGCAGCAAACGCCTTCTCGCGCATCCCGGCGTAGGCCTCGCTGGGGAAGTCGAAATAGTCCTCGAGGATGGCGCTCTCCTCGTCACAGAGTTCCGCCAGCAGATCGTGGTCGAGCAGGTCCTGCCCCAGTCGTTCGACATGCCCTCCGATCATCTCGCTCACCCGCAGCAGGCCGTAGAGCGCGGCCGTTTCTCGCTCGGTCAGCCGTTCGGCGGCGAGGCGGAAGAACTGCTCCAGCGCGTCCTCTCCCTCCAGGGACGCTCTTATGCCGTCCACCCCGAGCTTGGCCACGGCGTCGCGGACAAGTTGCTCGGCGTTCGCCGAACCTGCGGCCGGCAGGTCCTCGCGCGTGCCGAGGATCAGCGATTGCGCCGGCAGCAGCATTTGCACGTTCAACGATGGGCCGAAGGGCGTGGCGAACCGAGCGCCGCCCTCAACGCAGGCGAGGCACTCGGCGTAGTGTCGGCCCGGGGCGGTGGCGTCCGGGTCTCCGAGCGTACCGAGCAGGCCGGTGGCAAGGTCCGCCAGTTCCGTTGGCTCCGCCAAGTCGGCCGCCGCCCGATGGGACCGCACCGCGCAGGCCAGGGCCACTGCGGCAGCTGGCCCCGAGAGCAGGGCCTCTGCGTCGAGCGCAGTATCCTCGGCCGGACGCAGGCGGATCGCCAGGCCATCCAGCTCGTCGGGCTCGTGCACGGCCAGCCGCCGGAGCGCTTCACCCCAGTGCCGGACCAGGTCGTGCATGCCGTCCGGGTCGGGCGCCTCGACATGCAAGGCGAAATCCTCGCTCGTCTCCGTCACGTCGGCCTCGAGCCGCATCCCGACGGCCGCCACTATGGCGCCCTGGCCGAGCAGGTATTGCAGCTCCCCCGCCAGGCACAGCGCGTGGGGCACTGAGAAGCTGCGAAACTCATCTCTCGTAAGGACGATCTCAGACACGTGTGGGCGATCCTATCGAACGGAGTGCCGCTTGTCCATGCACGCGGGCCGAACGCATGACTCTCAGGCTGAAACTTATCCGCAGCGAGGAAGCCTGTCAAGGACCTTGGGGAATCGCGCGGGGCCCTGTGTTGCAAACCTTGCGGGCATGAGTTATCATCCCGCTCGTCGCGAGTTGGCGTACGCCTTATCTGTGTGTGATAGTCCGCCCCGCAGCCTGGTTGCGTCCCGGGAAGGCATGACGTCGGGGACGCGCGTCGGGGGGAGTGCCTGAGCGAAAGGATGGCCGATCATGAAAGTCGAGATGCCGTCGGTTCAGTCGCGCCACACGGAAGAAGAGATCCAGGCCGTGGTGCGCGCCATGCGCGAGTGCAAGACGTATACCCAGGGCGAGGAATTGAAGGCGTTCGAGAAGGAGTTCGCCGACTACCTGGGCGCTCCTCACGCGATCGGCGTATCCAGTTGCACCTCGGCCCTGGAACTAGCCGCGATGGTTTCGGAGGCGGGGGAGGGGACCGAGGTGGTCATGCCGGCGCACACCTTCGTGTCTTCGGCGGTTCCGTTCGCGCGCACCGGTGCGCGGCTGGTCTGGGCGGACATTGAACCCGACACGCGGGTGGTGAGCGTCGACACAATCCGGCCCTGCCTGACGGAGAGGACGCGCGTTGTCCTGGTGACGCATCTCTATGGCCTGTGTGCGGACATGGAGCCGATAGTGGAACTGTGCATGGAGCGGGGCATTCAGGTCGTGGAAGACTGCGCGCAGGCTCCGGGGGCCGAACTGGGCGGGAAGAAGGCCGGCACGTTCGGGGACTTCGGTTGCTTCAGCTTCCATACGCACAAGAACATGACCACCATGGGCGAGGGCGGCATGCTCGTCTTTCGTAGCGAGAAGGACGCCGACACCGCGCGCAAGCTCCGGTGGATGGGCCACGCTCCCTTTGATGAGCCGCGCGAGAAGTACTGGGTGCCGGCGATGGGGAACTTGGTGCAGGTCAAGGCCGGCGTATGGCCCATCAACTGCTGCCTCGGCGAGATGCAGGCGGCGGTCGGGCGTGTGGTGCTGAAGAGGCTGGACGGGATCAACGAGCAGCGCCGCAAGCAGGCCGAGACGTTCCGGACGGCCCTGGCGGACTGCGCGGAACTCGGCTTCCAGACAGTGACCGAAAGGCTGAGCCACGTCTATCATCTTATGGGCGTCAGAATCGACGGGGTGAACCGGGACGATTTCATAGAGCTTTTTTACAATAAGTACGAGATCAAGTGTCTCGTCCATTACATCCCGCTCTACCGCACGCCGTTGTTCAAGGCCTTCGGGCTCGGC
>CAZHPE010000113.1:0-9736 GCA_964534775.1 uncultured candidatus Brocadiaceae bacterium
CGATCTCTTGCCTGATGTTGTCCGCCTCCTTCTTGTGGCCGCCGACCCGGGCCTGTGCCTTCTCGATCTCTGTCGCGGCCGCTGTCTCCTTCGCCTTCAGGGAGTTGATGTTTTCGAGCGCCTCGTCGCGCCGTTTTTGAGCCGTCACCAGGGCGGAAAACTCATCGACATTCCCCTGCAACCGTGTGATCTCGTCGGAATAGTAGACGAACTGCTCTTGCAGCAAGTCGTGCTCTATGCCGAAGTTCCTCAGTTCTACGTGCTTGATCTCGATGATGGTGCGGTCGCCTCTATCCTCCTCGCCAATGTCTCCCAATTCCTCGATATACTGCGCCAGCTTGTCTTTCGTCGGCTTGATGCGGAGTTCCAGCCTCTGCAGCCGGCCGCGCATCCTCTTGCTCTCGGCATCCGGATCGTCGAACACGATGGGATGTCGGGCGACCGTCTTCCTGAGCCTGCGCACGCGCTTGATCAGGGCGCCGAGCAGGAGGTGCTTGACCTTGCGGGTGATCTCGGCCGCGTCGCGGCCGACTATGGCGTGCATGACCATTGAGGGCGCCGTGGTGGGCTCTCGGCCGAGAACACCCTCTGACCACAGCTGCATGAACAGGCAATCCTCCAGCTTGATCTGGATACGTCCGCTGCCCTTCGGGCTGGGCTTGAGCTGGCCGGTGCGTGCCGTAATGATAGTCTTGGGGACTCTATGATCGGTTCCCAAAATCAGGATGCCATACATCGTCCCGTCGCGGAAGTCGTCGTACTGGACGTACAGTGAGGACTTGGGAAAAGAGAACTGGCGCTGGGCGGCCAAGACGACGTTGTCGAGGATGATCTGCCTCATCGCTTCGTCCTTGAGCTCTTCCCTTCTCATCCGCGCCATCGGCACCAGTTGAAACTGGAAGTAGGCAGCCACGACACTCAACAGCGCGGCGAAGCATAGTACCGGCACGATGACATGTGCCAGATGCACGCCGCTCACGCGGATGGCCATTATCTCGGTATCGGCCGTCAACCGGCCGAAGGCCATTATTACGCCCGTCAGAAAGGCCGTGGGAAGGACCATGGGGACGGCGTAGGTGATGATGTGCTGGGGCAATCCCCGCAGGCGCACGACGTCCAGGCCTTCGTTCAGCAGTTGAACGCAGAACGTGAGCGTCATGATGATCGTGAGCACGGCGAAGGCGGGTACGAACGCCTTGATGACTTCCCAGAGGACGTATCTTTGGAGTCTGCTCATCCGCCCTGACTCTCCGCGGAAGGGGCCGCTGCCTGCCACCCGCGCTGAGGCAGGCGACATGACCATGTTATCTGAGAGGCCCGAGCAAAGCAAATCCTGTCGCCGCGCCCCGCCCCGGGCGGCACTGACCTGCGGAATGCTGGCGGGCGTGATGCGTGCGGGGGCTTGACCCGCGCCGCCCGAGGCCGTTATGCTCATGAAGTCTGCGGGCTCATGGCGCTTCCTGAACAGAATGTGGCGATGCGAGCGATCATATCGGACATCCACGCCAACAAAGAAGCCCTTGAGGCCGTGCTGCGTACCATCAGCGGGCAGGGAGTGGATGAGATCTGGTGCCTGGGCGACATTGTGGGCTACGGGCCCGATCCCAACGACTGCGTGGACCTGATCCGCAAGAACTGCAGCGTCTGCCTGATGGGCAACCACGACTGGGCGGTGGTGCACTCGCCGGTGGGCTTCAATTCCACGGCCTCGCGCATGATCTACCGGACCAAGGAGTGGATGCTGGTGGGCGAGGAGGCCACGGACGCCGAGCGGGAGCGCTGGCAATACATAGTCAACCTCCCCCTCAGGCATACCCACGACGGCTACCTGATGGTGCATGCGTCGCCGCGCTCGGAACTGACCGAATACATACTGCCCGCAGACGTGCATTACGACCGCGGCAAGCTCCTCGAAATACTGGCCATCACAGAGCGCTTCTGTTTCGTGGGCCACACCCATATACCGTGTCTCATCACCGAGGACGTGGAGCTGATCACCCCGGGCAAGTCCGGCGCGAGGTTCGAGCTGGGCGAGAAGAAGATGATCGTCAACATCGGCTCGGTGGGTCAGCCGCGGGACATGGACAACCGGGCGTGCTACGTGACGCTCCAAGACGACGTCGTGACATACCACCGCGTGCCATATCGTTTCGGCCGGACGAGCGAGAAGCTTCTTGCCCTGGGGGAGGGTTGCGAGATGCTCGCCCATCGTCTGGCGGTGGGACGGTGAGCGCCTGGCGGTGGCGCGTTCAACGCGGGGGACTGGCGCATCTGTGGCCCCCCAAAGACCATGCCTGACGGCCTTGGTGACCTTGCGAAAGCGCAGGCCGTCCGGGGGCCATTTCCCCTTGCTTTCCAGCGCCCCCTATCCGATAATCGAAGGAGGGCCGGATCGTTTCAGGCCCCCGGGAAAACGGCGCTCGAAACGCATCCCCGGGCCGTCTTGCGAAAATGCTCGTTCCATACCGGTAAAAGACCTTGTCACATGAACTTGTGTTCATAGCAACGGGTGCGATGGTCCTGCTCGGGGTGCTCTTCGGAGCATGCCTCGCGGTGGCATCCAAAGTGCTCTCCAAGGGCGCGGACGCCCTCGTCGAGGAGGTACTGGACGCTTTGCCGAATATCAACTGCGGCGCCTGCGGCTACAGGAGCTGCCGCGACTATGCCAAGGCCGTCGCCGCGAGCGAGGAAATTAGTTTGTGCCGGCCCGGCGGGCAGGAAACGGCCGATGCCCTGGCCGTCATCATGGGCGTGGAGGCCGTGCAGGCGGCGAAACTGCGGCACATCGTCCACTGCCAGGGCGGCGTCAGCCGCTGCGCGCAGAGGGCCGACTACTACGGCGAAGCGGACTGCAGCGCTGCGCACCTGACCGGAGGCGGGCCGAAGGCGTGCCTCTACGGCTGCCTGGGGTTTGGCAACTGCGCTGGGGCCTGTCCATTCGGTGCCATTACGATGGATGAGGAACGCCTGCCGGTTGTCGACTCCGACAGGTGCACGGCCTGCGGGATATGCGTCGATGCGTGCCCACGCGCGCTGATCAGCCCGCTCGATGAGGTTTACGCGATGTACCTGGGCTGCTCCTCGCGCGAGGGCGGCAAGACTGTCAAGTCGATCTGCAGCGTGGGCTGCATAACGTGCGGACTGTGCGCCAAGAAGGACCCCAACGGCGCCATAGTCATCGAGAAGGGCCTGCCGGTGCTGGACTACGAGAAGGCCGGCGGCGACTTCTCGGTCGCGGTGGACGTATGCCCCATGAACTGCTTCGTAGTCGAGGGCCCTCCCCCCGAGGCTGTCGAGACCGGACAGGCCGCCTCGCAAGCGGCGGAGTAGCTGGGCGGGTCCGCCGCTTGCGAGGGAGGTCTCATGCAAGAACCGGACAATCGACAGTCGGGGTAGCGCATGGGATTCATGAGGCGTTAGGCCAATGAACATCGCAGCCGATGCCGAAGGCCGCGCCGCGGAGGCGTCACGTTCGGCTCAGAGAAAGGCGCTGATGACAACCGCCTGGAAAAGCTCAACGACGCGGCTGCTGTCCGCACGGTCAATGAGGATGCTTTCGGCCAGCCGGGCGAGGCCGACATCGTCGATGCGTTGCGCGAGGGATGCGCCGACCACGTTTCCCTGGTCGCGACGGTCGACGAGCAGGTTGTCGGTCACATCCTCTTCACGCCGGCCACCATCCGGTAGGACGCGAAGAAGGTCACTGGCATGGGCCTGGCGCCCATGCCAGTGCTCCCACGGTTTCAGCGTCAGGGCATTGGGTCGCGTCTCGTGCGGGTCGGCATCGCCACCTTGAAGAAGGCCCGCTGCCCGTTCATCATCGTTCTCGGACATCCTGAGTACTACCCTCGCTTTGGTTTTATGCCCGCCTCAAAGCGCGGTTTCACCTGTCAATGGGAGGGCGTTCCCGATGACGCCTTCATGGTGCTGATTCTCGACGAAACGTCCATGTCCGGCGTCTCGGGCGTCGCCCGATACAGGGCCGAGTTCGATCAGGCCGTATAGGAGCCGAACACGGCACGGGAGGTTTTCGAAGCCTGCCCCGTCCGTGCGCTTGACCGTTCGGCTGATGTCCCTTATCGTTGATCCTGCGGGTCCGAGCGCCCCGGGGTTCTCTCGTTACAACCGTTCTTCATTTCAGAGGGAGGTCTTGCGATGGTCAATGTGAACAAAGATGAGTGCACCGGCTGTGAGACATGCATCGAGGCATGTCCCTTGGAAGCCATATCGATGGTCGACGAGAAGGCCGTGATCAATCAGGACGATTGCACCGAATGCGGCACGTGCATCGGTGAGTGTCCGGCGGAGGCCATCAAGGAGGAGTAGCTGCAGGGCACACGGTCGGCAGATTGTGCGGGGTCGGGCCTGCAGCGCATGGGGCCGGCCCTGCCGTTTTTTGCCGGAACAAGCCGTCACAGAACCGCTCAAGCCAGGATGGGGTCCTGCAATAGGGCCTTGGTGGTATTTGGAAAACTAAAGGAAGATGGTCTGGGTAGCCCGGCCGTCTCGGTCGGGTCTTAACGATCGGGCGGGCCATGGGGAAGGCAGCCTTGCCCTTGGCCAAGGGCGCTGCGGAACGCACGGAGCAAGCCTCATGGCTTGCTCCGTGGCACACCCACAACAGGAGGCCAGCCCCGGGGCGAGACGCTCCGGCTATCCGCTGGATCTTTAGGTTACTTTCCCGAAGCTCAATAGCCGATCGCTCGTGCGGCGGGGCATGGTGGCTGTCAGCCCATCGCGGCGACTCACCCCTCCTGGCCGTAGTAAGCCCCAGACCCGTGCTTGCGTAGGAAATGCTTGTTAAGGAGCGCCTCCGGTATCTCGCCCAGCCCCGGGTTCAGCATGGCCGTATAGAGCGCCATCCTGGCGACCTGTTCGAGGATGATGGCGTTCTCCACTGCGTCGGCGGGGCCGGTCCCCCAGGCGAACGGGCCGTGATAGGGCACCAGCACGCCGGGCACCTGGCGTGGGTCGAGGCGCCCCTGCACAAAACGCTCGACAATGGCCCTTCCCGTGTTGGCCTCGTAGTCGCGCTCGATCTCCAGTGACGTGAGCTCGCGTGTGATCGGCACCGGTCCGAAGAAGAGGTCGGCGTGCGTGGTGCCCTGGCATGGGATCTCGCGGCCGGCCTGCGCCCAACCGGTCGCGTGCGCAGAGTGCGTATGCACGAGGCCGCCGACTAATGGGAACTCCCGATACAGGACGAGATGCGTCGGGGTATCCGAAGACGGACGCAACTCACCCTCCACAACCTCGCCGGTATCAAGGGCGACAACGACCAGATCGTCGGGCCGCAGGCGATCGTAGTCCACTCCGCTGGGCTTGATAACTATCACGCCCGCCTCGCGGTCCACGCCGCTGGCGTTGCCCCAGGTCAGTGTCACAAGGTCCGCCGCCACCAGGTCGATGTTGGCCTGGCAGACATGTTCTCTAAGCGTATCGAAACTCATGAGCTTCGGTCCTCATTCGGGGGGGCCGGCCGCAGGATGCAGCCCTGTCAGTCCTCTAACAGTTCCCGGACGCGCGCGCACAGCGGCGCCCGCACCGCATCGGCGAAAGCCCTGAGAGATTCCCTGTCTATAGCCTTGTTGATCGTGTGCAGGCTGGTGACTGCAAGCGCAGCGGTGAGCACCCCCAGCTCGTGGGCTTCATGCAACGGCAGCCCGGCGGCGAGACCGCTGAGGATTCCGGACAGATGCGCGTCGCCCGCCCCGGCCGTGCTCTCGGCCTCGACCCGCACGGCCGGCGTGTGGAGCAGGCCGCCGCCGTCCCGTACCCAGCTTCCATGGGTGCCGGCCGTGACCGACATGTGCATTGAAGGCTGAACGGTCCCGAGCACCTCGACAGCCGCTTCCACCACGTCCGCTGGCTGCCCCTCGGCGCTCACGCCCGCCGCCGCAGCGGCCTCCTCGAAGTTGACGGCCAGTAGGTCCACGTTCTCAAGTGCGTTCTCGGCGCGCACGCGCGTCATCTCTTCCGAGGTGAAAGACGCCGCTCGGAGGAACCCGTGCCGCGCCCCCATCTCGAGCAGGGCCACGCGGGCATCGAACGGCACCTCGGGCACGGCCAGCGCTATGCCGGCGCCTGCGAAAAGTGCGAAGTCTCCCTCCGCCCCTGCAACCAGCGCGGGGGTCACCTTCGCCGACGCAGAATCGTCCACGGTCAGATTTCCGCCGTTCCCGTCGGGGTAGATGAAACAGAACGAGTACAGCGTCTGCTCCCCTTCTTCCACGTGCACGTGGCGCAGGTCCAGTCCCGCCGCGGCCATTTCCTCCGCCAGGCGCCGCCCCGTCTCATCGCCGCCCACCTTGCCGATGGGGAGCGTCGTGAACCCCTCGCCCATCAGGGCCTGCACGTAGTGGGTGATGATGTGGAGCTTGCAGTAGTCGTTGCGGTCCAGGAAACGCCCGGCGCGGCTCTCTTCTCGCCCGAGGGTATGGTCGCCGCTCAGGGCGAAAAAGTCCCCCGCGCCGATGCCGCCCGTGCCTATCAGTGCGCGGTAACGCTGCCTCGACGGGTCAATGCGCAGGGATGCCATGAGGCAACTCTCCGCTTTAGAGCCCCAGGTCCCACTCGGGATGTTCGGAAACGGGGTGGCGGGCAGTTTCTATCGTCGCCGTCAGCAGGGCGTCGGGATGCTCCTGCAGGAGCGTGATTGGATACTCGGGCGTCATCGGCCCGAACAAGGCCACGCGCAGAGCGGTCTGCTTCCAGACCCCCGTGTCACTGAAAAGGCGGACCTTCCCGGCCGCCAGGCATTCCTTCACCCCGAGCGTTACGGACATGGGGGGGACGAACTGGTAGGCGCCGCCGAAGGTGCGCTGCGCGAGGGCGATGATCGTGTCGAGGTTGTTCTCCTGCACCCGGACGGTCGAGCTGCGCACGTCGTCGAGCGTGACATGGCTGTAGGGATGGCGGCGGGCCTGGTTGTAGGCGATGTGGCCGTCCTGGCCCCATCCGCCGTAGGTCAGATCGATCGGAGCGGACCAAATCCTCTCTTCCACCTCCCGAATGCTGTCCGCCGTCACCCAGACCCGGTTCTCCACGGGCACGGCAAGCTCCGGGTCAACGGGGTCGTAGAAATGACGTTCCATGAAGCCGCGGAAATTGTAGGGGTGATTCAGGAGCAGCTCCCGGCCCTGCCAGTCCAGGCACTCGTCCATGTGGAATACTTCAAAGCGCCTGAGACTGACCCCCTCCGAGCACACCAGGTCAGTGAACGGCTTGTACCAGCAGCTCGGGCCGCACGGGATGATGGCCCGCAAGGTCCTGCCCTCTGCATCGCTGACCCTGATCTGATCGATCAGTTCCCGCGCCATGATGGCGCCCATCTCGGCTGAGTCCCGGCACAGGCGGAGCGGCACCTTGCGGTCCCCATGCTCCTCCAGCGCGCTCCACGGGATCCTGCACCACTCGTAGAGGTCGCCGGGCAATATGTCGCTCATAGTTCCCCTCGATCATCACATGGCGCGTCCGTCACAAAATGCCGACGCTATCCTACAACTTGCCGGGGGATCCCGCAATGCCGGCCGCATCCATGGGCGGCGCAACAAGGAGCGCGCGCGCCCTGAGTGGCGCGCAAACCCGCTACCAGGTGATCCCATTCACTTCGGGGACGAAGCGCGTCTTCCTGACGGTCTTGCCGGTCGGCTGGTCCGCGTAGAACGGATAGGCGACGCCCTTCGGGTCGATGGAGACGACGTTCGAGCCACGCAGAACCAGTTTGTAAGGCTTCTGCACGATCATGCGATGGATAACGCGCTCGGGCATCGGAAATTCCAAGGTGACGCAATCGCCGGGCCGAAGCCAGTGCAGCCTCACGAGCTTTCCTTCCACCACCGGCGCGCGCGTCTCGCCCCCGACGCTCACCTGCACGTCCCGCGGTCTGCACCACTCCGGCATCCGGACCGCAATTTGCTCGGCGGTCTTGATGCGGAGGACCACCTTTCCTTCGGCGGGCAGGTAGCTGTCGACGTCCAGCCAGGGCGATGCGCGGTTCAAGAGCAGGTTCACGCGCACCTCCGCGCCCACGCGCTCCACAATGCTGTCCCAGACATAGTACAGCGTGCGCGCACCGTTCGCGGTGCAGCAGTGCATGATGGCATTCGGGCGCATCTTGGGGCCGTCGTCCGTCGGGATGATGTGCAGGCCCGACTCGGGACGCACGCAGCCGAAGAACGAGCCGACGGAGCGCGCGGCAACGTCGCGCGTGTCGGTATGGGGGTAACCGCCGGGCTCGCCGATGAAGAGGTCGTCGGGGAGGCGGTCGAGGAAATCGGCCTCGAGCAGCTGCCCCTGGGCGTACACGTTGCGCATCCATCGGTCAGCGTCGTCCCAGTAATCGCCCATGCCGGCTTTCGTGAGGTAAAGGGCCAGGGCTACCATGTCGGCCACCTCGCATAGCTCGACGGTGGAGCCGTGCCAGGTCTTGGGATTGAAGAACTTCTGAAACCCCCGCTCGCCCGGCATCACCTCGGTGTAGTAGCCGATCAGCGGGTCGCCTATCTCGCGCGCCCACCGGTAGCAGGCGTCCACGCGCTCCAGCGCCTCGCGGTCGCCGGCCGCGTAGCCGTACTCGAAGATCGCCAGCAGGGCGGCGGTGCTGGTGTGGAAGTGCCAGAAATCCCAGCGGCCGTCTTCGTTCTTGAACACCCGCGCCATCCCCCACCGCGCCAGGCCCCTCGATAGCTCCAGCGCTGGCTCGTAACCCGTCACGCGGTAGAACATCGCCGAGCCGTGGCCCAGCGCAGCGATCGAGTATATTGTACTGTGGACACCGTCCGGCACGCGGTCCGCCAGGCCGCCACCTTCTATCGCGCCGGACGGCTCATCGGCGTCCGCCGGGACGCTCTCGCCCGGCCGGTAGCGGCCCTTCCACAGGAACCGGAACCCCTCCCTCTCGCTGGTGAGCGCGAGCATGCGGTCGACCTTGCGCCTGCCGATCTCGACCCAGCGCGGATCGTCGTCCACCTGCATCAGCATAGAGAGGGCCAGCAGCATCCGGCCCTCACCCCATACCTCCGCGAAGGGGCGCGGCTCGGTGAACTCTTTCAACGTGCCGGTCGGACAGTAGGTCAGACCGTCCTCGCCGAGAAGGCCCAACTGGACCTCCAGCACCGCCTTGTCGACGTCCAGATTCTTCGTGCTGCCGGACCCGAGGCGGCAGAGGGCGAGGGCCTCCAGGAACTTGGGCGGGATGTTCAGGTAGGCGTCGGTGACGTGGCTCACGTAGAGCTCGGCCGGGCGGCGCGAGAGCGACACGAAGAATCCGAGGGCCCATTTCTCCTCCGGATACCACACGTTCGTAAGCGCGTTGATCGCCAGGTCCATGCGATCTGCCAGGTCCAGAGTATCGGGCACGTCGGCCTCGTAACGCTCGCCTCTCGTGCACTCATCCATCGGATTGTGGTCAAGCATGTCGGTCCTTTCTTCGCACTGGAAGGCCACGTCCAGATTCCTCAGCCTCGCTTGAGACGCCAGCTGGCATCCTACGCATTTGCTGCGGCCAGGTCAACGATACCCAACGACGCATCGGGTAGAGCGGGCGTCTCGCCCGCGCCGGCCGCAATACCGATGCTGTGGCCCCAAGCATTTGGAGCGCTTCCGCCCGGCATTGACCCCTTCCCCGAGAATTGATCCAGTAGTTGTGAGAGAATCCGGAGGTCTGTAGAGGCAGGAGGAATTCTCAGGTGGAAGAGCGCACGTAGTGCAGAGCAGGTAGTGGTGAAGCTGCGTC
>CAZHPE010000114.1:0-9666 GCA_964534775.1 uncultured candidatus Brocadiaceae bacterium
AGAATGCCGGATAACAAGACCTGTTCCTCCAAAAACGCTCAGGATCCCAGAACGCGTCCCGCGCCGGCGAGCACCTCCAGCGCGCGCTTGTGCATTGCCCTGCGGGCGGGGGCCCGGCTATCGTCGTAACCGATCAGGTGCAGTGTGCCGTGCACGGCGTAGAGCAGCAGTTCGTCCTCGGCGCTGTGCGTGCGCTCGGCTGCCTGGCGCACGGCCTCCTGGGCGTTGATGATCACCTCGCCCTCCATGCAGTCCGCGTCATCTTCGTACGGGAAGGCGATCACGTCCGTGGTGCCGCGGCGGCCCAGGAACCGTTCGTTCAGCGCGGTCATCTCCTCATCGTCGACCACCACCACGCTCAGTTCCGCGCCGGCGACTGCCTCGGCCAGGAGCCCCTCGAGCAGGGTCTTCAGGGCGACTTTATCCACCGGCAGGCAACTCTGCCGATCAGTCACTGCTATCAGGTGCTTCTTCACTCGGCTCCCGCTTCTCTGCGCCTTCCGCCCCCGCCGGTTGCGGCGCGTCTTCGGCAGCCGCCTCTTCTTCCTCCTCCTGGCCGGGGTAGGGGATGCGGCTGTGGTAGACGGCGCTGAGGGCGCGCGTGAGGGTCTGCTCGATGCGCGCCAGATCGGTAATGGACAGGCCGGACTCGTCGAACTGGCCGTCGTGCAGCCGGTCGAGTACGATCTCGTGAACGAGGCCGCCCAGTTTGGCCGGGGACGGAGATGAAAGCGAGCGCGCACTGCCCTCCGCGGCGTCAGCAAGCATCACGCACGCGGCCTCCTTGCTGCCGGGCTTGGGCAGGCGGTATCGGTATGTGGCCTCCTCCGGCACGTCCTCCTCGTTGCCCCGCTCCTTCGCCCTGTTCCAGAAGTACTTGATCATGGTCGAGCCGTGCGATTGCAGGATCACATCGCATACCTCGTGCGGCACGCCGTACTGCTCCGCCAGGTCGGCGCCGTCACGGGGATGGGTGGTGATGATGAGACTGCTCATGGTGGGGTTGAGCTCGTTGTGCGGGTTGGCGGCCTTGTCAGGGAGGTTTTCCACGAAGTATTCGGGCTTCTTCAGCTTTCCGATGTCGTGGAAGTATGCGCTCACCCGTGCCAGCAGGGGGTTGGCGCCGGCGGCCTCTGCAGCGTCGGCGGCCAGCGTGCCGACTACCATGCTGTGATGGTATGTGCCGGGGGCCTCCACCAGCAGGCGCTGCAGGAGCGGCTGGTTCGGGTCGCTCCACTCTAGCAACCGAATGTCGGTCGTGACGCCGAAGAGCTGCTCGATGGCCGGCAGCAGGCCGCTGATCAGGAACCCGCTGAGAACCCCGTTGCCCAGGGCGTACAGGCTCGGCCAGAACAGATCCGACTCCCACAGCCTGCCACCATGCAGCACTTCGGTCTCGGTGCTCAGCAGGCCCAGGCCCCACGTTGCAGCCCATAGCACGCACCCGATCAGCGCACCCGCGCGGATCAGGGTGCTCCTGGTGCGAACCCGGCCGGTCAGGAAGGCCGTGAACATCGCCCCTAGCAGGAGCACGCCGAGCGTCCCGCCCTCCATTCCCTGCACGACGCCCACAAGCAGGCCGTAAAGCGCCGCCATTTCGAAGCCGAAACGCTGGTCGTAGACCAGGCACAGCACCATGATAAGCATTGGCAGGGGCACAAGCAGCGGCGGGACGTCGAGCACGTAGAAAAGCCGCGTGAGCGCGAGCAGGGCCAGCGTGACTATCCCAAAGGCCATGGCCTGCGTCCGGTTCTTGACCAGCTCCGTGCGGTAGCGGGCGATGTAGGCCCCGCCTGCGCCGGCCAGCGCCAGAAGCACTATGGCGAGGCCGACGTGGTGCTGGCCGGTAACAATCCTCCCGGCCAAGCTGCGTCGGAATCCCTTGCGCTCACGGTCGAGCTGCACCAGGTGCCGGTCAGTCGTCTTCGTGACGGTCGCCAGAATGAGATCGCCCTGGGATATGGGGTTCATGACCGGCTTGATAAGCTCGGCGGCCTCATCGGCGTCACGGCGCGTCTGTTCGACGTCCACCATCACACTTGGCTCGAGCACGTGGGCCAGCAGTTGGCAGACCGCAAGCTGCTCCGCCCCCGCGAGGCCGTCCAGCGCCTCGCCGAGGAGTCGCCGGAACGCCTGCCCTTTCTCATCCTCCCACGGTAATTCCTTGCTCAGGAACATCAGATCGGTCTGCCCGAGCTCGCGAGTGGCGGTTTTCGTGTGAAAGACGATACTCTGCGGGTCGGAGGGCGCGTTCTTTTCCCAGTCATCCAGGCCCACGAGCAGGGGCCCGTCGAGCGCCCGCAATACCTTGGAGAAGGCCGCGCGACGGGCGTTCAGGATCGGCAGCACCTCAGTCCTTGCCTCTTCGCGTTGTTGCTCGTCCGGCAGGGCGTCCAGCAGGGACTGGTCGTCGCCGGCCTCAATGCTGGTTAGGAAGAGGCTGCGGGATGCCTCGAACCGTTCCCACGTCTCCCTGAGTGTGAGCGTCGCGCGCTCACGCGCGAGTTGTCGCGCCTGCTGAGTCGCATCCTGATCCGTGACTGTGAAGTCCACCCTCGCCCGGAAGTCGCGAGGGGCTAGCTCCCCTCGCTTCACTGGCAGCGGCGATTCGCCGGCGATCAGGATCAGATAGGCGGCCGCCAGCGGGACGGCCAGCAGGACGAGCCTTCCCAGGTTCTTACGCCAGGCCGGAACGGACCCCGGCGGCCTGCGAGCGCCCGTGCGGTTGCGTCCCTTCTTGCCGTTACGCATCGCTCGTCCTTTCCGTCGGCGGTTCGGCCTGTCCGGCGGATCCCTTCTGATAGGCGTTCACGATGTCGCGCACGAGCCGGTGACGCACGATGTCCTGGATCCCAAGCCTCACGAACCGGATGCCGCAGATATCGCCCAGCCGGCCCTGCACGTCCACAAGGCCGCTCTGCCTCTCCGGCGGCAGGTCCACCTGGGTGATGTCCCCGGTGACGACAAGTTTCGCCGTCACGCCCAGGCGCGTCAGGAAAGTCTTCATCTGGTCGATGGTGCAGTTCTGGGCCTCGTCGAGGATGATGAACGCCCGGTCGAGCGTGCGGCCCCGCACAAATGCCAGGGGCAGAATCTCGATCACGTCATTCTCCAGGCACTTGCGGACCTGGGAGGGGTCCATCAGGTGGTGCAGCGCGTCGTGGAGCGGGCGCAGATAGGGGCTGACCTTCGCGCGGATATCGCCGGGAAGGAAACCCAGGTGCTCGCCCACTTCCACCGCCGGACGGCACAGCACGATGCGCCGCAGCTCGCCCCGCTGCAGGTAATGCAGGGCAACCGCCACGGCCAGGTAGGTCTTGCCGGTGCCGGCCGGGCCGATGCAGAAAACGATGTCATTGTCGATAATGGCCCGGATGTATTCGGCCTGCCCCTGCGTCTTGGGTCGTGCGATCCGTCCGGACAGGAATGCCTCCAGATGCTCCGGCGCGTCGGTGCCGGCGGCCCCGGCTCCGAAGCCTTGCTTCTCGTCCCGGATCAACTCGTCCACGGCCTCCGCGTCCAAGGGCTCATCCGCCTTGATCCGTTCCTGCATGGCCCTCAGCACCCTCTCGCAACCCTCCACCGGCTCGTCCGGCCCCTCGATGCTCAGGTGTCGGCCGCGAGCCACCATGCGCACCTCGAACGCCGCGCGCACCTGCCGCAGGAAGTTGTCCTTGGGCCCGAGCACGCGGATCACTGCCTCCTCGCTGTCGAACGTGAGGACCCTGTGCGTGGGCTTCGCTGCGGCGCGCTCCACTTCTGGCGGCTCCCTTCCATGTCAACCCGCAACCGAGAAGAAAAGGTAGCTGAGAGGCGCTGTGAGCAGAAGACTGTCGATCATGTCTAGGACGCCTCCCTGATCCGATAGCAGACAGCTCGAGTCCTTTACATCGGCCTGGCGCTTGAGCGCGGATTCTGCCAGGTCCCCCAGGATGGATGCCGGGGCCATCAGCAGGCCGTAGAGCACGGCCAACGGGATGCTCAGGCCGCTCACTCCGATGGCGGCGAGACCAACCGAGATGGCAGTCGCCAGGGCCATCCCGCCGAGGGCGCCGGAGAGGGTCTTGTTGGGGCTGACGTTGGGCGAGAGGCGCGGCCCGCCCACGAGCCTTCCGCAGAAAAACCCGCCCGTGTCGGTCGCTTTGCACACCGCCACCGTGGTGATAACGCTCATGGGGCTCAGCAGCCCACCGGCTTCGCGCAGGGCCATGATAAAGGCTAGGGGCAGGGCCACGTAGGCCAGGCCTAGCGCGCTCGCTCCGGCCGCCTGGAGGGTGCCCTCGATGCGGCCCGCAGCCGCCCGCCCGGCCAGCACGCCCAGCCCCGTGATGCCTATAAGGACCGCCGCCGTCATGCCGGGATCGCGCAGCCAAGGTGGACATTCGGCCTCGCCGCCGAAAGCCCAGCCCGCCCACATGCCCAGGAACAGGGCGACGCCTGCCACCACGAGCAGCAGGGGTGATACCTCGATCCCCAGCCGTCTGGCCATTCGGCAGTATTCCCACGTGCCTCCGCCGACCATCAACGCTCCGAGGCCCGCGAGGGCGAAACCGTGCGGCCAGTGGCAATCGCGCCACAGGATACCGGCAAGCACCACGAGGCAGGACCCGCTCAAAAGCGCGCGCTTCAGCAAGGCGACAGGGGTGCCGGGCACCGAGGTGCCGGACGCAGCTGCGCCCGCGCCGGCGGCGCTGCCCGGTGGAGGCTGGCCATCTTCCTGGCGGATGCTCGTGGATTCTTCCATTGCCGGATCACTTCCGGGAGGGATTCGCTCAGGCGGCCGGATCGCGGGCCGAGGGGCCTTCCGCCGGCGCAGGTTCGTCGACGCGGCCGAACCGACGCCGGCGTCCTGCGTACGAGCGCAGGGCCTCCAGCAACTCCTCGCGCCGGAAGTCCGGCCATAGCACGTCGGCTACGTAGAGTTCCGCGTAGGATATCTGCCAGAGCATGAAATTGCTCACCCGCAGCTCGCCCGCGGTTCGGATTACAAGGTCGGGATCGGGGACCCCGGCCGTGTAGAGCTCCTGTGAGAGCGCCTGCTCATCTATGTTATCGACCGATAGCCCTTCCCGCTGCACCCTGCGGGCCAGCGCCTTGCAAGCGTCCACCAGCTCGGCGCGCCCCCCGTAGTTGATGGCCAACTGAAGCGTCAGGCGCGAGCCGTTGCGCGTGGCCTCCTCGGCCCTGGCGAGTTCTTCCTGCACCCCAGCCGGTAGCCCCTGTGTGCGTCCGATGCCCTTGAGGCGGATGTCCTTCTCGACCAGTTCGCTGCGCTGCTCCTTGAGGAAGCGCAGCAGCTCGCGCATCAGGAAGGCCACTTCCGCCTGCGGGCGCGCCCAGTTCTCCGTGCTGAAGGCATAGAGCGTAAGGTACGGGATGCTCCACTCGGCACAGCATTCGGAAATTACGCGGGCGCTCTCGGCGCCGATCTTATGGCCCTCAATGCGTGGCAGGCCACGCCGGCGCGCCCACCGGCCGTTGCCGTCCATCACGACTGCAACGTGCCTGGGCAGGTCCTTGGGCACTTCGTGCGGCTCCTCACCCATTGCCGGTGCGCCCCGCGATCTGTCGCCGCTCCCAACCGACCGAGGCCATCTCCACGGGCACTCCGGCGGTGCGTTCCAAAGCCTTTATGAACTCACCCGCCGCGTGCGGGAGCTGGTCGATGGTCTTGGCCCCGGAGAGATCCGTTTGCCATCCCTCGAATTCCTCGTAGACCGGCTCGGCCTGCGCCAGGTCCTCGCCGTCAGACGGCAGGCTGCTGACCTGCCGGCCGTTCACCCGATAAGCCACACATATCTTGAGCTTCTCAAAAGTGCTGAGCACGCCCATCCCGATCAGGGCGATCCCGTCCGCGCCGTTGACGGCGACGGCGTGACGCAGCGCCACCCCGTCGAGCCACCCGCAGCGCCTGGGACGGCCCGTCGTGGAACCGTACTCGCGGCCTCGTTTGCGCAGGAGTTGTCCGATCTCGTTGTCCTGCTCGGTGGGGAAGGGGCCGTCGCCGACGCGGCTGCAATAGGCCTTCACCACCCCCAGCACGCGGTCGATGCGCGAGGGCGGTATGCCCGTGCCGACGGCCGCGCCGCCGGCGGTCACGTTGCTGCTGGTCACGTAGGGGTAGGTGCCGAAGTTCACGTCGAGCATCGTGCCCTGCGCGCCCTCGAGCAGGATGGGTTTGCCGTCCCGCAACGCTTCGCTGACGAGTGGGAGCGTGTCGCACACGAAGGGCCACAGCCGCTCCGCGTGGGCGCTGCACTCAGCGTAGAGTTCGTCCACCTTGATGGGATCGGCGCCGTAGAGTTCCGTGAGCTCGCGGCCCTTGACGGCCGCCAATTGTTCGAGCCTGCGCCGCAGCGTCTGCGGGCGCATCATTTCTACGAGCCGCAGCCCGCGTCGGGCCGCCTTGTCGGCGTAGCACGGGCCGATGCCGCGCCCTGTCGTGCCGATCTTGCGTTCCCCCAGGGCGGCGTCCTGGAGCTTGTCGATTATCTTGTGATGGGGCAGCACCACGTGCGCCCGGTCGCTGACGGCGAGGTTCTGCGGGCCAACGTCGATCCCGCGTTCCCGCAACGCGTCTATCTCATCCAACAGGCACTCCGGGTCCACCACCAGACCGTTGCCGATTATGCAGAGCTTTCCCGGCCTGAGGATGCCGCTGGGGATGAGGTGAAGGACGAACTTCTCGTCCCCGACGCGCACCGTGTGGCCGGCGTTAGCGCCGCCTTGAAAGCGGATTATGATTTCGTAGCGGTCCGAGAGGGCGTCGATAATCTGGCCCTTACCCTCGTCCCCCCATTGAAGACCCAAAACCAGCAGGTTCTCTACCATCATCGAATCCCCCGGAATGTTCCGGCATCGCGGAGCATCCCCGTGCTGCAGGTTATTCTTGGCGCGCGAGCGAGGCAGTGTGGGCAGGCGTGAGGTTCCCGCATCACCGTGGGAAGAAAGTCCACCATGGCCGGCGAGGCTGCTCCCCTCGTAATCCCTGAGCGCAAGTAACCAAGTTCCATTTTCAAACCGGTTCAACCCGCATATTATACGCGATGCCGGGGCCGATGTCAACCGGACTAAAGGAGCGCCTCGGCGAGCGTAACATGTGGCGCCTGCATGTGTTATGGCTTTGCGGCGGCGCCGGATTCGAGCCGCTCCGGTCTGCGTAGGAGCGAGGCGGCCCGCACTGCCCTGGCAATCCTCAACCGGTCCCGCCACGACCAGGCGCCCCGCCCGCAAACGCGCAGGCACCGCATTCGGACAAGCGCCGATACTTGCCGGGCAAGGCCCGCATCGCACTGAGCCAGGTGGCGCACCCAGTCCCTTTCCTGCCAGACGTGGTCGAACCGAACCCGGTCCAGGTCCACGAGCCAAAGCCGAACCTCGCCGCCGGGGCGGCCCAGCATTATGTTGCCGGGCTTGAGGTCGGGATGGCGAACCATCTGCTCGGCCAGCGAGCGGAACAGGGCGGCCACGGCAGCGCCGATCAGGACCCGCTCTTCGGCGGGCGGCAGTGGCAGGAGGCGGTCATGCGTTGCCGGCCGCCGGCGGCCGCTCAGCTCACCCAGGCCTCCCACCGCCGGCAGCGCCTCCGTGATCAGGTAGTCGGCCCCGCGCTGGAATGGCCCGCGCGCCTCCAGCAGGGCCAGTGCGTCGGCCGTCGGAATCCCCCGCACGGCGAGGCCACGGTGCGCCACCCATGCCGCCTTCGCCCGGCCGCCCGGCCGCATAAAGTCCTTGAAACGCTCGGCTAAACCCGTGTGCCGATAAGCCTTTACGCACACCGCTTGCCTATCCCGGAGTCGGCATATGGTGATGGCGCTCCGGCGGTCGGCCTTGCGCACCTCGCCCGCGTCTTGGTCACCTTTCAGCGCCTCCTCATGCAGCGAGACGGCCTCCATGGCGTGCTCCGGCGTGAACTCGCGCCGCCGCCAGATGCGGTAGTCGCCGTAGCGCCCGTGCGTGAATTGACTGCTGAAAAGCAGGCACCTTCGCGTGCGGCTGCGCATGCGGCGCGAGTGGCGCCGCTGCCAGCCCCGCTCAATACTGCGCACCCACCCGCGTATGGCCGCCCCCGAGCATGAATTTTCGCCGGGCCACCGGCACTCCATCAGCACTGCCCTGAGCAGCCGCAGCCGGTCCATGGCCGTTACATTGTGCGCCCGCGTGGAGTCCGCCAGAAACACCAGCATGTTCACCAGCCCCTTCCGCCTCACCGTGGCCCGACGGATGCGGTGCAGGTCCAGCACAAACAGCCTTTGGCCAACCGGCAGGCTGGGGTTGATGAGAAGATTACCCGTGTGGAAGTCACCGTGCAGGAACCGCGCCCGCACCAGCGCCGCGATCAGGGCTGCAAGCTCCTCGATGAGGCCGCGCTTATGCTCCGCGTCCCCCGCGTACCACTCCTCGGAGTCCAAGTATTGCCACAGCCTGATCGTGCCCGGGATTTCCTCGGAAACGAGGAACGATCCCTGGTGGAGGGGGCCGCATCGGCTCTGCACAGTGGCCAGGACGCGACAGGTCTGTATCCCCGCCTGGCGGAGGGCCCTCGCCATGCGCCATTCCTGCGCCGCCTGGGTCGGGCGGACGAGGTATAAGAGCCGGCGAGCCGCCGATTTGGGCTTGTAGTACTTGACGTAGACGCACTCGTCACCGGACGGGGCGGGGTGGGCCAGGCGCGCCACGGTGCGCACGGTGCTGCTCTTGACGAGTTCGTCCCGGCCCAACTCCTCCGGCCGGCGGGTGCGATCGACATCGAGCGCGGGCAGCGCATCGGCAAAATCCGCAGTGGCCAGCCACCGCAGCCCGTGTGCCTGCACCTCCACAACTTGATCTTGTCCACTGTCGCCCATCGGCTCCGATGTTATCCGCCAGACGCGCCGGGTGTCAACGCGCACCGCATCGCGGGCCCGCCCCCGGCCTCAGCGGCGCCGCGCAACGGCATGCGGGGGGCCGACGGTTCCTTTCACAGTATCGTCGCAACCCGATATAATGGACCGGTGCGGAGTCTGTGAACTTGGCCGGGGAATCCGGCCCGCGGCTGTCGTGCTGTTGGATGTTCTACGGAGGTAACCGGGCCGTGGAAAAGATCATATTCGGCGGGCTACTCGGGGCGACGGTCGGGTTCGTCATCGGCTGGGCGGGCGCGCGCAGCGGCGGGTCATGCGCGTTTCTGTGCAACCCCTACATAGCGGCCGTCCTCCTCGGTGTGATGGGCGCAGCCCTCGCGAGCGGACTCGGCCCGCGCGAGCCGGCCTACACCCCCAGCAAGCACCTGATTACCGTGGAGTCAAAGGATGAGTTCGATAGCGTGGTTCTTCAGGCCGAGGGGCCGGTGCTGGTGGACTTCACCATACCGGGTTGCTACTTCTGCAAGAAGCTCGAGCCGGTCGTTCACTCTCTGGCGGACCGCTATGCGGGGCGGATCACGGTCGTGAAGATGGGCGTGGAGAACGTCCCTTCATTGATGGAGCAGCACGCCCTGAAGGCCTACCCGACGCTGATCCTTTTCGAGGGCGGGCTTGAGGTGGACCGGGTGCGCGGTTACCGGGACGAGGCGACCCTGACGGAGTGGCTCGACCCCCACGCGCCCTAAGCGTCCAAGAGGCCGGTCCGTACCGACATTCTCTATTTTCCAATGTCGGTCAGGCCTTTCTGCCGACGGTTCGCAGT
>CAZHPE010000115.1:0-9596 GCA_964534775.1 uncultured candidatus Brocadiaceae bacterium
TGGTTTCAGAGGGGTGGTTGTGGCGATGCACCCTATGACCAATCGGGGTTCTTGGGGGCTTTTCTGGCCAGGGAGAGCAGGTCCCCGAGAGCGCCCGCCATTCGGTTGAAAAGGGCCGCTTCAAGCTCTGGCTGATTACCGAAGCCGATAGAAGTGCCACGACCTTCTTGCTGCCCGAGGAGTACTAACCGTGAACGGGAAGAACAATGGTGAGCTACGTTGCTCCCGAAGGAGTTCTAAGCCGATGCACGCGAGAAACAATGCCGATGATCCTCCGAGCCTGGAGCAACTGGAGGAGTGGGAGGCCGAGGGCGGCTGCGAGGCCACCGATGGTTGCTGGACCGAACCCGACGGGCGCTGCGAACACGGGTGCCCGAGTTGGCTGATAGTCTTGGGCCTGATCTGAAGGAGACGAGCATGGAGATAGACAAGAATGCGCTCTACCTGAGCTTGAGCGCAATGCAGAAGGCCGTCCGCAGGTCCGACCTCCGGCTGGCGAAGATCGCTGGCCGAGTCGTCTGGGAAGCTGATCCGTGGCGCTGCTTCGCTCGCTTGCACACCGTCAGGGCCGTACAAGCTTTCCTGGGGAGACAGGGCTTGCCATCCGGGCGTCCAGGGGGTATGAGTCATATGGAAGTGATAAGCCCGCTGATGCTGTTGACAGCGAGAAGGCAGCCAACCTGTTAGTCAAGGAGGGGTACATGGGGTTCTTAGACGCAGTGAAGAGGTTCTTCGGGTCGGGTGCCCCCGACGCCCACGAACTGATCGCGCACAACGTGGCATTCGAAACACTCTTCATAACGTGAGAGTACGGAGGCCGGCCAGATTGTGCTGCACAGCATCCATCTTCATCCAGACCGAAGATGGGCTCTCTGAGATCGACTGCCACTCTTTCCCCCTGGCCGAGTCCTACGACGATGTTATCGCCGCTCTGTCGGCACTCTACGGCGAGGAACACGACTACCGCACAGTTGTTATCGACTCGGCTGATTGGCTCGAACGGCTGATCTGGGACGAGGTGTGCGACCAGTACGGCGTAAAGAGCATCGAGAAGGCCGACGGCGGCTACGCCAAAGGCTACACACATGCCCTTACGCAGTGGAGGGAGGTGTTGACCGGCCTTGACGCCCTCCGCGTCGAGCGGGACATGGCCGTGATCATCATTGCGCACGCCAAGATCGAGAAGTTCGAGGACCCCGAGACGGCGGCCAACCGTCGCCACTGGGCCAATGCCGACGCCC
The DNA here is from genome assembly GCA_964534775.1 of uncultured candidatus Brocadiaceae bacterium. Classification (GTDB taxonomy): domain Bacteria; phylum Planctomycetota; class Brocadiia; order SM23-32; family SM23-32; genus CAZHPE01. Next base: position 1,242 of record CAZHPE010000115.1, read on the forward strand.
TGAGCGCCGACGCAGCTGCAAGCGCTGAGGTGCGCCGGATCCTGCGTAACCGTGCCCGCTACGAGGTCGCCAACAACTCGTACGCCCGGGGGATTGTCACCACCCTGGCAAACGACACGGTGGGCACGGGCCCGCGCCTCCAGATGCTGACGGGGGATGATGGGATCAACCGGCGGATGGAGCGGGAGTTCGACCTGTGGGCGCAGGAGGTGTCGTTGCCTGAGAAGCTCCGCACCATGCGAATGGCCCGCGCCCAGGACGGGGAGGCCTTCGGGGTCCTTGTCACGAACGGCGCCATGGACCACCCCGTCAAGCTCGATATTCGCCTGATCGAGGCCGACCAGGTTACGAGCCCCCTCACGCTGCGCAGCGACAACCGGGAGGTGGACGGTATCCGGCTGGACTCACGCGGGAACCCAGTGGCCTACCGGGTGCTGAAGAACCACCCCGGCGGCTCTGAGTGGGCGCCCGCTGATCGGTTCGCGACGATCCCCGCCTCGAGCATGATCCACATCTTCCGCCAGGAGCGGCCCGGGCAGCATCGCGGCGTCCCTGAGATCACGCCGGCCCTGCCGCTGTTTGCGCAGCTCAGGCGATTCACACTGGCGGTGCTGGGGGCGGCCGAGGCGGCGGCGGACTTCGCCGGCATCCTCTATACCGACGCCCCTCCGAGCGGCGAGGCCGATGCCGTGGAGCCGATGGACCTGATTGAGCTCGAGCGGAACATGCTGCTCACCATGCCGGGCGGCTGGAAGATGAGCCAGCTGCAGCCCTCGCAGCCCGCCACGACGTACGCCGAGTTCAAGAAGGAGATCCTGAACGAGATCGCCCGGTGCCTGAATATGCCCTTCAACGTCGCCGCAGGCAACTCCTTCGGCTACAACTACGCCTCGGGGTGCCTGGACCATCAGACCCACTTCCATTTCCGTATGTCTTTGTGGAACCATGGCGTACGACGCTCACAAATGGTGGCACATGTGCCTTGGGAGCACTGGCGAGGCCTGCCAGGAGACGTTGTGCGGATCAGTCTTCTTCTTCGCCCAACACTATCAGCTGGATGTCGCTGCCCTTCACGCCGAAACGGGCGCTCCAGCCCTCAAGGGCAATCGCCGCCGCCCCCACCGGGCCTGAGTCGTCCTTGAAATCCATGGTCCACAGATGACCGAAGTGGGGTGGGACGTGTCCCGAGAACCCGTTGACCGTCGCCGCATTCCTGTGAAGCCCCGCCCACATTGCGTCCAGATGCAGCAGGGTCAGCTCAAACGCATCTAGCTCTGCGGCGCTGGCGACGTAGAAGGCTTCGAGGCGCGGATCGACTGACTGTGCAATCGCCAGGACGCGCCCGCGCGCTTGCGCCTTGTCGTATGAAGGACCGAGCTGGACTTGCTCGACAACGCACAGGCCGGCGACAATCAGTGCTAGGGTCCTCCACCGAGCAGTCCTGGCGGCATCGGCGAAGTGCGCCAAGCCGATGCCTGCCGGGATAAGCAGCAGTATGCCGATCCGTGAGACGGCCCTGATGGCCGTGCCGGCGGGCATGAACCTGTAGACCGGCAGCCAGAGGCTCAGCGGCGTGCCTGCGTGGGTTCCCCATCGCGTCGCCAGCAGGGCAAGCAGAATCGTGACGGCGGCGATCAGCTGCAAGGAACGTCTCTTGCGGCCCATCACGAACCCCGATACGGCGACAGTGGTGCTCAGGAGTCCCAGCCCAATGGCGTGTTCGTGGCGCATCGGCAGACGGCGGAAGATGCTCCACCCGGCGAGCTTGCCGTACCACAGGTTCCCACTGCCCATGAAGAACCACGATTGCACCCGGGGCAACATGGTCTCGACCTCCTCGAGCGGTCTGAGCCCCACGCCCCTTGCCGCCGCCCAGTAGTGCCACACAAGAGGGGCAAGCATCAGTGCGACTGCCACGGCACAAAGCGAGGCGGGTTTCCACGAGGCCTTTGCCGTTGCCAGAATCTGCCCGCGCAACGCGGGAATCGCCAGCCCGACAAGGAGAGCCGTCGCCAGTGCGAGCACGAGGAAGAACCCGTTGTAGAATCCGGCATAGAGTTGGGCCACAACACCGAAAGAGAGCGAACATAGCGCCAAGACACGGAGCGCGCCGCCCCGCGCGGCGGCGCTGGCCTCTGCCCGGTGCTGGCGAAACAAAGAGAGAACGCTGAACAGCACGAGGACGACGAACACGTGCGAGAACGTCTGCTGGTGCTCAAGCTGGGCGAGGCGGCTATTCCCGGCGGAAAACAGGACGGACGCGATCGCCGAGGGCAGCAGACCTGTTCGGAAATGAATCCGCAGCAGCAGGTAGAAGGTGGCCCAGTTGACCAGTGTCAGGCAGATCATCCACAGTTGCATGGAGGTGTCAGGCTCGAATCCAACCGCCCGCCACGGCCAATAAAGGGGAGCGAGAGTCAATAGCGTGTCGCTATACGCCATCGTGTTTGGCGAGGGGTGGAAAAAGGGCGCATCCCAGAACTTCGAATGCAGAGACGCGCGACAGACCCACCTGTAGCTGTGCTCGAGGAAGTAATTATTGAGGCGGGTGTCCCCGGGGTCGCTCTGAATCAGCCGCATCCTGCTTAGGATCATGGGATGGTGGGCCAGCAGGATCGCCAGCGCGCAGAACAGAACCGGCACCGCCCCCGAGCGAAGTCCGCTGCGCTCCGCGGGCTCGTCACGACCCGCCCATTTCATCCTCAATCTCCCCGTTGCATCCTAACTAGCGGTCCTTCCCATTTCATCTTCCGGCAGGCTTTGGCCTCCACGAACGTGGTCTTTCTACCTCCCCCCCGCTGCTCTGTCAACCATGATGCCACGAGAGTCACCCACGACCACGTGGCACCGTTGCGGCAAGCCGTCGGCCAGCCCCGATAGAATCAATTCGTCATTCGCCGCTTTCATGCCGGCGGGTAGGGCCGTCGCCCCGTGGGCGTTGTACGAGCCGATGTGCTGCTTGAGCGCTGGCCAGGCATCCGTAAGCGGCTGGTCCAGTGCGCCTGCCCAGGCGTAGGTGGCAAGACCTGCCCTGTCGTTCGCCGGATGCAGCAGGTCCACGAAGGCCTGTACCGCCTGCTGGCTCGAGGCGAGTGGTTCACGGTTTCCCATCTGTGGCCGCCGGCGACCGTTTCAGACCCTCAATAGGCAAGCACTGTGCGTCAGCAGGATCAAGCAGAACCGCGCCAGCCGGTCGGCCGAAGGTCAAACCGTAGTGGACGGCTCTGACCTGAGCTGCTGTGAATGAACGCAACAATGCGCTCTTCACAACCGCACACGCATGTGCGTCCCTATAATGATGGAATAGACCGATTCTCATGACCGATTCGCCAAGCGCCTGCAGTACCCTCGCTGCTGCAGAGAAGACCGACCGTCGTAGAGCGAGCACCTCCCGCCAGGCCAGCAGAAGCCCTACTTCTCAGGGTCCATTCGCTTCCTGACGATCGGACACGTCGGGCAGTCTCGGCAGAAACGGGGAAGATCGCCTCGGGCCAACTGTGCGCGCATCTTTTGCATCGCGGACCCGTTGAAGGCGTCTGAAACGAACGCCGCCAAGGGGCGATCTCCTCTTTCGGACCAGGTTGCGATGCACTGGCGCGCCAGGGTGCCGAAGGTGCAGGGCTGGATGCCCCTCGTGAGAACATAGGACGTTCTCCACGGCTCGCTGCAGATCGGACCGCCTGCGGCAGCTTCGGCATTACCGAAATCAAGGTCGACTTGCAGGTTGATGCCGATCCGGCCTGCCACCTCACGCGCCTGGTCCGCCAAATGCCGGATTTCGCACAGACTCAGCACCTCCGCGCTATAGTCGAACACGAGGCCAGCTCGCCGGAAAGCCTGGTGATCGAGCGGGCCTCCCACCGACAGGCTTCTGAGCTTCACCCCGTCCACACCGACGTCCCTCATAAGAGCCAGAAGCCGAGGCAATTCGTGCCTGTTGGAGCTCATGGCAATGAACGCGACCATGACCAATGGCCTATTGCCGCAACCCGCTTTCTCCCGGCACAGACAACGCAGGTTCTTGATCACGGTGTCGAATCGGTCGTCTCTGTAGCGCGCGTATCCCGCCGCGGTAGCGGAGTCAATCGAGAAGTAGCACGTCACGTCCTTGCCCAGAAGCCGCGCGCGGATCTCCTGGTCCAGAAGGATGCCGTTGGTCGTGACATCCAAGTGCTTCCGCGAGCGGTGGAATCTTTCAAGCAACGTTCCTGCCTTGTCGCTCAGAAAGAACTCCCCCACACTGCAGTCCACTATATCCTCCGCGCACTCGTAGAACCCGCCCAGTTCGGCCAGCGTGTCAAGCGTGAAGACGAAATCACTCTGGCTCTCCAAATGCCTTGCCCAATCCCACTGGCAATACACACACGGCGGTTTCATATTGCAGCGCGGCTCGACGTCAATACGCAGTCCCACCGGATAGGACTCGAGCACCGTCTTGCCGTCCGCGAACTCCCGTTGGTTGAGTGCCTTGTTCTCAGAGATCCTGGCAAGACGCTGAACCTCAGCCCGGTTGTCGGTCAACTCGATAGCTCGAATCATCACTCCCAGGTCGCGCGCATCGTCAGATACTCGAACAACGGGACTGACTTCGAACCCGATCTCCTCGGCCTTTGTGCCGGAGAGATCGGCAGCATAATGATTCCAGCCTTGGCACAGGACGATGGTATGCGCTGGAGCGCCGTCCTGCTTCAATGTCAGCTTCCCACACCTGCCGTTGTAGCACAGATGCAGCACGAGGTATCGCTCTTGGCTGAGACGCCTGACCCTGAAACAGGATTGCGCCCAGACGAAGCATCCCAAATGGTCGCTCTCCGGCTCATAGAATCCACTGGCGAGCTCTACACCCACCAACGCCAAGCTGCGGTTCTTGTTCGACATTTGCATCAGACCGACTGGTCCCTATCGGGGACAAGGAGGCTTGCCATGTCATACGTTGGTCTGGATGTGCACTGGAAGCAGTCCACGTTTTGCGTGCTGGACGGCAACGGGCGCCATTTGCGCACCCGCGCCATACGCGGCACATGGGACAAGGTACTGCCTGAGTTGGCCAAGGTCAAGAGACCCTTTGCGATCTGCTTCCAGGCCACCAGTGGCTACGGGCATCTGCATGAGAAACTGAAGCAGGATAGCCAGACGGGTCGTGGTGGCCCATCCGGGGCAGCTCAGGCTGATCTTTCGATCCCGACGCAAGAACGATCGGGTCGATGCGACGAAGCTGGCGAAGCTGCTGTTCCTGGACGAGGGGCCCCCTGTACATGTGCCTTCCGCCGACGTGCGGGCCTGGCGTGGCATGATCGAGTTCCGCTCGAAGCTCGTGGGGGAGAGGACGCGGGTGAAGAACAGGTTGCGGGCGCTGCTTCGGCAAGGAAGTGAGGCAAAGCAGGATGAGTTGAAACAGGAATCAGAAGCGGGACGGACAGGCCGGACCCCGCCCTGGTAACTGGCGAAACATACGCCGTCCAACTGAATGGGGCCGGCCCGAATCAAATCGTGTGGCGTCCGCCGCAGGCGGGAGGCCGGATAGATGTTTGGAACATCCCGCAGAATCTCGCTTCCGACTTGAGAGGCTTGCTCATAGATGTTACCATGCCGGTGCACGGCTCGGAATGAGCCCCTGACACCGGCCTCTTACTTGGATCACCAGCGCTACGACAAGCAAGAATGCCGCCGCGGCCGTGAAGGCGTCGCGGAAGGTGAGCCGGTTTGCCCCACACAGCGCATTGCACGTTCGGACATGGTCGATTCACGACGACCCAGCTCACAGATGACCCTCGACACGGAAGTCGGGTATTGCAGGATCATGACGCAAGCTATGGGAAGGGAGACACTTCCGGGCAAGGGAGTCACAGTCGATGAGGCAAAGACCATTCATTTCCAGACAGGCCGCGGGGGGCTATGATCCTGAGTGCACGCGCGAACAATCGCGTCGGCCTCACCTTGTGGGGCGCTGTCGATGTCTAAGAAGTCGGTAGCAGATATCAGGTGGCTCCTGTTGGCGGTGATACTCTTGCTGGGCGGCGGCGTGCGCATCTGGCTGTGCCTGAGCGCAACGGGATTGAATTCGGACGGCTTCCTGTACGCGCGTGTGGCTCAGCGGATGGCCGAAGCCGGCGTCCTCGAAGGCATGAAAGGCCACTACGTCTGGCCATATTATCCCGTGAATTGCCGGCTGGTGTCATACCCTCTTCTCGGCTGCCTGCTTTACCATCTGACTGGCGACGTCGTTCTGTCTCTGAGGCTGGTCTCCGCCCTGTCGGGCACCGCTCTCATCGCATTGACGTACCTTGTGGGCAAGGAGGTTTTCGGTGCAGAAGGACCGGCGCTGGCGGGGGCCGCGGTGCTGGGGTTTGAGCCGGAGTTTGTGCGGGCCTCCGCCTCCGTCTATCGGGAGCCTCTGGCGGCTCTTCTATTCATGGGAGCCCTTCTGCTGTTGCTGCGGTTGCTGCGCGACCCCGACCGGTGGGCCTGGCGGGCGCCGCCGGTGGCCGCGGTCTTGTTCATGGGATTCCTGACGCGCCCGGAGTTCGCCCTCGTGGCAGCGGTGGTCGTCACAACGCCTCTCTGGTGGCCGGGCGTCGAATGGAGAAAGCGCGTCTTGCTGCCCGGCTTGCTTCTGGCCAGTCTGGCGTTGCTGGAGCTGCCCTACGCGCTCTGGCTGAGAAGCAGCACCGGGCATCTGCTGTTCAACCAATGGCAGGTACACAGGTTGCCGGAGGTGCAGCAGACCACGCCGGTGGAGCGTTTTCTTCGATACAGGAGCCGAGCCAACTGATGCGAAGCTTTCTCCATCAACTTGGGCAGATAGCGGATACGCTGGGGCTCGTCGGCTGGGTGGGTCTGGCGGCTTTCGCGCTACGCGGCCGGCGCTGGCTCGGCACGAAGACTCGTTACATAGTGTTTTCGGGCATCCTCTACGGCCTATACGTGGCCGCGTTATGCCATTTGGGGCGGGACGCGGAAAGGTACTATCGGCCCCTGCTCCCCCTGCTTTTCGTCTTGGCGGGAGGGGGGTACTATTGCTGCCTGCGTGAGCTTGCGGACCGCCGCCTCCTGCAATGGGCTGCGGCCATGATGCTTGTGGGTGTCTGCGTTGTCTACACCCTGAAGGAGCCAATCCGCGCGCACCGGGAGCCCCAGACAAGGGCCGGACTGTGGCTTGCCGGATACGACCCTGACTATAAAGGGTTCGCGCTTTCCAGCTACTCTCAACCCGTATACTACGCTGGCATGCGCTTTCTGGACTCTGGCAAGCCCTATTCACAGGAAGCTTATGGGCAGCTTGTCGACGCAGGCCTTGAGCCAAAGTACCTCATACTGGACAGTTCCGACGCTGTCGACTACCCGTGGCTGGGGAGCCTGATCGCAAGCGCTGGTTGGAACCAGATCTATTCTGAGAGCACCAGGAGCATCCGAATCTACCGGCGAGCGGAGGGGGCAGAGCGGCGCAATGAGAGCGGCCTCAAGGACCGTTAGGCTTGCGGCACAAGGGCTAAGGGGCGACCGTCTTGAAGGTGAACCAGACAACTGAAGACGCGCGGGAGACGAAGCCTGCCAGCAGCCGTCCCTCAGAACCCGCGCTCCGGCGTCCCAGCTCCCTGTTCAGATGGGCCCTGTTCTTCTGCGACGCGGCGCTCTTGTCTTGCGGATTCTTGTTCGCCCACTGGATTCGGTTCTTCTCGGGGATTATTCCCCTTGTCGGGCCCTCGGTACCTCCCCTGCGTCTCTATCTTCCCGTGTTCTCGGGGGGGACGTTGCTCGGGATGGCCGCCCTGCTTGCCGCCAAGCGATATTCCGCCGGCCGGACCGACGGCAGATTGATCTGGGCTTTGGGCGGGATGTACGGAGCACTGTTCCTGGCGTTCTTCGCGCTCAAGGCGGGCGCCGCATACTCCCGGACCACGCTTTTCCTGGCCGCCGTTCTGCATCCGGCACTGCTGGGGGCCGGGAGGCTGCTTCTTCTGCGTGCGTTCCGGGCTGCGGCCGCCATCCCGCCCTCTGTCCCCGTCATAACCGCAGGAGACACCCGCATGCTCCAGTGCGCCGGGGAGTCTCTGACGGCCGAAAACGGGTTCCGTCTCGTCGAGCGCCTCAACCGTGGAGACGGAGAAGGGACCGACCGCCTGTGCGACGACATCCACGCCGCGCTGGAACGGCATGGCCAGCCGGGTCTTTGGCTCGTGATAAGCCCCTTGTCAATGAAGCCGGAGTCCTTTGGCAGAGTGCTGGTGGACTGCGAGAAGCACCTGGTCGATTTGAAGCTGGCCTTCTGCTCTCAGCTGCTCGCCCACGCGGACCTGGAAGCCCAGAAGGTGGGCAAGCTGTGGCTGGTGGGGCTGAGAGTGACCCCCCTGAGTT
>CAZHPE010000116.1:0-2262 GCA_964534775.1 uncultured candidatus Brocadiaceae bacterium
CCTGAGTCTTTCCTGATAGCACCGGTTTGGCCAAGCAGGAGGCCAAGACAGGAAGGCCGTCAGTGCCGGTTCCCCGGCGCTCTTGCGCCGCCATGTCCGTGGCGGGCTCCTCGAGCAGGTCGGGAAGCGCCTCGACGGCTTCGCTCTGACGCTCCAGCGCTGTGTGGGTGTAACGGCTCAGCGTGAGGTTGACGTCCGAGTGGCGCGCCAGGCGTTGGGCCACGCTGGGATGAACGCCGCTGACCGCGAGGTTTGTGAGGAACGTGTGACGCAAGGCGTGGAAATCCGCTACTCGCCCATCGCCGTCCGCATACGGTATGCCCGCTGCCTCTAAGTCCACGCGGAGAAGCTTTGCGCCTACCTTGCCACGGGGCAATAGTCTCTCATCGGGCCAGCTATGTGCTGCCGTTGTCAAGAACATGGTGGTCGGGTTTAGTAGCGTGCGCTATCGCCAATGGGATAGTGGCCTTATCGGATGGCTCGACTCTCTCGCTGTAACGGAAGCCTTCCACAGAAAGGGTATCGGGACTGCATTGGTGAAATCGTGCATTGCCGCTACTCGAACAAGGGCCTCCCTTCTTGGGTTTCCGGCCCTTGGCCTGCTCTCGACCACAAGTCCTTCCTCTCTGTCGCTGATCAGGCTGCACAAACGGCTCGCAGGCCAGATTCGTGATGATCTCCATTACTCAACCCCCGCGGACAGGTATGAGAGAACATCTCTGCTCGTTTGGCACCCGCTGTTGGCCGACTACTTCCACGTGCCAACAGGGTCGCTGGCGAGGCAAGCTTGGCGTTTCGGTGGTTTCCCCGAGGATGAATTCCGCAGACGATACGGTCAGCCGGACGACGTTGACCCGACGGCGCCAGCCGGTAGTCTGGAACGGTATCGGTAATCCCCAGCCCCTGAATGTTGAGGAAAGGCAGCCTGACTACGGTGCATCGCCAGGCACCCTGTTCCTCCTGATGAGGGGTGGTCTGTTCTTCACACAGAACCATGCCGTTGAGGGCCGCTGCTATACATGCACCTCCCCTGGTCCCGTAGTGCCGTGGGCGCGGACCATGGCCGTGCAACACCCTATCCCCCCAGGTGCTCGCATGCGTCTCGACGGGGAGTAAGGAGGGGCGACCGTCGTCCGGTGGAGTAGCGGTCCGACGGCCAGTATGGTTGGCTTCTTCGTGCAAGCTGCGGCCAGATTGGGGGCTGTGTTACAATAGGCCCCGTTCATGCCTCGGGACTGCCGCCGGTGCTCTGGGGCCGACTCGAAGACGCACAAGACGTCGGCGGCAGCAGGTCGCCAACCCGATTGCTAACGCCTCTTGCTGTCGGCCTGATTGGGAGTAATCGGACGGGAAGTTTACAAAGTGCCCTATTCTTGCTATATTGGCCCTAACCTTCTCACGTGGACTTTAGGGGTAGCCGTCCAGAAACGGATCGATCGATGAGTGCACAAGAAGTACCGTTGCTGGACCGCCTTGTTGGCGAGGTAGGCGAGTTCGCTGCTTGGCTCGGACTGGATCGCTCTGTGGGGCTGCTCTACGCCTTCCTCTACATGAGCCGGACGCGCAGGAGCCTGGACGACATGTGCGAGACGGGCCCGATGAGCAAAGGCTGCGTGAGCTTCAACATCCGCGCGCTGGAGCGCACGGGTGTCGTGTGCCGCGTGTGGGTCTGAGGCGATCGCGAAGGATTACTACAAAGCTAATCGCGACGTGCCCCAGATCACCATGAGGCGTGTTTGCCGAGCTTGGCGGCGCGGAGGGTGACTCGGTGGCGGCCGTTCGCGCGCAGCGTGCGGCAGAGAGCGTAATGCTGTTGTCCCTCAGGAGCTTACGGGGCAAAGGGCCCTGTAGGTGAGAGGGACGGAGTCTGCGAGGACCCGGCGTGACGGAGTCTTTTGCTCATTGGTATGCGCTCTGCGCCCGCTCGCGCCACGAGCAGCAGATGGACCGGCCGCTGGTCCGGCGTGGCATCGACAGCTTCCTGCCCCTGCGCGATGTGCTGAGCCGCTGGAAGGACCGCCGCAAGCGGGTCGAGAAGCCCCCCCCTCCACGGCTATCTGTGTGTGCTGCTGACGCCGGAGCGGTTCACCGATGCCATCGATGTGCGCAGCGCCGTCAACACCGTCGGCAACGGTCAGGGCTCCGTCCCCGTGCCGGCCGAGCAGGTCGAGGCCGCCCGCACGATGGCCGGGAATCCCATCGCCGTCGAGGAGCACCCGTACATTCAATCGGGCACGAAGGTACTGGCGAGGTTCGCCCCGC
>CAZHPE010000116.1:2272-3002 GCA_964534775.1 uncultured candidatus Brocadiaceae bacterium
CGAAGACCGAGCCATTTTGGCTCAGATGCGGCTCCTCCCGGTGGCGGCGGCGCTGGCGCTGCTCGTGCCGCTGCTGTACGCATCAGTGGCGGCGCCGGTGCGCCCGCGCGCGGCTGGCGCGCAACGTCTACTTGGTGCGCCGCATTCACGGGCTGGCCGAGGCCAACGAGGGGGTGTGGCGACGCAGCTGGAATTGCGCAGGCGCCTGAGTCTGCAGCCGAGCTCGGGTCGCTACGGGCGGACCGCCCCCGCCGAGTGAGAGGAAGCATGACCGCCGAAGAGCACGACGAGATCACTGTCTACCGCCCGAACCAGCGTCACGAACTGGGCCTGCTTCGCACGGGGGTCGTCATGACGCGGAACATCGTCCGGTCGCGCGAACTGATCTGGCAGCTGTTCAAGCGCGACTTCACGGCCCAGTACAAGAAGTCGTTCATCGGCATCATATGGGTGTTCCTGATGCCGCTGCTGGGCATCGTCCAATGGGTGCTGCTGAAACGGACGAACATTCTGAATCCAGGCCAGATCACAGGCGAGGTCCCATACACCGTTTATATCTTGGTCGGGAGCACGATGTGGGGCCTGTTCCTTCAGCTTTTCACCAACGCGAGCAAGACGCTCACGGCGGGGCAGAGCCTCGTAATGCAAGTCAACTATAGCCACGAGGCGCTGCTGTTCCAGCAGACGGCGCAGGCGCTGAATTAGACACGGAAACGCGAACGCCTCCATT
>CAZHPE010000116.1:3012-9579 GCA_964534775.1 uncultured candidatus Brocadiaceae bacterium
GCGCCGAGCTGGAAGATCGTGCTGCTGCCCTTGGTGCTCCTCCCCCTTTTCCTGCTGGCGTCGGCGACGGGTCTGATCATGTCGATGTTTGCCGTCGTCGCTGTCGACCTGAGCCGCCCCGCAACGCGCGGCATGGCGGTGCTGATGATGCTCACGCCCGTGGTCTACGTCGCCCGGACGCCCCAGGAGCTCGCCACGATGGCCAGGGCCACGTGGTGGGACTCCTTCCTATGCTACGTGAACCTCTACAACCCGCTGACGTACCTGGTCTGTTCCGCGCGCGACATCATCTTGAAGGGTGAGCTCTACGACAACCGCGGGTTCGCGATCTGCGCCGCCGGCTCGGTGTTCGTGTTCCTAATCTCGTGGCGGTTGTTCTTCATCTCCGAGGACAAGGTCATAGAGAGAATGATATGAGCATCGTGTGAAGGCATGGGCTGGTCTGCCTTCTCGGGACTGCATTGCATACTCATCTGGCCGAGGGAGGCTGATCATGCATCTCCTCTTTTGGGAAGCGAGAAGGCTGTGTCCCCAGAAGCTTAGGGAACTCCTGAAACGCACGCCCGTTCTTGGACTCTACAACGGCCTGCTGCGTATCGGCGAATATGCGGGTCGCTTGAGCCTGCGCTGGAGGCAGACGCGGTTATACGTCCACGTGCGCAGGCCGTCTCGTGAGACCAGCATCAACGTGGACTGCGACCAGGGGATCGTCTTCGTACACATCCCCAAGACTGCCGGAACGAGCGTAAAAGCGTCGCTTGGGCTGCGGCAGGGGGGAGCCGAGCACGCGGTACCCACGGCTCTCGTTCATCCGCGGACGTGGAGGGGGTACTTCACGTTCTGCGTCGTCCGGAACCCATGGGACCGGCTGGTCAGTTCCTATGCGTACCACACGTCGCCAAGATATACCGGCATGAAGTTGAGGCGGTTTGTGTTGCCCGAGGCGCTGTCATTTGAGGAGTACTTCGAGGCACTCAAGACAACATCCGCCTTGCGGCCCCAAGTCGAATACCTCGTCCATCGTTACTCTTCAGCACCCATTGATTGCGTCTGTCGTTTCGAGAACATAGCGGCAGACATGGCGCCCATCCTGGCGCGGTACGGTACCACAACGGGCATGCCTCGCAAGAACGTGACGGTACGCAGCGACTACTGCAAGTACTACAGCGATGAAATGCGGGAGACCGTTGCTCGGTTCTATCGAGACGACATTGAGAGGTTCGGCTATACGTTCCAAAGCAAAGATACGGAGGGGTCATGATTGATCTGCCTGGCTTCGAGAAGGATTTCCTCTGGGAGAACAGCTTCTATCTCTCCTGCGACATCACGCGAATCAGCAAGAGTCTTGCGCAATACGAACTATTCAAGCTGGTTCAAGATGTCCCTGGGGCAATCGTAGAATGCGGGGTCTTCAAAGGCGCCTCCCTCGTCCGATTCGCAGCATTTCGCGAGCTGTTAGGAAACACCCCTTTTCAAAGCGGATCATTGCCCTCGACACGTTCGGCGATTTTCCACCAACAGAGTACGGGCCGGACAAGACTAAGCGCGACAAATTCATCCAGGCGGCAGGTGACCAAAGCATCTCGGCCAACCAAATGATGGAAGTCTTAAGACACAAGCGTTGCGACCGATTCGTGGAACTTGTCGCGGGTGACATATGCAGAAGCGTTCCAGAATACGTGAAAGCACATCCGGAATTGAAGATTTCCCCCCTGAACCTGGATACAGACATATATGAACCTGCCGTTGTTATCCTCGAACACCTGCACCCACGCATTGAGAGAGGAAGAATCCTGATTCTGGACGACTACGGCACGTTTCCTGGTGAGACCGAGGCGATCGACGAGTAATTCAAAGGGAAGGATGTGCAGATCCGCAAGTTTCCATATCTGTATGACGCCATGCCACATGGCGAAACCGTGATACCCGGACAATCGTATTGAGCACTGCGCCGGTTCCGCTTGCGTTCCGCCGGCGAGGCCAATGCACAATGTTCTGAGGCCCGTGCGGCGGACAGAAGGCGAGCACATGGCAACGACATCGCATTCCGTGGCAGGAAACGCAGACGACGTCACTTTGCCGCCGGACGTCGCGGTCTGCGTGGAGGGCGTCTCGAAGAAGTTCTGCAAGCACCTGCGCCGCAGCATGGCGTACGGCATTCTGGACCTGACGAAGAACCTGCTGGGGGTCCGGCCGGATTCGACGAGTCTGCGCGGGGGGGAGTTCTGGGCCGTCCAGGACGTGAGCTTCGAACTACGCAGGGGCGAGGTGCTCGGCATCATCGGGGAGAACGGCAGCGGCAAGACAACGCTGCTGCGCCTGCTGGCGGGCATCCTGCCGCCGGACCGAGGTGAGATCGTCAGCCGCGGGCGCGTCGGCGTCCTGGTCGCCCTGGGCGCGGGTTTTCATCCGCATATGACGGGCCGGGAAAACATCTATCTTAATGCCACCATCCTCGGCATGCGGCGTAAGGAGATAGACGAGAAGTACGATCAGATCGTGGAGTTTGCCAACATCGGAGATTTCATTGACGCCCCTACAGGTACCTACTCGTCCGGGATGCGCGTGCGGCTGGGTTTTGCGATCGCCACTCAGTTTGATCCTGAAATCCTGATCATTGACGAGGTTCTTGCTGTGGCGGATGAAGCGTTCCGGCGAGTCTCGCAGGACCGCATCCGAACGGAGTCCGAGGCCGGCCAGTCAGTCATTATAGTGAGCCATAACATGGCCGCCATCCGTCATCTTTGCTCCCGGGCGCTGTTCATGCGCGATGGCCGCATCATCGCCTCCGGGCCTGCCGATGATGTGGTGGGCCAATACCTGTCGGGGAACCAGGAACGACGAGGCGAGCGTATCTGGCAGGACCTGGCGGGGGCACCCGGCAACGATATCGTCCGGCTGACAGCGGTGCGCACGCGCGACAAGACGGGCCGGCCAACTAACAGCTTCGATGTCCGGGACCCCGTGGAAGTGGAGATGGAATACGTGGTCCTGAAGGAGCGCTACCCGCTGCGGGCGGCCTTCTACTTCTACGACGATGCGGAGAACCTGCGCTTCTGCTCGTTCGACAGCGCGGACTCGCCCTGGGCGGACTGCCCCCGGCCCGTGGGCCTTTACCGCGCGGTCTGCCATGTGCCCGGGGACTTCCTGAACGATGGGGCTCACCTCGTGCTCGCGGCCATCGCGTCCCGTCCCGGCGGACTCCATGCCCGCGAGCAGTGCGCCCTGACGTTCCAGATCGTCGACGCCGTGGACCCGGGCGGGGTGCGCGGCAACCTGACGGTCAGGTGGCCCGACGCCATGGTGCGCCCCCGGCTGGAGTGGGACATCGAGCGCCTCACGACCACGGTGCCCGACGCGGCGGCAGACCAGGAACTGGAGGACGGAGATGCGTAAGCTGGACCTTGGCTGCGGCACGGCGAAGCAGGAAGGCGCCATCGGCGTGGACGTCATACCGTTGCCCGGCGTGGACGTGGTGGCCGACCTAACCCGGTTCCCCTATCCGTTCCCGGACAACTCGTTCGACATCATCTACATGCTCGACATCGTGGAGCACCTGCCGGACACCATCCGGGTGCTGGAGGAGGTCCATCGGATCGCCCGGTCCGGCGCGGCGGTCCACATCCGCGTGGTGAACTGGAACCATCGCTACGCGGCCATGGACCCGACGCACGTCAAACTGTTCACCGACCAGAGCTTCGATTTTCTCGGCAAGCGCAAGGGGCGTTCGTACTACACGCACGCGCGCTTCGATGTGGTGAGCGTCCGCTACGGCTACAACCCCACGGTCAAGCGCTACCTACGCAGCAACCGGATACTGAGATTCCTGAGCGATTATCTCTGCAACATCCTTCAGTCCTTGGACTTCGAACTCAGGGTGGTGAAGTAAACCCAGGAGGGACTTCCGCTTGGAACTGCTCGTTTCCACGGCCTACCGGTCCTCGTGACGTAGCGTGATCTGGAAGGTGGACGCAACGCGTTCGCGGATGGAACCGTTCCGCGTGGACGACTATTACCCGCCGGGCAGCCGGATCAAGGACTACATCTACTTCGGGCTCTCGGCCTGCGAAGGCAGGCTCTGCTGCGTGGGCGGCAGCGTGCTGAGCGTGTTGGATCTGGAGGGCGGGGTGATCGTCATCGGCGCTACGCGCATTGACCCCGCGCGCACCGCGTCCGGCATTTACCGGCGCGTGCTCCAGGACAGGGGCGGCACGGAGTACGATCAGGCGAGCAGTCTGAAGGTGGTGGATGCTGCCACGGGCGCCGTGCGGCAGACCCTGACGTTCGACACGCACCCGGAGGTCTACGAGGTCATTGGCTTCCCGGCCGCATGAGGTCAGTCCCCGTTGGCGGTGGGTGATGCCTTGCGGCGCCGATAATTAGGGAGGAGTATTGTGTTGGACGACAGAGCATCGCTCACGGACCGGGACGGGGCGGCCGCCAACATCTTCGAGGAATGCTTCACCAAGGACCGGCCTTTCGTAGACCGCTACGTGAATGAAGGGGCACGGGCTGTGGACGTGATCGTGCCGACCCATAACACCAACGGCCTGTGGCGGGCCAACCTGCTGAGCTACTACCGGGAGATTCCCATCAGCCGCCTGCTGATCGGCGATGGCGGGTGTGAGGACGATACGATCGCCGTCGTGTCCGAGTTCCCCCGCGTGCAGGTGCTGGACCAGAGGAACTTCTACTCGCTGGGTGCCTGCCTGCGGGACCTGATGCGGGCGGTCGAGACCGAGTGGTTCGTGTACCTGCATTCCGACGTCTACCTTCCGCCCGGGTGGTTCGATGCCATGGTGGCGCACCGCGGGGACTACGACTGGTTCGAGTGCCGGCGACGGATGGTGGTACTGCTCGAGTACCCGGGTGTGGCGCATGACGCCGCCGACCGCCCTTACTCGGGCAGCCAGATGGGCCGCAAGCGCGTCTTCGATACCATTCTGGACCGAATCGACGACGACTACCTGTACCGGAACGAGGACCTCGTGTTCCGCGAATTGGTGGAGGGCGCGGGCGGCCGCTACGGGCGCGCCCTCGACACCTGGCACTACCACGAGAAGACGAACAAGCCCGGACTCCAGGAGCCCGACCTCATTGAGGTGAGTCTGAAGCGGGCCGAAGATCCGGCGTGGCAGGTCAGGACCTATGATTCGCAGGCGCGTGGCATCATCAAGTACACTCGGCCTTCGAAGCCCTACCTCATCGCCAACGTACTCGGCCCCTTGAGGCGCCTGGACAGGCTCGGTGCGCTGGACAAAGCGGAGTTCCGCGCCTGGACGGAGGCGACGAGGCCCGAGTGGCTGGAGTACGTGCTACCGGTCCTGGAGCCGCCCGCCGAGCCCCACGACCGCCCGCGCATCTCGGCCGAGCTTGGCAAGATTGCGGCTTCCTGCCGGACGATCTGGTCCGTGTTACTGCGGGCAGTGACCGGCCAGAAGGCCGGAGGGGGTGTGAACACGTGAGCGGCGCGGCGAAGCCTTATCAGATCATCAACAGCCTCGCCCCCATCCGTATCGCCGATTGCGGGGGCTGGACTGACACGTGGTTCGCTCGGTATGGCAGCATCTTCAACATTGCGGTTACGCCTTCTGCCGAGGTGCAACTGATGGTCCACCGAAGCGACAGTATGCCCCGCATTACACTGCGTGCCGAGAACTACGGGGAGCAGTACACTCTGGAACAGGTCCCGGACAAGTATGACAAACACCCCCTGCTAGAGGCTGCCATTGCGGAAATGGGCGTCCCGGAGGGGCTGGCCATCTCGCTGAACGTCTACAGCAACGCCCCGGTGGGATGCAGCACGGGCACGTCTGCCGCCGTCAGCGTCGCTCTCATCGGCGCCCTCGATCACCTGACGCACGGCCGGATGCTGCCCCACGAGATTGCGCAGAAAGCCCACAGGATCGAGACGGATATCCTCGGCCTCCAGTGCGGTATCCAGGACCAGATATGCTCGGCCTACGGTGGCATCAACTACATCCAGATGTACGGGTACCCGGACGCGCGGGTTAGCCAGGTCCGCCTTTCAGACGCACTGCGCTGGGAGCTGGAAAGTCGCCTGATCCTCATCTTCGTCGGCCAATCGCACCAGTCGTCCGAGGTCCACGAGAAGGTCATTGCCGGCCTGGCGGACTCGGGCCCGGACGACCCGAGACTGGCACGGCTCCGCCAGGCGGCCGAGGCGGCCAAGACGGCCGTGGCCATGGGCGACCTGGAGGCGCTGGGTCGCGTTATGATCGATAACACGGAGGGCCAGCGGGGCCTGCACGAGGAGCTTGTGGGCGCCCGGCACCAGAAGGTGATCGACATCGCGGCCCAGTACGGTGCGCCCGGCTGGAAAGTCAACGGAGCGGGCGGGTCCGGCGGCTCGGTGACGCTGCTAGCCGACCCGGACGCTGCCGCTAAACGCGCCATGATCGGTGCCGTCCTTGCCGAAGACAGGTGCTACCAGTACATACCTGTGCGGCTCTGCGCCGAGGGGCTCCGCGTCTGGGAGAGCCGTTGCGCAAACCCCGATGGCAAATAATGGTGAGAACACGCGGCCGGTGACAGGGTCAGAGGATA
>CAZHPE010000117.1:0-9487 GCA_964534775.1 uncultured candidatus Brocadiaceae bacterium
GGTGGGTCTGGGCATCCACGAGGACATCGGCCGAGAGACGCCGTTCATCGAGGCCCTGAGGCTCCTCAAGTCCCGCGGCATTTTCACGATCCTTGCGCACCCGCAGTGGTGGAGCAATAATGCCGAAGAATCGCTGCGTCACGACTTCGACGGGGTAGAAGTTTACAACAATGTCACCTGGTGGGCCAATGGCAAGGGACGAAGCGACTACATCTGGGACCGCATGCTGGGGGCGAATCTCGACGTGCTCGGTTTTGCCTGCGACGATGCGCACATCACCGAGGAGTATCCAGGCTGGAACGGCGGCTGGATCGTGGTCTGTGCGCCGGAACTCACGCGCGAGAACATCCTGGCCGCAATACGGCGCGGAGAGTTCTACGCGAGCTGCGGCCCGGAGATCCATTCGATTCACACGTGTGGCGATGCGTTACGCGTGAGAACCTCCCCTGTGCGCATGGCGTGGCTGGTGGGGCCGACCTTAGGTCCGTATGCATGGGCCGCCGACGAGGAAGGCCTGACAGAAGTTGAGCTGGGAATTCCGGCCGACGCCGGCCGCTGGCGGCTGGAGATAGAGGACTTCCAAGGCAAGCGCGCCTGGACCAACACGCTGCTGCGACCCCGCTGAGGACCGCACGATGCAGGTACGGCGGCGGCCAGAAAATCCGCAATGCCCCGAGCCGGATGCTTCCATCAGTAGCTGTTAGCATGCCCGTGCGGAGCGCGGAATAAGCCCTTGACGCAGGCATCTTACTTGGATCACCAGCGCTACGACAAGCAAGAATTCCGCCACAGAGATGCCCGTGCACACCCCAGCGTCCCACAGGAACTCCCGAACCCCCGCCCACGGGCGTTTTCCCGGTGCAGGAACGACGAAGCGGGCTTCGCATAGGGCAGAGGGTAGGCAGGAGCCCTGCGCGGCTCTCTCATGCTGGAAAACGCGCGTGGGCACGCTGCAGGGGGAGACGTGCAACTGCGTTGACCACCTTCTCGTTGTCGTGGTGCCAATGGTCTGTGGGATATGACGGTAGCGACGGCGGCATTTGCGGGGCAGTGCGGCGTACCAGCAGTCCGGCAGGGATCATCAGTTGGCGAGGAAGTGTTTACAAGCCCCTGTCTTGCGCGTAGACTCACAGTCCGGCGGGACGAATCCCGCCGAGGGGAACCCATTTGGGGAATCTCGGTCTAACGAGTTCAAGAGGAAGGAGGCCTATCAGATGCCACAGACCGGGCCTGACGAGAAACTGCGTCTCTTGGCAGTGGTGGCGCACCCGCACGACATCACGCACATGTGTGGGACGCTGGCCCACCACGTCGAACGTGGGGATTCAGTGACCGCGGTAACCGTAACCGGCGGGCGTAGGGTCCACCGCGAGAAGCTCCACGACGAGCTGCGAAAGCCGCCGCAGGAGCGCAATGTGGAGATACTGCTGCAGTCGGAGGAGGCATACGGCGAACAGAAGGCACACGAAATGGTCCAGGTATGCGCCTTGTTCGGGGTCACGGACGTCCGGATTCTGCCCTTCCCCGACAATCCGTTCGAGGCGTCAGCGGAGGTGATCGAGACCTTGGCGGAAATCGTCTACCAGGTGCGACCTCACCTGGTGCTGACCCACGCGCCCATGTTCAGGTCGCGGCACGGTTATGAGAACGTCATGCCTGACGACCATGTGCAGACAGGGATTGCCGTCCAGAGGGCATATCAGAAAGCCGGTACGGCCGACGCGGAGACGAAGCGCATGCCCCACGATGTGGCCTCGGTCTATTACATAGGGGTGGACTTCCACATCGAAGATGCCGATCTGTCCGTGGACATCTCTGACCAAGCGGCCAATCGGGTGAGGGCTGAGATGCTGTTCACCACGCAGGCCCACACGCCCGAGTTCGCCCGCAAGCGCATCGACATCGGCGCCGGCTTTTACGGCTGGAGGGCCAATGTGAGCTACGCTGAGACCTGGGTGCGAGCCCACGCTGAGGTGGGACAATGCCTTACGATCACCGACCATGACCTGGGAACCGCAGAGATATCGCGGCAGGAGTTGTTCGCAAGACTGGCAACGCGGGTGACGGCGGAACAGTAGCACCGATCCCGGCTCGGCAGCCCGACGGTGCTTCTATCGCTAACTTAGTGTGCCCCTGCCAAGCGCAGGGCGAGCGCCTGACGCCGCCATCTTACTGCGATCAGGGCCGGGACGAAGGAGGGAAGAGCGGCCACGACGCTGACCTCGACGCCTCACAGAAACTCTCAGACCGTCGCCCACGAGCGTTCCTCCGACACAGAAGCGACGAAGCTGGCTTCGCGCAGGGCAGGGAGGAGTGGCAGCCTTGCGCGGCTCCCAGGGCAAGAAGACGCGCGTGGGCACGCTGCTCGGGGAGGGCAGCCTGTTCGTTCCTTTCCGCCCCGCCTGTCTACGCCCGGGGGATGAGACCAGGCATTGCGAAGTGCTGCGGCAAGTTGTAGCATGGGAGACACTTGTGGGCAAGGGCGCAAGAGTCAGTGACGGAAGCACCGTGCGTTAGCCTACGCGTACCGGCGTCCCGCTGAAGACCTCGGTTGGAAGGAGCGGAGGAAATGAAGGGTGTCCTGAGGTTGGCTGCAGTGTTTGCCGCAATAGCCGTGCTCGCCATGCCGCTGGCAGGTGCTGAGGCGCCTGTGGCCGCCGAGAAGGGTAATCCCTTCGGCCTGGAGAAGATCATCGCCTTCTACGGCGGGGATATCAAGTCGCAAAGCTTTGCCCGAATCCACTCGCGTGGGGACTGGCGGGCGTGGAAGGCAAGGGGCGGCGTCGCCTCTGCGGGGATCACTCACCAGGGATTCCTGAGCAAGAGCGTCGAGGAAGCATCCGACTATCTGGTGAACATCGATTTCGGAGACAATCCCAACCCGGTGCTCAACATCGACGAGTTCGGCTGGGACTTCGACGGGGGAATCGACCAGCACACGGCAGCGATCCTGAAGGCGGTGCACGGGAAGAAGCCAGAGATGAAGATCGCGGTCTGGCAGTCCTCGCCCGTGACGCCGGAGCTAGCGGCCGTGTATCGCGATACGGTCGAGTTGGTGATGCTGGAGACTTACTTCGACCTGACCGACGCGTGGACGATCGCGTTTCAGCTTCAGACCGCACGACTAACCGGCCTTGTGGACAGGAGCGTCGTGGGCCTGGGCCTCGGTGGGGAGGGGGAAGACGGCGGGGGCTGGGCGTGGACCCGGACGGCGGAGGAACTGGATCAACAGGTCCGCCTGATCCGGTTTGTGGCTCCCGAGTCCCCGGGCCTGGCCTTCTTCGGCAAGTTCCTGACCGGTGACAGGGCCATGCGTATGACGGATGAGCAGTTGGAGGGGATATGCAGCCGGTTCAACGAGTTTCCGACCGATGGCACTGGCCTTAGGCCGGAGCTGTTGAAGCTGGGCAAGGCTTTCACAAAGCGCTACAAGGGGCCGGCAGTCTTCTGCTCCTCTGCGTTTGTGTATCCCCATTTTCACTCCGGCCACGACGGGGGGGCTTTCGGCAGCTCGATTGACCCTCCGGTCGCCAGGGTGCTGATGATGAACCTGGGCAAGAGGGACGCCAAAGGCGTCAAGGTTCGCCTGAGAACCCGTGACGAAGGCAGCGAACTCTGGGCTGCCGGGTCGGTGGACATCCCGGCACGGTCCGTCGTTGCGACCGCGCTGCCCGTGCTGCCCAGCCAGCGCTTCCGCGGTTTGCCGTTAGGCAGCTCGGTCATGGAAGTCGACGCGCCGGGTTGCGAGGTTTTCAACTACACGGATTCACGCTACCACGGGATAGCGAGAAAGTGGGCAGCAGAACAGTAACTGGCTGCGGCACTGATGCCGGTGCTTCCGTCACTAACTGTTACAGCGCCAGCGTCGAGCACTCAACGGGCCCCTGCCGTCCCTATCTTACTCCGATTAGCGCCGCGACGAAGGAGAGAGGAGCACCCGCCGCCCACACGTCCAAGTCTCACAGGAACTCCCAGACGCCTTCCCTCGAGTGTCTTCCCGACGCAGAAGCGACGAAGAGGGCCATCCGTGCGTGGCGATAGCGGCAACAATAGGTGGCATCTCCGTGGCAATAGTCGCCACCCTTGCGGTCCTTGCCGAAGAGCGACTGATGGTTGCCGCGTGGGTAGTTGCAGCGCTCGCACTCATGGGCGTCTTCCTGGGCGCTTTGGCCTTGAGGAAGAAGGATTGAGTTCGCCCTGCAGAGCAAGCGTCCCAGAGGTCGCCAATAGCAGTTGACCGCGATGGGGTGCTTCCGTCGGCGACTGAGACAATGTAGCAAGCCCGCCCGAGGCTGGCAAGCCTCCAAGTCGGATAAGCTCGGGATGCTCTCTGACCGAGACGGTCTCGGTCGCTCCCATATCCGGAGCAAGGAGGCTTGCGATGTTATACGTTGGTCTGGATGTGCGCTGGGGCCAGTCCACGTTTCGCGTGCAGGACGGCAACGGGCGGTGCGCAGGGCGCGCGCCTGACGCCGCCATCTTATTCCGATCAGGGCCGCGACGAAGGAGAGAAGAGCATTCAGCGCCGTGAACACGCCTCGAAAGTTGGGGGCTTGCCCCACATGCCGCATTCTGCGCGTTCGGACATGGCCGATCCACGACGGCCCTGCTAATAGGCACGCCCAGCAGACGAAATCAGGTATTGCGAAATCATGGCGCAAGGTGTACCATGGGATACGCTTATGGGCAAGGGTGTAACAGGCAGGGGTGGAAGCACCCGCCGCTCGGCGCCCCATGTGGAGCCCCGCAAGGACGCTGAGATGACCATCTGCGGCGCGAGAACGCGGCTTTCATGGATTGCAGAGAGCAGCAGCCATCCGTACACTAAGAACAGTCGGCAGGAACCCCTGACCGACAATGGTAGATGGGGAATGTCCGAAGACACAGCGAACGGACGAGGAAGCAGACGTATGGACCGATGGAGGGGCTGTATTGGCGCACTAATGGTGTTCCTGGCATGGGTAGCCGCCGCGGACGCGCAGGAGTCGCAGGATGAGGCCGCCAGGGTGTTCCGGAAAGCACCCCCGGCCGTGGCCCTCGTCAGCGATGCCGAGGGTTTCGGATCGGGCGTCGTGGTCGGCGCCAAGGGCTACATCCTGACCAACTACCACGTGGTCAACACCCCCTGCCGCTGGAGGTTGAGGTGGCGGTGGAACGAGATGGGACGCTCAAGCAGATGGAGTTCAAGAAAGTCTCCCCGGTGAGCGTGCATCCGACGTACGACCTGGCCCTTCTGAAGATCAACCTCCCGGCGGGTGCAACGCTCAGGACGCTGAAGAAGTCGCCTCGGAAGATTGTCACGGGGCAGCGCTGCTACGTGATCGGTAACCCAGGCGACACCGAGCGCGCCCTGAAGAACTCGATCTCTGACGGCTTGGTCAGCGCGGCTCAGCGGGAGATTGACGGGCTTGCCTACATCCAGACGACGGCAGCCATCAACCCCGGCAACTCCGGCGGCGCCATGGTAGACAGCAGGGGTTCCCTGGTTGGCATCGTCACGTTCATCATCACGGACACCGAGGGCATCGGGTCTGCCATACCCATGTCGCTGACCCACTCGAAGGATTTCGTCCGTCGGTCAGAGCGCAAGTCGGACTTCAAGAAGGGGAAGGCCTACGAGGACAAAGGGGCATACTGGTGCCGGCTCTCCTTCCGCCTGAGAGACGAGGAGCGGGAGGTGGCCCTGTTCTTGGCGTATCTCCACTACCGCCTCTCGCTGGCCGAGATGCCTAACCACTTCTCGCCTTACCACAACGTGGCCTCATGCACGTGGCCTCAATGACTACGCCCTGGCGACGCCCTTCCTCGAGAAGGTCGTGGAACTGGCGCCGGACAGGTCTGAGGACTACAAGCTCCTGGGATGCTGCGAGGAAGAGCTCGGAAACCTCAAGAAGGCCCGCGAGTGGTGGCTCAGGGGGATGGAGCGCACGGCGGACAAGGCCGAAGCAGGTGCCTGCGCGGAGAACCTCGCGATCAGCGAACTCAAGGCCGGACACTACGAACGTGCGGTCTACTTCATCAAGTGGGCTGACTCGATAGCGAAAGCGAGACCCGGCCGTGACAAGGTACGCAAAGGTGTCTATCGGGACGCGTCCCAGCATCTCACCGACCGGCAGTTCGCCTACCTGGGGGACAAGAACACCGGCTTCTCGATGGAGGACCTGGACAAGTTCACAAGCGGCAGAATGGCACAGGCCTCGGAGGCGGCCCCGGCCCTGTCGGAGGCAGACCCGTTCGACATGAAGCGGGTCTGCCGCGACGCACTGGCTGAAGCAGAGCCGCTTGCCAAACACGGACTCCAGAAGCGAGTTATAACCGAAACATGGGTGTGAAGATCAGCACTCTCTTCGAACCGCTTGACGTCAAGGGCCATACTCTCCGTAACAGGGTCGTCATGCCGCCAATGATCACCGACCGCGGGATCGTCTCACGTGATGGGATCTCATGGTACGGGGAGCATGCGGCAGGAGGCGTCGCACTTGTGATCGTGGAGGCAACTCCCGTGACCCAGTTCGGGCATGAACTGAGCGCCGAGAACCTCCGGACGCTGCTGGAGGCCATCCACGACGGCGGTGCTTTGGCAGCGGTTCAGCTGTTCCCGGTGAGTTGGACCCGCGGCGGGGTCGCACCGGGTGACCTTAGCCGGGAAAAGATCGAGCAGATCATAGGCTGCTTCGAAATGGCTGCTGGCGTGTGCGCCACGGCGGGCTTCGACGGGATCGAGCCTCACGGGGCGCACGGGTTCTTGCTCAACCAGTTCTTCTCGCCCGCCGAGAATGCCCGTGTTGATGGGTTCGGGGGCAGCTTGCAGAACCGAATGCGCATGGGTATCGAGGTTGTTCGGGCCTGCCGGCGTGGGCTCGGGAATGACCGGCTGCTGCTGTACCGTCACACGCCCGTCAAAGAGGGCAGCTACCCGGCGGAGGATAGTCTGGCATTCGCCGAAAGGTTGGTGGAGGAAGGCGTTGACATCCTGGACATATCCCCGGCCAGCGACAGAGCTCCAGCCGACCAGGCGCAGCCGTTTCGCCGGTTTGGCGTACCCGTCATCGGGGCCGGTCAGATGGACGAGGTGGAGCGTGCGCTAGAGGCACTGACTGAGGGACGGGCAGACCTGATCGCAGTCGGGCGAGGGCTGATTGCCGACCCTCTCTGGCCAAAGAAGGTGCAGGAGCGGCGCTTCGACGACATCGTGCCGCGCGCCGCCTGGCGAAGAGAAGTGACGTGACAACCTGGGAAAGGGCCTGCCAGCCGAGTGCAGTCAGTGGTAAGCTCGCAGGGCGATAGGAGCCGAGGTATTCGAGATTCGTAAGGTCTACCGCCGCATCACCGCGCTGCTTCGTCGGGAAGGCTGGAGGGTGAATCACAAGCGGGTAGGAAGACTGTGGCCGTAGAGAAGGCTTGAGAATGCCCCAGAGGCCGGGGCCAGAGCGTGGAACTGGGCGGTGGGACCATCGTGACGGCCGGCGCGACGAGCGAAGCCTCGGATACCGTTGGCCGTTCGCGCCATTGGTTCGGCCGGTCGGACCTTTGCGCCATCCGATGGAAGTTCACGCCTCCTGCCGAAGCAGAGTGACCTGCGGCGCGTAGGCTGGCGCTTCAGCAGGGACGATGCCAGGATCGAGCTCAAGCGGCATACCCGCAATACCAAGCGGCATTGACCATCAGCCCAGCGGCCGCCAGCGGATTGCCTGCATGCGGGGCGGAAACTCGATGCCCTCGGAGGTCGGGGGCCCGGAGCCGCCGCCCCAGTTGCCCTCGGATCGCTCTCCCACCACCGTCAGGATCATGCCAGGCTTGCCATCGGCCAGATGCGGCGGCAGGACGCACGCGCCGGCCGCCAGGCAGCGCCACCGCACCGCCGTGCATCTCACCCAGCAGGAACGTGCCCGGATGCACGTTCGTCCACGTGACCCCGCCGTCGTCGGATTCGGCCAAGAGCAGCCGCTTGACGTAAGAGCCCAGGTCCGCGAGCCTGCACATGCGCTGCCAATAGCGCCAGGCCATCTCGTTCCTGAAGCAGCGCTGCCAGTCATCGGGCAGCACGCGCGTGTTGTCGCGGACCACCGCCAGAAGCCGGTCGGGCCCGAGTTCTATAATCTGCGGCTCGGCCCTGGGGCAGACCGGATAGCCCTCGGACCAAGTCCGCCCGCCGTCGCTTGAGCGGTGGACGTAAAGAGCGCGCCCAAGGACGCCCTCGCCGGTTGGCCCGACGGGCACGATCAGACCGCCGTCGGCCAGCTTGGTGATCGGCCCGGCCAGAGCGCCCATGGCGGACGGGATCTCCATCGCACGCTCCCAGGTCTTCCCCTCGGTGCGGGAGCCATAGAAGGTCAGCACCTTCCTGTCCTCCTCGTAGGCCGGGGCGATGAACGTGCCGTCGCGCAGCACGGTCGCCACACCTCTGCCGGGATCGAGGATGTCCCAGGTGCGTCCTCCGTCCGGCGTGCGGGCCATGTGGCTCTCTGTCAGCGGCGCGTAAACCATGTCGTCGTGAGTAACGGTCAGGCCCTGCGGCGCGCTGGCATGCCAGTTCTGCTTGTTCTCCCACGGCAGCCACACGCGCTCGGCCGGGAGCTTGCCGATCTTGCATTCACGGCTGTACAGCACGCCCTGGAAGTCCTCGTCTATCACCGGGTGCACGACGAAGATGTAGTCGTCGACGCCGATCTCCTCATCGTCGGCGGACCGGAGAGTGGCGCGGAACTCGCCCACCAGGGGGAAGTCGAGCCTGAGCTTCTGCTCGCGCCGGCCGGGCGGGACAGGGTCGCTGATTGTGTGCGTGAAGACCTCGACGCCGTCCAGCAGCCTCTCGATCCTCAGCTTCATGCCGCCGGCGCCGGGCTTCTTCGCATAGTTGTAGGTGGTGAGGTAGAGCTGGAACGGCTCGCCCATGAAATGAAGCATTCCCGACCTGCGCCTGTCCGCCAAAGATGCCTCCACCGGAAAGCGCGTCTCGAAATCCGTCGCCGCGGGGCCCTCTTCCAGTTGGACGGCATCCACCAGCACCGTGCCCCCCCAGAAGGACCTTGCGATAAGGTCGACCACCCCGAAGTCGACCAGTTGATCGGTGACGAACGTGAAGCTCAGGCGCTGCCACGTCTTGGTCATCGGCACGGGGTGGCTCAGCGCGTCCGGCTGCCCGGTCCAGTCCAGCGGCCGCGTCCAGAAGGCCAACTCGAGCGTTGTGGACGGCGTAGAGCTGCACGCATGCACGGAGAGCGTGTAGGCCCGACCCTGCTTGATGGGGACCGCGGGCGAGGTTAGATGGCCGATCGGACCGGTGGCCCCGGGAGCCCCGCCGTCGACCCGCTCCAGGGGGATAGCGGCGACGTGCTCACCGTCCACCGTCTGGGCCTGCCGCTCGATCTCGGGCGGCGTCTTCGGAACCTGGCCGGTCGCCGTCAGCTTCAGCGTGAGGACGTTCTGCAAGTCCCCCCAGTTGGTCGGGATCTGCTCTCCGAACGAAAGCTCGAAACTCGCATTC
>CAZHPE010000118.1:0-9455 GCA_964534775.1 uncultured candidatus Brocadiaceae bacterium
GACTGGCTGAAGGCGCGCCTCCACATCGAGATCGCGGGGACAGCAGTGGGAATCATCGTCTGCCAGATATTCGTCAGCTCGCCTTTCCTCATACGCAGCGCGATGAACGCCTTCCGCGACATGGGGCCGCAACTGGACAACGTCAGCCGCACGCTCGGTGCCTCGCCCCTGAGCACTTTCTTCCGCGTTTCCCTGCCCCTGGCCTCCGGCGCCATCTTCACCGGCGGCCTGCTGACCTGGGCGCGGGCCATCTCCGAAGTCGGCAGCCTCATGGTTCTGGCGTCGCGGCCGTACACGGTTGCAACGTTCGCCTACGAAAAGTGGCACCAGCGCGGGCTGATCGAGGCGCGTCCCGCAACGGTGATCCTCGTCATCGTCTGTCTGTGGGGCTTCGTGCTCCTGCGCTGGCTGAAGGGCACATCCCTGGGCCCGCTGTTCAGCGGCTTCAAGGGGAGCGCAGGAGCCGGCAGCCAAGGAACGCCCGGCCGGCGCCTTTCCGAGCCACCTGAACTGAGCCCTCATGTGAGTACGCCATGATTGAAGTTATGAACATCTCCAACTCCTGGGGCGATTTCGCCTTGCGCGACGTGTCGCTGGACATGTCGAAAGAGGGGTACCTCGTCATCCTCGGCCCGTGCGGATCGGGCAAGACGTTGCTGCTTGAGAGCATCGCCGGCCTGCACACGCCGGAGACTGGCCGCATAGTTCTGAACGGCCACGACATCACCCGGCTGCCCCCCGAGCGGCGGCGCATATCGCTCCTCTACCAGCATTTCGCGCTCTTCCCACACCTCTCGATCCGCAAGAACATAGAGTATGGCCTGCGCTACCGGGGGTTGAAGCGCCCCCAGCGACGCGCCCGCGTGGAAGAGATGATCGACATGCTCGGGATCCGCTACCTCGCCGAACGCTCGAGCACGGTCGGACTGAGCGGAGGAGAGTCCCAGATGGTCGCCCTGGCCCGGGCGCTCGCAGTCGAACCCGAGGTTCTCCTGCTCGACGAACCCCTGAGTTCCCTGGACAGCCGCGCGCGACGGGTTGTGACGGAGTTGCTCCGGGGAATCGGGGCGCGCCTGAACATACCGGTCATCCACGTGACGCACGACTTCGACGAGGCCGCATCGCTCGCCGATCGCGTGACGGTCATGAACAACGGATCGATCGTTCAGGCCGGCCCTGCCGAAGAGGTCTTCTGGCATCCGAAGAGCCGATTCGTCGCGGAATTCCTCGGCGTCTCGAACATCTTCGATGCCGAGTGTGTCGGGCAGGAGAATTGCGCCTGCCTGGTCCGAATGGGGGACATCACGCTGACGGCTGACAGGAGCGTTCCCTGCGGGCCGGCGTCCGTGTGCATCAGGCCCGAGGACGTGGAGATCAGCAGGAGCCGGGACAGGAGCGAGAACCTCTTCCCATCCAGGGTCAGGGAGGTTACGGACCTGCGGTTCGAGGTGCGTGTGCGCGTAGCCATGGACTCTGCAGAGCTGCTTGCGCTGGTGCCACGCCGCACCTTCGCCGCCCTTGGTGTCACGGCCGGTTCGGACGTGTTCGTGCATCTGCCACCGGAGAGCCTCCACGTGATCGAATCCGACGCTGGAGATGGTCAGAACGGCGGAGATGGGCAAGAGATTGATGAAGGAAGGAGATCGGAATGAACATCCCTCTTTTCAAGATCGTTCAGGAACCCCTTCTGCCCATCATGGGGAGCTGGATCGACGCTGCTCCCTTTGTGATCTTTTTCGTTATCCTGTCCGCCGCAGGGTTCCTCCTGCTCAGAGGATGGCGGGTGCAACTCCTGCGCAGGACGGCTCAGGTCTTCAGCACGTTTTTCTTCATCATCTTCCTGCACCGATGCCTGTGTGTGATACGGGGATGGGTCTTCGGGCTCAAGGCCTTGGGAACGAACGACGTTTTCGCGTTCGGCAATCTGTGCATGTTCGTCCTGCTGGCGGCCATCACGCTAACGATGGGCCGGATCTTCTGCGGCTGGGCCTGCCCCCTGGGCTTCGTCTCAGAACTTCTCAGCGCCTTCGGCCGCATGCGCGCCAGGCTTGGCCGAACGAGGCGCCTGGTGGCCGGCTATCTCATCTTGGTCGGCACGGTAGTACTTGTTTTCTGGCTTGCCAATATGGTCCGTCCCGGCACGCAGTTCTTCGTGGAGAACGTCATTGCCGTCTGGGGCATGGTGCTCCTGGCGCTCCTTTTCGTTCTGCTGCCCTATGAGCAACACGACGCGGGCTTCAGGAAGGCCAGGTTCGGGTCTCTCGGGCTCTGGGTGGGCCTGTCTGTCCTGGGCGTATTTGTCACCAGTCCGTGGTGCACGCTAATGGGCGACGAGGTGGACTACTCCTCACTCGTGGCCCTTCTGGCAATCATCCTGGCAGGTTTCGTCGTCCCCATGGCCTGGTGCCGGTACCTCTGCCCCATGGGCGCCGCGTTCGGATGGATGGCTCGCTATGCGCCCGTGCGTCTGACCGGTCTGGAAAGATGCTCCGGCTGTGCGCAATGCTCGGAAGTCTGTCTGATGGGGGCGCTGAACAGAGGTACGGTGGACCGCACGAGCTGCATCTCCTGCGGCAAGTGCTCGGATCGGTGCGGTTTTGTCTGGGAGAGAGACGGAGAAACGGCTGAACAACCCGCTATGCTCCCACCGGGAGCATCCGCAACTACTCGTTAGATGGAGGTCCTGACAGATGTCAAGGGTCCAGATGAATCGATTTGGAGTCGGTATGGTTTTGATGCTGGGGCTCGTTGTCGCCGCCCTGCTCACGGCGGGCGGATGCGGCAAGGAAGAGACGGAAACCCAAACGGCCGCAGGCAGCGGCTCCGCGAAAGCCGAGCAGAAGTTGGTCGTTATCGTGCCGTGCAGCATCTTCGCCCCCTTCGCTGACGCGCTCGATATGTTCAGAGCAGCCAATCCGGACGTAGTTTTCGAGTTCGACAGCGGGAACTCCGTGGTCCAGAAACGCAGGATCCTGGATAAAGGGGAGTACGCTGACGTGTACATGGGAACGGGGCCCCTGGAAACTAACCCCCTCGTGGATGCCGGCCTCGTCATCGACGGGTCGCGGCGCATAGTCAGCAGCGACACGGTCATTATTACCGTCCCCAAGGGGAACCCGGCCGGCGTGAGATCGGTGGAGGATCTGTTCGGCGAACGGGTCCGAACGATCGCCATCCCCGATCCCAAGATAAACTCGGCCGGCAAGTTCGCCATCGAGGCCTTCAAGAAGATGGGAGTCTGGGAGAAGGTAGAGGGAAAGATGGAGTACACGGAACTCGGTCGGACGGCGCGCAGCTGGGTCATGAAGGGCAAGGTCGACGCGGCCATCATGTATCGCTCCTGCCTCTACGAAGACCTCCAACCCGGCGATGACGTCGTTGCCTCGGGCGATATCGTCACGGTGACGGATCTGCTCAAGGATGCGCAAATGCCGGAGATCGGAACGCCGGGAGTCGTCCTGAAGGAAAGCACGAACAAGGAACTGGCCCAGCAGTTCCTGGACTTCCTGACCAGTCCGGCCGCCCGGAAGGAGTTCGACGAGTGGCGCCTGATACAGGGAGGAACCCTGAGCGGCGATCCGGGTCTGCCGGCGCCTGCGTTAGCTCCGACGGAGACAGCAGTCCTCCTCCAGGCCTACTACCCCTTCAACGAGCAGCACCAGTACATCGCTGACTTCGTCCTGTCGCTCTCGGAGAAATACGGGGACTCCGTCAAGGCCGAGATAATCGATTTCAGGGATACCTCGCAGGACGGAGGCTACGACAAGTACCGCGCCACCGGCCTGACCTGCGCCGGCATATTCCTCAACGGGGAGTATAAGGTGGACGTCGAAGTCGACGGTGAAGTGAAAAGCATCCGCTTCCTGAGGAAGCCCGGCACGGGATGGGAAAAGGATGAACTTGAGGCAGCGGTCGTCCAGACCCTCGCAAAAGCGAAGCCGTGAAGGCTGGACGTGCAGGGTCTCACACGGCCGGCGCGGGTTGCGTGTGCCGTCCGCTTGCGTTGCGCGGCGCGTATGGAAACTATAGCCGCGGAGGATTGAAGTAACGGGGCGCCCGCAGAGCGCCTCGTTAGTCAATCGTCCGATTCTCTGATTGCGGCTTGCCGCTGCAGGGGTCTATTGCCATGGACGTAAACAAGATCGTCGATGTCTTCAAGTGCTGCCTGCTGACCTGGGACTTTCTGCCCGTCGTGCTGCCGGCGTTCCTGATTGCCGGCGCAATACCGGTGTTCGTCACCCACACGTACGTTATGCGCTACCTCGGCTACGGCGCCTCGCGCATCAAGTCCTTCCTGGGCTCCTCCTTCTCCGGATTCATGGTTTCGATGTGTTCGTGCAACGTCGTGCCGGTTGCCGACAGCATCTACCGCCAGGGCGCCGGGATCGGCCCCACGTTCACGTTCCTGTTCGCCGGGCCTGCCATCAACATCGTCACACTCATCTGGGTCTTCCAGGTTGTCGGGGTCAAGATGGGCATGTGGCGCATGATCGCCGTGCCCATATGCGCCATCCTGAGCGGCGTGATAATGCAGTTCATCTTCCGGCGGGAGGATGCCGCGCGGCACGCCAAGCTCGCCGCCTATGGCCCCCCCCAGGACCAGGTCAAGCGGCACCCGGGCGCCGGCGGGCCATCCTTGACCCACGTCGCGCTGCTGTTCGGGATGCTGCTAGCCGTCCTGCTTTTCGGCAGCCCGGGGATCCCGTGGCAGCTCAAGCTACCCGTCCTTGCGATCGTCGGGACGCTGATGGCGATCTACATCCCCCGCTGGTTCGACCGCGACGACATCGTCGAGTGGATGCGCCAGACCGGCAAGTTCCTCCTGCGCGTCCTGCCCATCCTGCTGCCAGTCATATTCCTGCTGGGCGTTCTGCAAACCTCCACGGGAGGCTTTAAGTGGGTCCTGGATCACATTCAGCCCCTCCTGGAGCAGCCCTGGCGGCCGCCGGGCGCATCGGAGGAAGGCGCGAGCGCCCTCCTCGTGGATGCCGGCGGCCTCGTCATCTGGATTCCCCAGCCATGGATGACCGAGCTGATGCGGGCCCTATCGAGCTATGGCGCCGCACTCTTCGGCTCGCTCATGTACTTCCCGATGCTCACGGAAGTCGCCTTCACGAAGATCATGCTCAAAGACAACATTATCGCCGTCGGCCCGGCCCTCGCCATTCTCCTGAACGGCCCCGGCGTCTCGCTGCCCGGCGCGATACTGCTCGTGCGCATCTTCGGCTGGAAGAAGACGCTCGTCTACGAGGGACTGGAGATATTCCTCGGCGGCACCATCGGCTACGTCTTTGGCAGCCTCTACGGCGACTACGAATGCCCGTGCCAGAAGCCCGACGCAGGCACGTTCATAGACGACCCTTCTTCCCTGTACGCCGCCGCCATACTGTTTGTCTGCCTGATCGTGGTCTGGACTCGCACAATGCGGAGGAACCGCGGCGCACCTGCGGTCGGGTGAAACATGGACGCCAGCAGCGCGAAAGCACCGGACGTGACGACGATCGAAGCCGACAAGCCGTGCTCCGAGTGTATCGCCACCCGAAAGGTACTCGCCAAGCTGAGCGAAGAACTGCCAGGACTTACCGTTGAAGTTCTGCATCGCAGTGACCCCGCGGCGCAGGACTACGGCATCATCATGACCCCCGTCGTCATCGTTGACGGTCTGGTCGTCTCCATGGGACGGCGCCCCCCCGCCGGAAGGCTGGAGGCCATCCTGAGAGAGAGGCTGGCCCGTGGAACGGACGACGCTTGAGCGCTTGAAGAGGAGACAGTCCGATGCGTAAGAAACTCACGTTCCTCGGGCTCTATTTGCTCTTGGCGGCCGGCGCCCTTTCCGCCGCGGAACCCGCCGGGGCCGGCGACGATATGGTGGCGTGGCCCACGTTCCACGCCGACAACTCCCGCAACGGCACAGTGCCCGTCGACTTCGACGGGCCCCCAGCCTCGCGGCTCTGGACCTTCGACCTGGGCCGTCACGTCTGGGCCTACTGCGAGGGCGCAAGCGCATGGTCCGCCTGTGCCATCACCGGAGTGGTCGAGGAGAAGATGAGGATATTTGTCGGCGCCTACGACCACAACGCCTACTGCCTCGACGCGCTGACGGGGGAAGAGATCTGGCGCTTCACCACCGGCTGCATCATCAACGCCGCCCCGGTCTTCGCGATGGTCGACGGCCGTCCCATGGTCTTTGTGGCATCCGGCGACCGCTCCTTCTACGGCCTCGACGCCAGAGACGGCACGAAGATATGGGTCTTCGAGACCTACCCCTGGGCCTACACCGTGGGGGCCAGCATCGCCGGCTCCCCGCTCATAGCCGAGCTAAACGGCCGTCCAACCCTTATCGCCACCATGTGGAACAGCGACAAGCGCGCCCTGCGGACGGTGCAGCGCGGGGAACTGTTCGCCATAGACCCGCTCACGGGTGAGCCCCGCTGGCGGGTGGAACTCTCGACGCAGCCCCTCACCTCCCCCTGCTGGGGCGAGGTGGACGGCAAGCCCGTGGTGTTCGTCGGGTCCGATGACGGCACCATCTACGCCGTCGACCCCATAAGTGGAGAGCGGGTGTGGAGCCACACCACCGGCCACATCATCGTGGCCACGCCGGTCTTCGCGCACTTCGGCGGCCAGCCAGTCGTGCTCACCGCCAATCGCTTCGGCATGATACGCTGCTTCAGCGCCCGCACCGCCCAGCAGCTCTGGCGGTACAAGACCAGCCACGAAGTGCTGTCCACCCTGGCGGTAGCCGAGGTGGCGGGCAAGCCGCGCATCTTCGTCGGCTCCAGCGATCGCAACCTTCATGCAATCCACGCCAAGTCCAGCAAGAACGAGTGGACGTTCCCCACCCAGAAATACGTCATCGCCTCCCCGGCTGTCGGGACCATTGCCGGACAGCCCAGCGTGTTCGTCAACTCCCTTGACAACGGGCTGTATACCATCGACGCCCTGACCGGCAAGGAAATCGCGCATTTCGCTTCCGGCGACACGCTGTGGCCCTACGAGACGCGTGGCATTTCCCTCTGGTCCTCTCCTTCCATCTTCAAAGCTAAGGGGAAATCCGTGCTCCTGTTTCCCGCCCATGACGGCAAACTGTACGCCTTCGCGCACGACCCGCTCAACGGGGCCCGGGCAGGCGACGCCGAAGCGAGAGGCTGGCAGGCCAACTTGCAGCAAGAACTTGCACCACGGTCTCGGCCGACCGGCCCGCTCTCCTTCCTGCTGCCCGCCGCTGGGGTCATGCTTGTCGCCGCCGGCCTCGGCATCGTCTTTCTTGGCGGAAGGAAGGCCGGCGGAAAACCTCGCCGGCACCACCCTTGAACTGTGCGCGAGCGGCGCTTAGGATCAACCGCCGTGCAGCAGCAAGAGCGACAGCCCCGCCGCCCAGGCCGCGACGCTCGCGGCATCCATGGCAAAGAGCCGAGCTGAAGTCTTGAAAGGAAGCCGTGATGAACACAGCGAGCAGCGAGAACCAGGTGTGGACGTACGGGTCGGAAGAGGTGTTGCAGGGAGTGCGGCCGACGTTCAACTTGGGCGGGGTAACCGAGCCGTCAGACGATGAACTGGCGGCGATGCAGGCCGGCCAATACGTCCTGCACGCACGGGACGGGAAGCTCACGCAGGTTCCCGTCGAGAAGGCGCGTCTGGCCCACGACCCCGAAGGCCACACGCAACGCGTCCAGGTCTGCTTGCACCCTGACGGGACCATATACGTCAGCCAGGGCACCCAGATGTCGAAGTCCGCTGACGACGGGCGAAGCTGGGAGGCGTATGACTCGCCCTGGCCTTCGGGACCAAATGCGCCGTTTGCAATTCTCAGTGACGGAACGTTCGTCGGCGCGCGAGCCGATGGTCCTGAGAGCCCCAACGTGTCCGTCTCGGCGTCGGGGGACGAAGGTCGCACATGGGAGAAGATCGGCGAGATCGACAATCCCGTCGAATGCCCGGTGCGCCACGCCGGAAGCAGCCTGTGTCGGCTTCCGGACGACACGCTGGTCGTCGCAGTCGAGTCCCGGTTTCCGCACAGGAACGACCCCGAATATGTCCACCGCTCGGCAGACGGCGGCAGGACGTGGAGCGGGCCGACGGGATATAACATCGGGCCCGGTTTTCTCGGCGGGAACTGCTATGAGACCAGCATCGGCCGGATGGCGTCGGGGAAACTCCTGGCGTGCATCCGTTATCATGGGGCGGTCGTGCCGCAATGGCCGCTGTTCAGCCGCGACGGATGGGCGCACTATAAGGCGGTGTTCCTGGCCGATTCAGCCGATGAGGGGCGGACGTGGCGCAACCTGCGGCCGATGGCGAATGTTCACGGGCAATGTCACGGCGGCGCGCTCGGGCTGAGTGACGGCTGCGTGGTGGTGACGCACGATCACCGTTACTCCCCGGGAACGCCATGCGGACGGGCGATGATAAGCCGCGACGAGGGCCAGACGTGGGAGGACGAGGTATATTACCTGTATTATGGCCGGGGCCAGAGCGGGTTCAGCCAGAGCGTGGAACTGGGCGATGGGACCATCGTGACGGTCGGCGCGACGAGCGAAGCCTCGGATACCGTTGGCCGTTCGCGCCATTGGTTCGGCCGGTCGGACCTTTGCGCCATCCGATGGAAGCTTGGTACTTCCGTCACCATGTAGTGCGCCCCTGCCAAGCGCAGGGCGAGCGCCTGACGCCGCCATCTTACTTGGACCAGGGCTGCGACGAAAGAGAGATAAGCGGCTACGGCTGTGAAGACGCACCCCCGAAACCGAAGTCAGGTATTGCGAAATCTTGCGGTAAGTTGTAACATGGCAGACACTTATGGGCAAGAGCGTAACATCTGTGACGGAAGCACCGCATCCGGCACTGGTCGCTGACCACCTTGCGCGAGAAGCCGGCCAAGATCGGGGCCAGAATAGTCAAGCACTCCCGGTATGTGATCTTTCAGCTTGCGGAGGTCGCGGTTCCCGGGAACCGGTTCGCTGCCATACTGGCCCGCATCCAGCGCTTGGTGCCGGTCCCCACCTGAGGCGAGGAGGCGCTGGTACGACATATGGACCGCAGGCAAGGCATTCAGCAGCGGAGGTCTGCCGACAGGGCAGTCAGACGCCGCTTGCCGACCCATTCTGCGCCTCACAAGGATGCTGACAGGAACGCACCGCTGCCCGCCGCCGTGCGGCCGTCGGCAGGTGCCTCCATGCTGTCATGCCAGACGATCGGAGAGACTCATGCCGCAAGCACGTTACAACACCGCCGGCCCCTGGTTCAAGGGGAACACGCACATCCATTCCACCGCCTCGGACGGCAGCAACAGCTACCGGGAACTCGCCGAGCGCTATGCCGGCGCAGGGTATGACTTCCTGTTTGCCACGGACCACAGGTACCCCGCGAGGATCGAGTCGGAACCGGACCTGCCGCTGCTATGTTTCAACGGCATCGAGATCGACGGCACCGACACCCTCGGGGGCAGCTACCACGTG
>CAZHPE010000119.1:0-9378 GCA_964534775.1 uncultured candidatus Brocadiaceae bacterium
CGACTGACGCCCCGGCGGCCGGAGGAAAGCGCGTGGCAATCGTCGGCAGCGGCCCGGCTGGCCTGGGCGCCGCGGGCGAACTGGCGCGCATGGGCTACGAACCGATCATTTTCGAGGCGCTGCACGAGCCCGGCGGTGTGCTGACCTACGGCATTCCGCAGTTTAGGCTACCCAAGGACATCGTCGCGTTCGAGGTGGACTTTGTGCGCTCGCTCGGCGTGGATATCCGCACCAACTTCGTCGTCGGCAAGACGGCGACGATTCAGGAACTTCTCGAGGACGGCTACGAGGCCATCTTCGTCGGCTCGGGCGCCGGGCTGCCGATCATGGCGAACGTCCCCGGCGAGAACCTCAACGGCGTCCTGAGCGCAAACGAGTACCTCACGCGCGTCAACCTCATGCGCGCCTACCTGCCGGGGCATGATACCCCCGTGATGATCAAGCGCCGGGTGGCTGTGCTGGGCGGGGGGAACGTGGCGATGGACTGCTGCCGGGGGGCCCTCAGACTCGGGGCGGAGGAGGTCACGCTCATATACCGCCGTAGCGAAGAGGAATGCCCCGCCCGCGCCGCCGAGCTAGAGCACGCCAGGGAGGAGGGCGTGCGGATCATGTGGCTTACCAACCTCATCGAGGTGCAGGGGGACGAGGCTGGATGGGTGCGGGGAGTCAGGTGCATCAGGATGCAGCTCGGCGAACCTGGTGCGGACGGGCGTCGGCGGCCCTTCCCGGTCGAGGGGACCGAGTTCGAGATGCCGATAGAGCTTGTGCTCGTGGCTTTTGGGAACCGGCCCCACCCGCTCGTGCCGCAGACCACCGAGGGCCTTCAGGTGACCAGCAGGGGCTGCATCGTGGCCGAGGCAGGGACTGGGGCAACTAGCCTGAAGGGGGTATTCGCCGGCGGCGACATCGTCACCGGCGCCGCCACCGTCATCCAGGCCATGGGCGCCGGCAAAGACGCTGCGCGCGCCATCGACCGATACCTGTGCGGCGAGCCAGCCTCCTGATGGCAGATCCTCGCCAATACGGAACATTGGCTGCCTATCGCCCGCGGGCATGCCGTGATACGATGAAAGATGTTGTGGTGCGCCCCGCGGGCGGCACGGAATGGCTGGCAAACATGCGCAGCCTGTAATGTCCACATGCCCAGTGAAATAGCATTGCGAAAGGCCTTACAAATGGGAAAGAAACTCTGGGTACTAGTTGCTTTACTTGTCGCTTGTGGAATTGTTGGATTAGCGTTCATGCTCACGCAGAATCAGCCACCGGAGCCGCCTGAGGAAAAGGCTACGGGCTTCGAGCTGACAGATCAGGATGGCAGAACGATTTCGCTTGATTCCCTTGATGGCAAGGTCAAGGTTCTGAGCTTCTTCTATGTCGGGTGCATTCATCCGAACATGTGTCCCCTTGGCACTAAGAAGCTGGTCGATCTCCAGCAGATGGTCGGTGCCGGGAATGACAACGTGGTCTTTCTTCGCGTGACGTTCGACCCTGAAAACGACGACGCGGAAACCCTCAAGAAATACGGCGAGCTTTACGGGGTCGACTTTTCAAACTGGTACTTCCTCAGGGGAGACGTCGACGAGGTGAGCAACCTTTGCAGGGAATACGAGATTACGCTGGAGAGGCTGGAGGACGGCAGCATTAAGCACTCCATGCTGCTCTATCTTGTGGACCAGAACAGTTATATTAGAGAGGTTTACGTGGGAAGTTTCTGGGAGCCGCAGAGAATAAGCGAGGATATCACGGCGCTGCTTGAGTGAGTAACTTGGGATGCGTGACGCAAACCGACGGGTAGTGATCCTCACCTGCACTGTGTTAATCGTCGCCCTGGGCAGCCTTGTGTTCTACGCGAGAATATATAGTGGGGGATGGCAACTCCCAACGGCAACTGAGGGACCGGCAACGCTTGCCGTGCACAAGCTGGACCTGTCCATCGAGCTAGAAGCCGGGGGCTTGATGGATGCCGCGTGGGACGAGTTGCCCTCGGTCACGGTGTCCATGGCGCCTCAGGTGATTTGCATCCCTTGGACAACAAATCTGATTCATAGCCTCAAGGTGCGTGCCTTTCACAACGGCGAGAAGATCTATTTTCTTCTGGAGTGGAAGGACGACGCCGAGAGCCGCATTCACGGGATGGATCGTTTTCCTGACGCTGCAGCTGTGACCTTCCCTGTCTCGGGCGAGCCATCCGGCACGACTCTGCTGATGGGGTCCGGCACGCCGGTGGACATCTGGGAGTGGAAGGCCGACCTGGATGCCGAGTTCTGGGATCCGCTGGTCCCAGGGCAGCAGGCCTCGCCTAACGCCCGCTACACCTATCTGGGGAAGGCGGAGTTCCTCGAGAAGCCGGTGCAACCCACCAGTGCGTGCCAAAGCTTTATCGCGAGGGGGCCGGGCACGCTGATCCGCAAGGAAGAGTGTCTGGTATTAGGGCTGGGGATTTGGCGGGACGGGAAATGGCGCGTCATTATGGAACGCCCACTCGTCACGGGGCGAGAGCACCAGGATGTTCAGATCAACAGCGACTGGGCATACGCGGCGTTCGCTTTATGGGACGGAGACGAGGGCGACCGTGGTTCCCGCAAGTCCATCAGCGACTGGGTGGTACTGTCGCTGGAGGGGATCGAAATGGTAGCGCAAGAAGCGGAGGAATAGCCTCGCCAGAAGGCCGACCCTAACCAAACAGCCTCGGGCGGGGGCGGCATGATGGGCATACCTGAGAACGTTCGTACCCCTGGGCGTAATTGTGCTGGGGAAAGCCGGAAAACAGGTGGAGCGATTCCCCTCTTGCCGCGTGGGATCACGCCGGTCGTTGCGCAAGACCCTCATTCAGCCAGGAGTAGCTGGAGCAGAGCGCGCTGGGCGTGGAGGCGATTTTCGGATTGGTCGAAGATGGCGCTCTGGGAGCTCTCAATAACCTCGTCGGTGATCTCGCTCCCCCGGTGGGCCGGCAGGCAGTGCATGATGATCGCGCTTTGATCAGCCCGCGCGACCAATTCCGCATTGATCTGGTAACCGTCAAAGTTGCGCCGCCGCTGTTCGGCTTCCTTCTCCTGACCCATGCTCACCCACGTGTCGGTGTAGAGGACGTGCGCGCCCTCGGCGGCCTCGGCCGGAGAGTCCGCAAGCGAAAACGACGCGCCGCCGGCTTCCGCGATCTCGCCCAGCGTCGCTAGCGCGTCCGCGTCGAACCGATACGCCTTCGGGCAGGCGAGGACGTAGTCGATGCCCAGCTTCCCGCAGATGACCCCGAGCGACCAGGCCACGTTGTTTGCGTCGCCGATGTAGGCCACGCGCACGTCGCCAATGGCGATCAACTTCTCCTCGATCGTCATCATGTCGGCCAGAGCCTGGCAGGGGTGGGCGCAGTTGCTGAGGGCGTTGATGACTGGGACGGTTGCGTAGACGGCAAGCTGCTCGATGGTGGAGTGCTCGAAGACGCGCGCGGCTATGGCGTCGACGTAGCGCGAGAGCACGCGGGCGCCGTCCTTGACAGGCTCGCGCTTGCCCAGGTCAACATCGCTCTTGCTCAGGTAGATCGAGCGCCCGCCAAGCTGCGTCATGGCGACCTCGAACGAGACCCGGGTGCGCATCGACGCCTTCTCGAAGACAAGGGCGAGCGTCCTGCCCCCGAGCATGTGCTGAAACCGTCCCTGGCGCACCTCGGTCTTCGTGCGTGCGGCCAGGTCCAACACCTTCCGTATCTCCCCCGCCTCCCAGTCCAGAAGCGTCACCAGGTTTCGTCGGTCCACTGTCATACCCCTAACTTCATATTTCGCCGGCCTGGGCCTTACGCAGGGCGTCCTCGACCACGGCGAGGCCCCCATCGAGCACATCGCGCGGGATGTTCAGCGATGGCAGCATGCGAAGGACGGTCTCGTGGGTGCAGTTGATGCGCACGAAGTTCTCCAGGCAGTAATTGAACAGCGCCGTCCCCGGCCGGTCCAGTTCGATGCCGATCATCATACCCCGGCCGCGGACTTCCTTGATGATGGACAGTTCATCTTCCAGCGCCCGCAGCCGGGTGAAGATGTACTCGGACGACTGGCGGCAAGCCTCAAGCATGTTCTCTTCCTCGATGGCCTGGAAGGTGGCCACTGCCGCCGCGCAGGCGAGCGGGTTGCCGCCGAAGGTCGAGGCGTGCGTGCCGGGCTTGAGGCTCTCAGCGACCTGCTTCCGGGCGACGATGCCGCCGACGGCTACGCCGCCGCCCAGGGCCTTAGCCAGCGTCATGATGTCCGGCTCAATGCCGCTTTGCTGGTATCCGTACCACTTCCCCGTGCGCCCCATGCCCGTCTGCACCTCGTCGACGATGAGGAGGAGCCCCTTCTCGTCGCACAGGCGGCGAAGGCCCTGCATGTAGCCTTTGCCGACCATGTTGATGCCGCCCTCGCCCTGGATGGGTTCGAGCATCACGGCGCACGTCTTCTCATCGGCGGCCCCGGCGACGGCGGCCAGGTCCCCGAAGGGTACATACGCGAAACCGGGCAGCAGGGGCAGGTAGCCCTTGTGATACTTCGCCTGGCCCGTGGCCGAGATGGCGCCGAAGGTGCGCCCGTGGAATGAGTCCAGCATCGTGATGGTCTTGTAGCGGCCCTGGGGCTCGCCGTGGAGGCGGGCGAGCTTTATCGCCGTCTCGACGGCCTCGGCGCCGCTGTTGCACAGGAAGCACTGCCCGCCGAAGCTGCGCTCGCTAATCAACCGGGCCAGCTCGCCCTGCGGGACGTTGTAGAAGGTGTTATCGACGTGTATGAGCTCGGCCGCCTGACGCTGAAGGGCGGCGACCACGCGCGGATGGCAGTGACCGACGGTCGTGGTGCCCCAGCCGGGCATCAGGTCGACGTGGCGGTTCCCCTCGCTGTCCCAGACGTAGGAGCCCTCCCCGCGCACGAACGCAACCTCATTGCGCGGGTAGTTCGGGATGACGTAGCGGCCGAAGATCGACTTGATCTGCTCGAAGTTCATCTGTTCCATGATTTCATTACCACGTTGCAGCGTGTGCAGGAGGTTTGCGAGTCACTCAAAAAGTGCGTCGACGAACCTGTCGGCATCGAAGACGGCGATGTCTCCGGGCTGCTGGCCTAGGCCGACGAGCTTGACGGGGATGTCGATCTGATCGCGCATACCGAATACGATCCCGCCCTTGGCGGTCCCGTCCAGCTTGGCCAGCACGATGCCGCTGATTCTTATGGCCTCCTCGAAGCTCAGGGCCTGGCTAATCCCGTTCTGGCCGGTGGTGGCGTCCAGGACCATGAGCGTCTCGTGCGGCGCACCGGGTATCTTGCCGAGGACGCGCAAAATCTTCTGAAGCTCGCCCATCAGGTTGCGACGCGTGTGGACCCGGCCCGCGGTGTCGACGATCAGCAGGTCGTAGCCGCCGGCCAGTGCCTTGTCCGCGGCATCGAAGGCCACGGCGGCCGGGTCGGCGCTTTCGTTCTTGACGATGTCGGCCTTGGTCCACTCCGACCAGATCGCAAGCTGCTCCACGGCGGCGGCGCGGAACGTGTCGCAGGCTGCCAGAAGGACCCTGTTGCCGCACTCGACGAAGGCGTGGGTCATCTTGCCGATGCTTGTGGTCTTGCCCGACCCGTTCACGCCCGCCACCAGGATCACGGCGGGGCCGTTCTCCGGCAGCTTCAGGCCCACGTCCCATTGCCGGAGGTCCTGCTTGATATGCTCCCTCAGGAAGGGCATCACCTCCTGGGCTTCCTTGATCGTTCCGGCCCTGTACGCTAGGCGCAGTTCGTCGCACAGGCGTATCACGGTGCGAGGGCCGATGTCGGCGATGTAGAGCTGCTCCTCGATCTCGTCCACCAGATCGTCGTCGAGCTTGCGCCCGACGGTCAGGATGGCCCTGAGCCCGCCCGAGATGCGGTCGTGCGTCTTCTTCAGTCCCGAGCGTAGCCGCGCCAGCAGCCCCCGTTTCGGCTTCTCGTCGGGTTGCTGGGGAACTTCCAGGTCCGTCGCAGTGGCAGTAAATGGATTAACGAGCGACATAAGGTGTTTCTCGTCCGCTGTGCGAGCAGGCCTGCCTGCTCTCGTTGTTCTGATGATCGGCCGGCACGGCGCGCCGTGCCCGTACAGTTCGGTGCGCATCCTCGACCGGTGACACCGCGATTATCGTCCCTGTCCCAGACCCGCCGCGTCCCGGACCCGCCTCCGCCTGCGGTCCGCCAGATCACGCACCTCCACCAGCGATACGGCCTCCTGCCCCATGCGGATGCGCGGCTTGGGCTCGCCGTGGAAGTCGCTCCCTCCGGTCACCACCAGGTCCAGCCGCCGGGCAGCGTCCATGAAACGCTTCTCGTCCTCCGGTGTATGCGGTGGACAGTGCACCTCCACGCCGTCCAGCCCGACGGATGTCAACTCCTCCAATATTCCTTCCGGGCGCGGCGTGATCCCGGGGTGCGCCAGCACGGCGCATCCGCCTGCCGCGTGGATCAGGTTGATTGCCTGAACCGGCGTCAGCCGCTCCTTGTGCACATAAGCAGGGGCACCCGTGGCCAGGTACAGGTCAAAGGCCTCCTGCACCGTGGCGCAGTGGCCCAGACGCACCAGCTCCTGCGCGACGTGCGGCCGCCCGACCGAGCCGCCCGGCGCGCGGCGCAGCACCTCGGCCGGGTCAAGCGGCACTCCGAGCGCATTGAGCTCCCGCGCAATCTTCTCGATCCGCTCCGTCCGCACTTGCCGGAAGCGCTCCAGCCCGCCGGCGAGCAAGCGGCTCTGCGGGTTCACGAAGTAGCCCAGGATGTGGATCTCGTACTCCTTGTCCTCCCGGCCTCCGCCGTCCTCGTAGGCGGTCAGCTCGACCCCCGGCACCAGCAGAATTCCAACCTCTTCGGCCACCGTGGCCGCGGCCGCGAGCCCCTCGATCGTGTCGTGATCGACAATGGCGACGCCCGCCAGGTCGGAGCGGGCAGCCATGCGCACAATCTCTTCCGGCGCGAACGAGCCGTCGGAAGCCGTCGAATGCACGTGCAGGTCGACGCGCCCCTGGGGGTCGGGCGCGATGGTTGCGAACGGGTCATCTTCCTGGCCCGGATCGGTCTCATCAGGCTCCCGGTCCGCGCCATCATCTTGACGCGTTCCGAGCCGGTGGGCCGCGTGGCGATTGAGGATCCGGTCCAGAATACCATTGACGTAAGTGGGCGAGTTCTCAGTGCTGAACTTCTTGGCCAGCTCGATGGCCTCGTTGATGGCCACCTTCGGCGGCGTGCCCGTGCGGAAGACCAGCTCGAGGGTGGCTAGGCGCAGGATGTTGCGGTCGATGGTAGGCATCCTGTCCAGACTCCAGTTCTCTGCGGTCTCCTCGATCATCCGGTCGATCTCTTCCAGCCTTCGGACGCAGTCCTCGATCAGGTCGTGTCCGAAGGCCAGCACCTCAGGCGTAGGTTCGTCAATCTCGCCCAGCGTCTGTAGGCCGATCTCGGGCAGCTCGCCCCGAACGTCCCGCTGATAGAGCGCCTTCAGCGCAAGTTCTCTGGCCTGGGTTCTTTTCCTCACGATCCTCTCTGTGCCAGGCACGCCCGCCGCTCGGTCCGCCACGGATTCATTCCTGCGGGACTCG
Organism: uncultured candidatus Brocadiaceae bacterium; assembly: GCA_964534775.1. GTDB lineage: Bacteria > Planctomycetota > Brocadiia > SM23-32 > SM23-32 > CAZHPE01. The sequence continues at coordinate 7,568 of CAZHPE010000119.1, forward strand.
GCCATGTTCCATTTCCTGAAGCAGGTTGGCCGTCTCGATGGCCGCGGCTGCCGCGTCGGCCCCGCGATTGCCCGTCTTGCCGCCTGCGCGTTGGATAGCCTGCTCGAGCGTGTCTGCCGTGACGACGCCGAAGATCACCGGCACCCCGCTGTCCAGGGCGACGCGCGCCACGCCTCGCGCGGCCCCGGCAGCCACGAAGTCGAAATGAGGCGTTTCGCCTCGGATGACCGCGCCCAGGCAGATCACCGCGTGGAACTTGCCGCTCGCGGCCACCTTGCGCGCCACCAGGGGCACCTCGAACGATCCAGGGACGCGATAGAGCTCGATGTTCTCCTCCTCGGCGCCGTGCCGAAGCAGGCTGTCAATGGCGCCGCTGATCAGTCGGCTGCTGATTATCTCGTTGAAGCGGGAAGCCACCAGTGCGAAGCGTTTCCCGCCGGCGTCCAGACCCCCTTGGTGCGTGCGCATATCTCCCATGGCTTGTCCTCTCCAGTTCGCGAGCAAAGGGAAACCGATACTATATGCAAGAAAGCGCGCGTTTGCAAGCCTCCGGACCGCCTTCGACCATGAACACGGCCCCGCCCCGGCGGACGATTCAGCCGATGATGCCTGCTATCGTACAGCAGGCGAATCATGCTCGACACGCAGCGCCGACGGAAGCAGCACCGGCTTGGAGTGTACAAGGCCCTTCTGAGCGGGTAGAATATCCGGGGCAGACGGCGGCGCCAACGGCCGAGGGGCGTCGCTCGGAACGCCCACGGCAATGGCTGCGATGGGAGCGGGGCATGAGGATCATAGTCGATCAGGTGCCGGTCGGTGGACGGGAAGGGGGCATGGAGCGGTTGGCGGTCGTCTTTCCAGCTTACAACGAAGAGCGGCATGTGGGCGAAGCCGTCCGGACGGCGCTGGAACCGGGGGTCGGACACGTGGTGTGCGTGAACGACTGCTCGGTCGATTCCACGGGGGCGATAATAGATGACCTCGCTTCCGACAGCCGCGTGGCGGCCCGCCATCACGAGGTGAACCAGGGGAAGCAGGCGGCCGTCAAACATGGTCTGGCGCTCGCCCTCGCACGCTCTGGGACGAGCGCGTTCGCGGTGCTCGATTCTGACATGCAGCTGGACCCCGGCCTGCTGCCGGGGCCGTGTCGCCACATCGGCCCGTACGACCTGGTCATAGGACAAGATGCTATTGCTGAACCAGCTCCGCCGGCCCGAAGCCAGGATGGGGTTTTGCAGCAGCGTATAGGTGAACCGATGGGCCTTTGCGCGAGCACTGAGGGGAATGGTCGCACGCAAGCCATGGTTGCTCGAGTTCCTCCGGGCGTTGCCGGCGCCAACGCCTGCGACCGGTGCCCGCAAGAAGAGGCCTCCACCTGCCGCCTGAAGGCATTCGCCGCGGGAAGCCGGCCACTGACGGCTGCCTTCCGCACATCACGATGGCGCTACGCACGTTCCCCTGATGACGATTTCGGAGGCGTTTTCCATGTCTGGACATTCCCACTGGGCAGGCATCAAACACAAGAAGGCGAGGGAAGACAAGAAGAGGGGCAAGGTCTTCAGCCGGCTGTCCAAGGCCGTCATCTCAGCTACGCGCCGGGGCGGCAAAGACCCCGGCACGAACCTTGAGCTACAATACGCCATCGACGCAGCCAAGGCAGCCAACATGCCCAAGGGCACGATCGAGCGCGCCGTCCTCCGGGGCGCCGGCGAGCTGGCCGGCGAACAGATGGAAGACCTGCGCTACGAGGGCTACGGCAGCGGCGGGGCGGCCGTGATCGTGGACACCCTGACCGATAACCGCAACCGCAC
>CAZHPE010000120.1:0-9293 GCA_964534775.1 uncultured candidatus Brocadiaceae bacterium
GTAAACGGCCTTGGCCCCGTAATGGTCAGCGAAGCGCTGCCTTCGGTCCCTGGCCCGGTCCACCATGGCCACGATATCACAGTCCGGATGCTGGGCGTAGGCCCGCATGTACTTGCGGCCCCATGTGCCCGCTCCGCCTACCACCGCCACACTGTAACGCTTCTTCTGGTCCATTATGGCTTTCCTTGCCAAGCTGTCCGCCTGTAAGTATCGGTCCGGCAGAAATCACACGCGCCCGCTCCCCGATGGGGCAGAGCGTTCCGGCTAATTGCGGTCTTATATCCTGAACTGTGTGCCAGAGACAAGGAGATGCCGATTATTCTCTCTTCCAGCCCGTTGCCCGGACAACGCGCGTCCCTATAATCCGGCGCGAACGTTCCTAACCGGAGCCCGGTGGCGGCTATCATCGCCTCAAGTGCACCAAAGCGCATTTCGACAAAGTGCCAGCCTTGAGCGCTGAGGGGCTGTCGAAGTCGGCCAGGCGCCTCACCTTCCGCGACATCTCCACCGCGGTGGCCGCTTTTCCTTCTTTCGTCGCGGCCCTGGTCGGAGTAAGATGGCGGCGTCAGGCGCTCGCCGTGTGCTTGGCAGCGGCACGCTAACAGTTCCCAATGGAAGCACCGCGGGACAGATGCCGGCGGCTCCTCGCTTAAGTCTTTGTCGATGGGCTGCACGTGAACGTCGAAATGGTGCGGCGGGGGCACTCGGACTTCTGGACGAAATACGGCCACGGGCGGAATGCGGGGGAGTTCGAAAGGGTAGGCTTGGTGAGAAAGGGGGTTCTCAGATGACGCTTCTTCTGGCAGTTTGGTCGAGTGGAGCAATGGTACTGGCCGCCGATGGATTCTGCCACAAGACAGAGGTCGGCGAGCGCTGGGTGGATGAGGACTTGCAGAAGACATTCCCGCTGCCCGGTCGTCCCGTGGCAATCGCTCATCACGGTCAGAACATCCTTCAAGGGTGCGACATCGGGCGCGTTGTTAGAGACTTCGCAAAGACTCACGAGTGCAATTTGGGTAACATGACCATAGAAGACATGGCTTCAACTCTTAAGTGTGATGTTGACCCAAGCGCCCAAAGAGAGGTGGTCGCGCAGCATGGCAAGGAAGCAATAGGATTCTGGGTAGCCGGCTTCGGGGCTGGACAGGATACGCCGGAACTCTATGAGGTTTTCTGGATGAGGTGTGGACAACAGCCTACCAAGAAGAAGTTGTCACCGGAGAAATGGGGGCAGTGGGCGGGTGAGGGATGGACGCCAGTTCGAGAAGATGATGACGCAGGGGAGGACTGGGACGCGGGGCGATGTTGACTCGAGCAATGTGTGAACAACCTTTACCGCGGAGCCCTGAGGCGCCAAGAGACAAAGGGAAAGAACGCGTTCGGCGGGCACAAGCACGTGTCGTCCATCACAAAAGAGAGGTGCCACTAGACCAAACCACCGAGATGTCACCCACCCGGTTGAACTTGGTTCGGCATGGCATACCTCCCTACTTATCCCGGCCCTGCCGGTGGCGCTCCCCATGCAGCGCCCCCACACGCGTTTCCCAGCCCTAAGAGCCGCGCAAGGCCGCTTTACCCTGTGCAAGGCCCGTTTCGTCGCTCCAGCGTCGGGAAAACGCTCGAGGGAAGGGGCCTGGGAGTGCCCATGAGTTGCCGGGGTCTGCGCAGCGGTGGCCGCTCTTGTCTCTTTCGTCGGGGCCTGAATGGCTCATTGGCCTCCCACCGCAAAGGCAGTATAATGCCGGCTATGGCATTGACCCCGATCAGATAGGCATGGACACCCGGATTGTCCGCAAGGTGCTGCAAGATGCTTGAACTTCCCGAGTTTCGGTCCCCGCCGAAGGCGTACAGACCGGCGCCGCTTCTCGCGCTGAATGATGACCTGGACGAACGCGAGTTGGTCCGGCAGATCGGCCTAATGGACGAGGCTGGCTGGGGCGGATTCTTCATGTTTCCGGAAGGGAGGCTGGTAACGCCTTACCTCTCCCGCCGCTGGTTCGATTGCATACGGGCCTGCGTGACGGAAGCTGAGCGGCGGGGCATGCACGCCTGGATCTATGACGAGCTCGTTTGTCCCAGCGGCTTTGCGGCGGGCGCCGTCCCGGCCGCCTCGCCCGAGCACCGCAGCCAGGCCCTCTGGTGCCTGGTGGACGACAAGCCCACCAGGATCGCCGAGCGACTGGCCGTGTGGGTCGCTCGCCGCGAAGAAGGCCGTCTGGTCGACTTCCGGCCCGTCGAGGACGCATCGACCTTCGACCCCGAGACCCAGGTGTGGGTCCAGGTCTACCCGGTGACGGCGACACTCACCGACCTGAACCGCAAGGGCTACTGCTACATCAACGTGCTCAATCCGGAGGCCGTACGTGCCTTCATCGAGTCCACCTACGAGGCGTACGCGAGGGAAGTCGGGGAGGCCTTCGGCTCGACCGTGCCCGGGGTCTTCACCGACGAGCCGGCGTATGCCGACTGGCGCACCCACTGGGACCTGCCGCGTCGCTTCCCGGGCGCACGCATGGTGCCTTGGGCGGACGACCTGCCGGAGGAGTTCCGACGGCAGAACGGCTACGACCTAATATCGGAGCTGCCGTGCCTCTTCTTCGACACAGGCGATTACACGCGCGTGCGCTATGACTTCTGGCGCATCGTGACCCTGCGTTTCGTGGAGAGCTTCAGCCGCCAGGTCGGCGAATGGTGCACCGCCCACAACCTGGAGCTCACCGGCCACTACATGTGCGAGGACTGGCTGGACTACCAGGTGCCGTGGATCGGCGCGGCGATGCCCCACTACGAGCACATGCACCTGCCCGGCGTCGACAAGCTGCGCCGCCACATCGACATCCCGATGACAGTCAAGCAGGTGGACAGCGCAGTCTGCCAGCTCGGCAAGCGCGGGGCGCTCTGCGAGGCTTACGGCGCCGCCGGCCAGGGTCTCGGCTTCGCCGGCCGGAAATGGATCGGTGACCAACTCTACGCCCTAGGAATCACCTTCCTGAACACACATCTGGCGCTCTACAGCATGCGCGGCCCGCGCAAGCGGTGCTACCCGCCGAACCTCTACTACCAACAGCCCTGGTGGCCCCACAACGCGAAGTTCGACGTGCACTACACGCGGCTGAGCTACGCCCTCAGCCGGGGGCAGCGGGTCGTCGACGTGCTGGTGGTGCATCCCATATCGAGCGCATGGACTGTCTACCGGCCAATGGGTACATATCGGAACAGGCGGCTCAATGACGAGCTCGCCGCACTGAGCGGCAGCCTGCTGGCGCTGCATCGCGACTACCATTTCGCCGACGAGATCCTGCTGGCGCGTTACGGCAGCGTCCGGGACGGGCGGATGCACGTGGGCGAAATGGACTACGGTGTCGTGGTCGTGCCTCCGGGCACGACGCTGGCCCGCTCGACGGTGGATCTGCTGGACCAGTTCGCATCCCGGGGCGGCACCGTGATCGCGGCCGGTGACGAACCCCGACTAGTGGACGGCCGGGAGGCCGGGCGGGTCCTTCCCCCCGGCAGCGTCCGCGTCGCCAACGAGCGCGCCGCCCTGGCCTTGGCACTCGATGAATGTCTCCTCGCCGATGTGGTCATCGAGGGGAGCGGCGCCGGGGACGTGCTGTATCACCATCGTCGCGACGGATCGCAAGATATCTTCTTCCTGGTCAACCAGGACCGGCACGAGGGCCGAGAGGTCACGGCACGTCTTCCGGGGACGGGCCGGCTGGAGTGCTGGGATACCCTGAGCGGCCAGACGACGCCCCTGGCGGGGCGGGTGACCGCCGGGGGTACGGAGGTCGCCCTTGCTCTCCCGCCGGTTGGCTCTCTCCTCCTGGTGATGGACGCCGACCGCCCGGCGGCGGAGGCGGCTCGGCCGGAACTGCCGCCGGCCACCGAGACCAAGACGCTGGGGGGTGCGTGGAGGCGCCTCCGCATGGACCCGAACTCCCTGACGCTCGACTACTGTACGATGAGCTTGGACGGCGGGCCCTGGGGGGAGCCGCGTCCAGTCTGGCGGTGCAACCACGAGGCCGAGGGAGCGGGAGAGGGGACGCCCTTCAGGCTCCGCTTCGCGTTCCGGGCCGAGACCGTTCCTTCGGCCGTCGAGTTGGTGCTCGACTACCCCGAACAGGTCATGGTCACCGCCAACGGCACCCGGGTCGCCTTCCGCGAGGGCGACTACTGGCGCGACATCAGCTTCAAGAGGGCGGACATCGCCCGGCACATAAGGGCGGGCGAGAACACGATCGAGATGGCCGGGGTGCTTAGGGAACAGCCTGGCCTGGATGACATCTATCTGATCGGCGACTTCGGCGTGGCCGCCCGGCGCATCGGACCGGAGCGCCACCGCGTCGGAGGGATGGACTTCGACCGGTACGGGCCCGAGTTCACGCTGGTGGGGGAAGCCGCCGATGGCGGCAGCGGCGATCTTGGCGCGCAGGGCTACCCCTTCTTCACCGGAGTGCTCAGCCTGAGCCAGACCGTTGAGATGCCCGGGCCCGTGGATCGGGCCGTGCTCGCCCTTGAGGGACTGCAGGCCGTCGCGGCCGACGTCCAGGTGAACGGCCGGCACGCCGGCACCATCCTGATCCCCCCCCACGAGGTGGAGGTGGGGAGCCTGCTCGCGGCCGGCGCCAACGTGATCGAGGTGCGGCTCGTTACCAGCCTGCGGAATCTGCTCGGCCCGCTGCACCTACCGGGGGGGGAGGACATCTGGACCGGGCCCGACGAGTTCACCGACAAGGGCGGCTGGACTGACGATTACATATTTATGCCCTTCGGCTTCGAAAGAGCGTGCCTGCGCTGGGCGCTCGCGGACGATTGACGAAGGCACAGCACACGGCTCGACCCTGCTGCGCTCCCCCCATGCAGCCAGCCCCCGCGCGTCTTCCTGCCCTGAGAGCCGCGCAAGGCTGCCTTACCCTATGCGAAGCCCTTTTCGTCGCTCCTGTGGCGGGAAAACGCCCGAGGGAGGGGGTCTGGGAGTTCCTGCGGGCCGTCGGGGTCCGCACGGGGGGTGCGCTTCTCTCTTTCGTCGCGACCCTGATCGCAGCAAGATGGCGTCGTCAGGCGCTCGCCCTGCGCACCGGCGTGGTGACAGTTGGTGACGGAAGCACCCCGCACCGTCCAACACGGGTGCCGATACTGGTGCGGTCTTTCCGCATCTCTTCAGTCCAGCGATTTCGTCATGGGGATGCAGTCAATCTCTTCTCCACTCCGAAATCTGCGCCCGCACTTGCGCCCTGCCTCAAAGCCAGCCTTGGCGTGGAACCTCTCTGCACACAGAGAGGATTCACAGCAGACTTGGCAAAGTCCGTTGCGTTTCGCCTCGCGGAGCAACTCTCTGAGTATGGCCGTGCCAACGCCTTGCCGAGCGAAGTCTGGCCGGACATAGATGGCACCCACCTTTCCGTTGGGGGTATCCAAGACCCCATACCCAACGATTTGGCAGCTCTGCGCGGCAACGATCACGTATTGCTCGGCTATCGGCCTCTCATACCGATCGGGAGTCCGCCCGCGCGACCACGCAGCGAGTTCGGCCTCAGAGTAGTGAGTTCCGCCAAGCTCCCGAATGGCCGAGACCTGGATCTCGCATAGGGCGTCGCAATCCTGTTGAGTTGCCCTGCGAATTCTCATTGTCGACGCCGTTTCCATGCAGAGCAGCGGAGCTCAGCGGAAGCTTGTCCGCGGCAGCTCCACGGCATGGCTGGCGGCTGCCGTTCCTGAACATCACTCTAACCATTCGGCGGATGTCACGCAGCACAAGACTTGCGACGAGCCTGGAACGCCCCCTCCCGCGCTCAGATCCTGAAGGTATCCCCGCTTCCGCCGCACCCGGGCGGCTCGATCGAAGCAATCATAGGGGAGAATTGACACCCGTCAAGCGACGGGGTATACATGGCATAGGTGCTGCACTTTTGGGCCGACCCCCGCCGCACTTTTCGACCGGCGTTCACAGCAGAGGGCTCCTTTGGAACCGCCCAACTCTTCAGCACTCCGTCCATCTCCAACCGCAGGGCCCAGTGATGTGACAACGCCGCCGAACCTGACTGGCACAAGCAGCGGAGGATGTGGAGCGAATTGAAAGGCAAAGCGCTGACGTAACTCGCACTGCAAATGGACGCTCATTGCCGAGGGCAATATCCCAAAATAAACTACTGCATGCTCACTTGCTTCCCTCGAGTTCTACATATGTCTGCTTTGCGCCGAACAGAACATACAGCGCTGGCAGGACCAGCAGCGTCAGCAGATTGTCCGCGATAACCCCTCCAATCACCACGGTTGCCAGCGGACGCTGCACCTCTGCACCCACGCCAGTACTGAGAGCCATGGGAAGGAAGCCCAGGACTGCCACTATGCCTGCCATACAGATTGGTCGCAATCGAAGAAGCGCGCCCTCCTCGATTGCTAGGGTCGGGGGATTCCCCTCGGCAAGACGATCCTTAATGGTGGATACTAGGACAAGGCCGTTCAGAACGGATACGCCTGAGGCAACGACAAAGCCCACACCTGCGGAGACGGTGAACGGCATCCCGCGCCACCAAAGGGCGATTAGCCCGCCGAGAGTGGCGAATGCAGGTCCCAGGAAGATCATGAGCGATGCGCGCGTGGAGTCGGTGGCAGCGTACAACAGCACGAAGATGAGAAACAGTGCCACTGGGACGACGATCATCAGTCGTTGCGTCGCCCGCTGCAGGTGCTCGAACTGCCCTCCGAATTCGACATGATACCCCGCCGGCAGAACCAGACCGTCCCTGATCCTGCGTTGGACATCCTTCACGAACCCGCCGATATCCCGGCCAGTGACATTGCACTGGACTACGATGCGCCGTTTCTGCCATTCGCGGGTGATCGTCGATGGCCCCTCGACTTGGCGAATCCGGGCTATACGGGCAAGGGGGATGCGTTCCCCGCCCGCAGCAGGAATCAGGATGCGACCGACGGCAGAAGTGTCTTTGCGGTACTCCTCCTCAAGCCTGACCACGAGATCAAACCGCCGCTGGCCCTGACGAACCTCGCCGACATGCTTGGCTCCAATTGCTTCGACAACTTCAAGTACGTGCCGGGCAGAAACCCCATAGCGTGCGATTGCCTCCTGATCCACTCGGATCTCCAGCACCGGTTGCCCGGTAATCTGCTCCGTGTAGACGTCCGTGCTGCCCGGAATTGACCGAATGATGGCCTCCACCTCCGAGGCCTTAGTTTGCAGCGTTTCCAAATCATCTCCGAATACCTTCACACCAAGGTCAGTCCGAATCCCGGCAATCATCTCATTCACCCGCATCTCGATGGGCTGAGTGAAGACCATCCGCATGCCGGGCAAGCCGGAAAGCTCCTGGCGCAGAAGCGACGTCAATTCATCCTGTGTCCGGGCGCGGGTCCATTCCCGGCGCGGGGTCAGCGTTATAAACACGTCGCTCAGCTCGATTCCCATGGGATCCGTTGCAACTTCTGCCGTCCCGGTCCGCGTCCATACATCTCTTACTTCATGGGGAAACTTTCTTTGGATGAGCTTTTCTATCTGCGTTCCGTAACGGACCGATTCCTGCAAGGAGATGCCGGACAGTCGCACGGTATTCACAACGATTCCCATCTCCGACAACCGTGGGATGAATTCGGAGCCGGTGACCGCGGCTAACCATACGCCTGCAGCGATAACGGCTACGGGGATTAGGCTGAATGCTACCGGCATTTTGAGGACACGACGTACCACGGGGCGATACAGCCACTTGAGCAGCGACGTGATACGGTCTCTTCTCGCTCCAGCGCGCTTGGGAATAAGAAAGCTGACCATAACGGGTATGACGGTACAGATGATGAGCACCGAACCGGTCAGGGCGAACAGGATCGTCAGCGACATCGGCCGGAAGAGTTTGCCCTCAATCCCCTCCAGAGCCAGGACCGGGAGGTAAACGATCATATTGATCGTCTGGGCGAACACGGTTGGCCGGGCGACCTGGATCGATGCCTGGCGGACGATGTCCACTACAGAGCGCTTATCCGTTCTCTCTTCAAGATGGCGGACGCTGTTCTCTACCATGACAAGTGTGCTGTCTACGATGAATCCGAAATCTATCGCCCCGAGACTCATGAGGCTTCCGGCAATCCCCAGACGAAGCATCCCATTGAAGGCGAAACACATCGACAGAGGGATAGCGGATGCCACAATGAGACCGGCCCGCAGGCTTCCAAGGAATATGAACAACACGGCGACAACGAGAATCGCCCCCTCCAGGAGGTTGTTCTTCACGGTGTTCAGCACCTGATCGACGAGGTCGGTCCGGTCGTACACGGGGCGGACCTCCACTCCCGGCGGGAGCGACGGTCGAATGTCGTTCAAGCGTTTCTTGAGACGCTCCGTTGCCTCGTCGCTGTTTTCTCCCATCAGCATGAACCCAAGCCCCAACACGATCTCGCCTTCACCATTAGCGGTGCACGCACCGCGACGGATCTCATGGCCGACCCGCACGCTCGCCACGTCACGAATGCGGATCGGAATGCCATCGTGTGCGGTAATGGCGATATTCCCGATCTCTTCCGGTGTCTTGGTCAGGCTGATGCCGTGCACGAGGTGCAGTTCGCCGGACTGGGTAATGTTGCCGCCGCCGACGTTGAGGTTGTTCTTCTGGAGAGCGTCGAAGACGTCATCGAAGGTCAGGTCGTGTTTCATCAGGCGCTTTAGATCGACGAGCACGTGATATTGCCTGCGCTTTCCCCCCCATGTGTTGACCTCGGCGACGCCAGAGACCGAACGCAGGCGAGGCCTGACGATCCAGTCATGGATCGTCGTGAGTTCCTCGAGGCTCTTGCCCTTGCCGGTGACTATGTAGTGGTAGACCTCCCCCAGCCCGGTGGAGACGGGGCCCATCTCCGGCCGCGGTGTGCCCTCGGGGAGCTCGACCGTCTGAAGCCGCTCCATGACGAGTTGCCGGGCAAAGTAAATGTCGGTCCCATCTTCAAAGATAACGGTTACCTGGGAGAGCCCGAACTTCGAGATCGAGCGGACCTCGGTGAGTCCCGGCAGTCCGCCGATCGCCTGCTCTACCGGGAAGGTGATCCCTTGCTCGATCTCCTGCGGCGAAAGGGCCGGGGCGACAGTGTTGATCTGGACCTGGACCGGTGTCGTGTCCGGAAACGCGTCAATCGGCAGCCGGTACAGGGAATAGGCTCCGCTTCCAAGGAGCACGAGGGTGAAGATGACAACCCAAAAACGGTGTTCAAGTGACCACGTTATGATGCGGTTCAGCATGTGTATCGTCCCCTGCGCCTATCTCTTTCCCGGCTCCACTTCGCAGCAACCG
>CAZHPE010000121.1:0-9258 GCA_964534775.1 uncultured candidatus Brocadiaceae bacterium
GGCTCGGCCATGCCGCGAGCCTGGAAGGCCTTCTTCATGATGGGGTAGGCCACGAACTCCGTTGTGCCGGGCGGGACCGTGGTCTCTATCAGCACCAGACAATTGGCCGGCACCTTCTCCCCGATAACCCTCATGACTTTCTCCAGGGCGTTCATTTCCGTCTCGCCGGAGCGAAGGTCCCCGAGGTCATGTTTGACGTAGTCGCACTGGATGTCGACCACCACGCAATCTGCAAGCCCCAGGCAGTCGGCGTTGAACGTGGCGGTGAGCGTCTTCTTCTCCAACACGCAGCGGGATATCAGCGGGGCGACTTCGGGATCTTCCGCCTTGACAGGTGAGACGCCTCGATTGAGCAGGGGGATCTTCCAGTAGCTTCGCGTGCTCGGACGCTGGCAGCCGATGACAAACTTGTTTGGCCTGCCTGTCGCGCCGTCCACCGTGTCGGCCACGATGGCCGCCATGACTGCCCCGACGAACCCCACGCCCATCACTACCACGATTTCCTTGCCCTCTGCACGCGCCGATTCAACGGACCCATCGATCCGCTCCAACTCGGCCTGATACTCGCTCTCAGAGGGAATGACGAACTGCTCACCGTCCGGGCTCACAGAGTACTGTGACACTCATTCGCTCCTTGCCGTGAGAGATACGCCGCTCGTCCAACGTAACAATTACACGCTCAGTGCCACACCATTCGCCGCCCGTCAACAGCTTCCGGCATACGCTCTCTTCGCTCTGAAGAGCGGCCCCCCGGCATCCTCTCGTGCCGACGGTATCATGTTCGCTCATGTTGCGGGTTCCGGCCGGGCTTCTGCAATGGGGATGTGCAGACCGGAAGGCCAGCGGGGGGAGGCTACCCCGCGCCGTACACCGCCGAAGCGGCCTCGAGTGCCCCCAGCTTCACCTTGCAGCCCTCCGCTCGGAGGATGGTCTCCAGCGCTGAGAGGAACATGGAGACATTCCGCCGAGAAGCGGAATGACCCATAATCCCGACCCGCCAGATCTTGCCCGCAAAATCGCCCAGCCCGCCGCCGATCTCGATGCGAAAATCCTCCAGCAGCGCTTTGCGCACGCGCTTGTCATCGGCCCCTTCCGGGATGCGGATGGCGTTCAACATCGGCAGCCTCTCGCGCTCCGGCACCTGCATGGTCAGTCCCATCGCCTCCACGCCGGCAACAAGCGCCAGGTGATGAAGCCGGTGCCTGGCAAACCGCGCCTCAAGCCCTTCCTCTGCAATGATCCGCAACGATTCCCGGAGGGCGTAGGTCATGTTGATGGGCGCGGTATGATGGTACTTCCTGTCGGTGCCCCAGTAGTTGCGGACCATGCCCATGTCCAGGTACCAGTTAGGCACCTTAGTCTTTCGGCCCTCCAGGGCACTCATGGCGGATTCGCTGAAGGAGATCGGCGCCAGCCCCGGCGGGCAGGAGAGGCACTTCTGTGCCCCGCTGTAGACCGCGTCGATGCCCACCCTGTCCACGGCGACCTCTATGCCGCCCAGAGACGTGACCGTGTCCACAAGGAAGAGGGCGCCGGCGTCGTGTGCGATGGCAGCCAGATCATCGAGCGGAGTCCGCGCACCGGTGGAAGTCTCGGCGTGGACCACCGCCATAATCTTCGGATTCCGACCGCTGACCGCCTTTCGCACCGCCTCGGGGTCCACCGCCCGGCCCCACTGGCCGTCGACGCGGACGGGCTTTCCGCCGAGGCGCTCCACGACGTCAGCCATCCTCGTCCCGAACACCCCGTTGATGCAGATGACGGCCTCGTCACCGGGTTCGAGAAGATCGACGAAACAGGTCTCCATGCCCGCGCTGCCGGTGCCCGAGACCGGGATCGTCAGCGCGTTATCCGTCTGGAAGACGAAACGAAGAAGCCGCTGCGTGTCGTCCATAACGGAAAGAAAATAGGGGTCGAGGTGCCCTATGCAAGGGGCCGACAGGGCTTGAAGCACGCGGCTCGGGACGTCGCTCGGCCCCGGGCCCATCAGGGTGCGCGTGCCAGGGTCAATGTCCCTGAACTCGAGAGGATCTATCATCTGCTCCCTTTCCATTGCTGTCACGGCGGCCTGATCTGTCCCTCTTCCACCCCTCCCTGCCGCGCGTGGCGTCACGGTAGGATTTTCCCGGGATTCAGGATGTTCTGGGGGTCGAAGACCTGTTTGATCTTTTTCATCAGTTCAATCTGGCATGCGTCGACCGCCAGGGGCAGGAACCTCTTTCTGGTCAGGCCGATCCCGTGCTCGCCGGTGATCGATCCTTCGAGTTCGAGGGCCGCGCGGTACATCTCTTCCGCCACCGGATCCTTCTTCGCCATCCACGTCTCATCCGGCATGTCCTTGACGATGTTGACGTGGACGTTGCCGTCTCCGGCATGGCCGAAGCAGACGATGTTCATCGAATGCCCTTCGGCGATAAGCTTGATGCGGGCCAGGAGGTCGGGGATGCTTGCCCGCGGCACGACGAGGTCCTGCGTGTCCATGATGCCATCCGGACTCATGTGCTGGAGGGCCTCGATGATGAGCCGCCTCGCCTCCCAGAGCTTGTCCCGCAGCCGGGGATTGTCCGCCACGAGCACATCCTGCGCACCGTGTTCGAGACAGATTCCGCCGATCTTCTCGTACTCGGCCTCGACCGCCGCCTGGTCGTTCCCGTCTACGGTAATCAGCAGATGCGCCTCGGCCTCGTGGAACGGTATCTCCTTCTCCGTCAGCGCCTCCACTGCCCGGATGCTGTCCGTGCCCATGAACTCGAGGGCGGCCGGCACGATGCGGCTCTTGATGATGTCCGAGACGGCTTGTGAGGCCGTCTGGAAATCGCTGAACGGGACGAGTAGGTCGACCCGGACTTGCGGCAGAGGTATGAGGCGCAGGATGATCCGCGTGACGACCGCCAGCGTCCCTTCCGAGCCTATAAGGAGCTGCATCAGGTCGTAGCCCGTGACATCCTTGACGAACTTGCCCCCCATCGAGACCTCCTCTCCCGAGGGCAGGACCGCCTCCAGGCCGCAGACGTAGTCCCGGGTGATCCCATACTTGATGGCGCGCGGCCCGCCAGCGTTTTCGGCGATGTTGCCGCCAATTGAACAGGAGTCGAGGCTTGCGGGGTCGGGCGGATAGAACAGGCCGAGGGCTTCCACTGCGCGGTGAACTTCGCCGGTGATCACCCCCGGTTCGACGGTGATCATCAGGTTTTCCTGGTCGATTTCCAGGATTTGGGTCATTCTCTCCAGCGTCAGCACCACACCCCCCAGTGCCGGCACGGCACCGCCGCTCAGGCCCTGCCCGGCACCGCGTGGGGTCACAGGGAAATTCGCTTCCCCGGCGAACTTGAGCACGCGAGAAACCTCCTCGGCACCGGCGGCCCAGACGACGGCATCCGGCGAGTGGTGGAGTTCGGCCACCTCATCGTGGGAATACTCTTCCTTGTCCTCGGAGGAGACAGAGACGTTCTCCTCCCCGACGATTCCGCGCAGGCGGGAAAGGATGTTTTCGTCAACTTCGGCGTATGCCATGCTCATTGCTTCCGATTGCGGGTTTCGAGTCTGGAGATGCACAAGATGCTACGCAGAACCGCGAAGGAACGCAAGGGGAAACGGGGCATTGGTGAAGGATGCCTCGCCGGGATATAATCTTCCGTTTCAGCGTGGATCCTGGAACCGCCTGAAAGGAGTTCGCCGTGCATTTCGTCGTGTGCGTCAAACAAGTGCCGGACACTGCGGAGGTGAAGATCGATCCTGAGACGAACACCCTCATCCGCGACGGTGTCCAGTCCATGGTCAACCCCTTTGACCTGTTCGCCGTGGAGGAAGCGCTGCGCCTGAAGGAGAAACTGGGCGGCAAGGTGACCGCGCTCAGCATGGGGCCCCCGCAGGCGGAAGCGGCGCTCCGGGTGGTCATCTCCATGGGCGTGGACGAGGGGGTTCTTATTTCCGACCCTGCCTTCGCCGGAAGCGATACGTGGGCAACGGGTTACGCTCTCGCCGCGGCGGTCAGAAAGATCGGCGACTTCGATCTGATCCTGTGCGGCAACCAAGCTTCCGATGGGGATACCGGCCAGGTTGGTCCTGGTATCGCCGTGCATCTGGACTTGCCACAGATCACCTACGCCCGAAAGATCGACGCGATCGACCAGGAGCACCTGGTCGCGCAGCGCCTGCTGGAAGACGGTTACGAGGCGATCTACGCGCCGCTGCCGTGCCTGTTGACCGTGGTCAAGGAGATAAACGAACCGAGGTTTCCGTCGCTGAAGGGCAAGATCGCCGCGCGGAAAGCGGAAATCGCGCACTGGACCGCCGAAGACATCGGTGCCGATAGCTCTATGGTCGGTCTGAGCGGTTCGCCGACCCGCGTCGTGAAAATATTCAGCCCGCCGGCGCGGACGGAAGGGGAGATGCTGAAGGGGGAGGCCGGCGAGGTGGTTCGCGAACTGATCGACAGGCTCAAGGACGTCGTCATTACGCTTTCGCGGTAGAGAGAGGGTTCCTGTGTCTGAAGAGTCGATACGGATCATCCGGGCGAATTGCACCGGGTGCGGGGTGTGTCAGGAGGCATGTCCCTTCGGTGCCATTACCATCGCGGACTCCGTCGCGAGCGTCGACCTCCTCGCGTGCACCCTCTGCGGCGCGTGCGTGGACGCCTGTGAGTTCGATGCAATTGAGTCCGCCGAGAAGACGCAGGTGGCGCGAGATCTCAGCGAGTATCGGGACGTGTGGGTCGTAGCGGAGCAACACGGCGGAGACGTGCAGCCCGTAACCTTCGAGCTGTTGGGCGAGGGCCGGAAGCTGGCCAACGATCTTGGAATGAGTCTTTGCGCTGTGCTGGTGGGCTCGGCAATAGGCGAAAGGGCGCAGGAGCTCATCCACCGCGGAGCCGACAGAGTCTACGTGGTCGACCGGCCTGAGCTGGCCCACTTCCAGGACGAACGCTACGCGGCGGTGCTGATCGATCTTGTCACCAGACATAAGCCGAGCGTCCTGCTCTGCGGCGCCACGACCATCGGCCGCAGCCTGATAGCCCGCGTCGCCGTCTCGGTGCACGCCGGCTTGACCGCTGACTGCACGGGATTGGCCATTGATCCGGAAACGAAGGACCTCCGCCAGACGCGGCCCGCATTCGGCGGCAACATAATGGCCACGATTCTTTCCCCGAACACGCGGCCGCAGATGGCAACCGTGCGCCACAAGGTCATGAAGGAAGCGCCGGTTGACACGGCCCGGCGGGGCGAGGTGATCGTGCACAAGGTGGCCGCTGAGCTCCTGCAGTCGCGGGCGAGGCGCCTGGATTTTGTCCCTGAGATTGAGAGCACGGTCAATCTGGCGGAGGCGGACATAATTGTGGCCGGCGGGCACGGACTGCAGAAAGCCGATGGCTTTGCGATGTTGCGCGAGCTGGCCGAGGTTCTGGGGGCCGGCCTCGCGGCCTCACGCGGCGCGGTGGACGCCGGCTGGATCCCATACTCGCACCAGGTGGGCCAGACGGGAAAGACCGTGTGTCCGGAGATTTACATAGCGTGCGGAATCAGTGGGCAGATCCAGCACCTTGCCGGCATGTCCTCTTCCAATATCGTCGTGGCGGTCAATAACAACCCGGACGCCCCGATCTTCAGCACCGCCACATACGGCATCGTGGGCGACCTCTTCGAGGTCGTGCCGCTCCTTACCGAGGGCTTCCGCGATCTCCTGCGAAGTTGATCGGCCCGACGCGCGGACTACGCGTAGCGGCTGGCCCAGCCCTCGCGCTCCGGCTCTTCGAGGTGGCGGGTCATCACGGTCAACTCGACGACGAGTCTGTCCTCGACGGCGCCCGCAGATTTGCCGGCGGGAATGCGCGCGCCGCTGACAGTCTCGCCAGGCTGCGGCTGGAAGTCTTCGTCCACGCAAGCCAGAACATAGAACGTCATGTCCTCGTGCGCATAAGCAAAACTGGTTACCTGCCCGACTGCCTTGCCCGACGCGCCCAGAATGACGTGGCCGTGCCTGAGCGTCTTTCGCCCCTGTCCCATCAGCCGGAGGATGTGCCGCCGTCGGCTCTCGACGCGCTCCATGTATGGCTTGCGACCGACGAAGAACGGCACGTGGAATCGGGCTGATGCGCCATACCCGGCTTCCGTCATGGATATCGCGAGCTCGCCTTCAATCTCCGCCACGAGAGCGGGCAGTCCCAGAAGGCTGACCGGTGCAATGGCGCTCGGAAGAAGCCCGTGAAGAACGGCGCGGTCGGTTTGCGTCTCGGCAAGTTCCTGGAGGATTAGCAGGGAAGCCGGTCCTTGCAGGGCAAGCCCCACGCGACTGTCCTTGCCGGCGTCTCGCAAATCGCGTATCACAACCGGTCCATCGAGCTCTTTCGCGGGCATCGCCTCGTCGATCAGGAAACGCCGGGAGTTGGCGGCCGTAAACCAATCCTTAACGCTGTCGGCGTTGGCGGCGTTGCCCACGAGCATGAATCGCTCGCGGCCAAGCCTGTAGACATAAATGTCGTCAATCAAATCCCCATCGGGACGCAGCAGGAAGGAGTACTGCGCTTCTCCCGGGTCGAGACGCGACACGCAGTTAGCAAGCAGCCCGTCCAGAAACGCCAGCGCATGGGTTCCGCTAACTTCCAGAGCTGTCATGTGCGAGACGTCGAACAAGCCTGCCGCAGTCCGCACAGCGCGATGTTCCGCGATGATTCCCGCAGGATACTGTATCGGCATCTCCCAGCCGGCGAACGGAGCCATCTTCGCATTCAGCTTCGTATGGATCCGGTTGAGGACCGTCTTGCGTAGGGGGAATTCCTGCGGGGCGTACTCGTACTTCGCCTTTGGCGGAAGTTTCGCACTTGCGTAGAGGATTCTCTGGCCGATGAAATGAGGACTTGCCGAACCTCCAGCTCAGACCGGGCCTCGGGCAGGTCGAAAGATGCTGGGCGAAGCTCGGGCCCGATGACCGCAAAGAGGTCATCCATCGGCTTCCCGATGGCATCCAGCATTGCCGCACGCTGGGCAGGCGAGTTCGCCACATAGCTCATTGCTGCTCGCGTTCCACCAGCTCTCGATACTGTTCCGGTGTCAGGAGGTTGTCCAATTCGGCGATATCGACTCCATCGAGCTTGCAGAGCCACCCGTCGCCGTAGGGGTCGGCGTTCATCTTTTCCGGGGCGTCATCGAGGGCGGCATTGACCTCACTGACCGTCCCGGAGAGGACGGCAAAGATGTCAAAGGCCGCCTTGGCCGACTCCACTGCCGCAAGCTCATCGAACTGCTTCGCCTGCTTTCCGACGGGCGGAAGGTCCACGTATGTGATCTCACCGACCGCCGGCTGCGCATGGTCGGTAATGCCGACAACTGCCATACCGTCTTCCACGCGCACCCACTCGTGATCCTTGGTGTAGCGCAAGTCTTCGGGCGCTTCGCCGCCTTCAGTCATGTCGAGACCCCTGCAAACGCCGTCGCACGCCTGTCCGACACACTCTGCCTTGCTGTGCGGAGCATCCCTGAGATGGAATGAAGTCCCCTGGTGTGTTGTCAACTCAATTCACCCGTGCATCTGTCGTGCATCTGTCCCCAGGTCAGCGACAGCAGTCAATGTCTTTTCGGCCGGGACCCGCACGAAGTCGCAGGCTGCCTATGGCGAGGCCCGAAGGGGGACGCGGTGAATCAACTCGGTGCCGCTGAAAACGGGCTGCGTTGGCTCGGCGAACTCGAAGCGTTGATAGTCTTTGGCCAAGAAGCCTACGAAAAGGGCGACCCCTCCCGAGTTGATGTCCAGTTTGGCTTCGATCTCTTCCGGTCGCAGCCTCTTTGGGCCATCGAAGGCGCTGAACAGCGTCACCGTCCGCCCGTCCCTGGCGAAGACCTGCGCGTGTCCTCCCAAGTCCAAGAGCAACGCGTTCTTCTGCCCCCAACTCTTCCCTACGAACGAGTAGTTGTCTTCGAGCAGCGCGCACATGACCATCTTCCTGGACACATCTCCCAGCCAGGTAGTCCTCGGCGGCACCAGGATCAGCGACTCGGGGCGTTCTCGGCAGAAGTCGAGTGCGGTTGTCCACAGGGCGGACTGATACTCTCCCATTTCGGACTTGATGCGCCGCCACGTGATGGGACTCCACGCGATGGCGCTGAGACGACGAGGCCCGTCGTGGGTCCACATGGGTTCCGCGATCAGCGGCAGCGGCAAGACGTATTGGACGACGAGGGCGCTCAGGGCCGCCCATTTCAGGCCCAGCCGGAGCTCGTGGCCGGCGCGAAGCCAGCCCCATCCCCCACAAACCGGCAGGCAGATAAAAGGCAGAGAGAACAGCAGGTACTTCGGCGAGACCACCGTCAGGCGGTATGCCATCGCTGGGACAGCGATTCCGGCCAGGGAGATGAGGATGAGTTGGTAGTCCTTGCCCCTCCAGAACCTGCGGACGCCTGCCGCGAAAAGCAAGACGGCCACACCCGTGAACATCGTCGCGTAGCACTGCACCGTCAGGCCCATGTTTGTGCTCATGCTGAAGTGACTGGTATGGAGCCGCAGTATGCGTTCAACAGACGCGCCGCTAAATGCAAAGAGTGCCAGCAGTACGCCCGTGGCTGTGAGTGCCAACAGCCCCGTGAGGGCCACCGAGCGCTTTTCAGGCCTCAGGGTCACCAACGCCAGGGCAGGCGCCACGAGGAGGGAGTCAAGGCGCACCCAGCCGGCAATGGCACATAGCACTCCGGCGCCGATCACTGCTGGCAAGGTGCGCCGGCTGGCGAGCAGGAGCGATGCTGCGAGGATGCCTGCGGCTGGCATGCTGGAATTGCCGAAGTAGGCAGACGTGTAGCTCTCCTGGAATAGCAGAAGAGCCAGGCCGCACGCCGGTACCGGCGCCTTCACCAAGCGGGAGACGAACCAGGGGGCAAAAACAAAGAACGCGCAAAAGCCCAGAAAGGTGGTCAGATAGAGCCCCGTGCGCGGCGTGACCCGGGCCACCTTGTGCAACCCGACGACGATTGCGTAGATCCCCGGCTGGAAGTCGTATCTGCAGTTGATGCCACGCAGCTCGCCGTGTCGCGAAAGGTGCAGGAAAGCGCCGGATAATGCCGCATCGTCCCCCTCGACGAATGCCCTGGGCAGCAGACCCGACGCGGCGTACAGAAGTCCGGCGGCGAACGCCAGCCATAGCCAGTGCCGCCGAAACCAGCCCTGACTCGGGCCTGGCGGCCGGCCGCGTGAGCCGTCGGCGTCCTTATCGCACGGGGGGGGCGTTTCTGAACGGGCCATAGGGACCACCGGAAAACCGAGCACAGCCAAATG
>CAZHPE010000122.1:0-5543 GCA_964534775.1 uncultured candidatus Brocadiaceae bacterium
ACGGGATATGCGCGGACTGCCCGCAGATAGCTGCGTGCGGGGGCGGATGTCGGGCGGCCGCCTATGCGTTGACGGGGCGGCTTGACGGTCGGGACAGTTCCTGTCCTTGCGAGGCACGCCTCCTCGGGCAGCCCGAACCTGCGGGCCCGGGGGCCCGTACCGATGGCACATCCTAAGCAGGGCCCTCTCTGGGGACAGATCGCCGGCGAGACGCTCTGGGGCAGGCGAGGCCTGGTCAAGACGATCAGTCTTTCCCTCCCGCTTGCGGTGATGCTCTCAACAGGTTGGCGGGACGGCGGGCAGGCCAAGTGGCTCACGTGCCTTGGGCTGTACGCGGGGGTCGGGTGCTGGTGTCTGGCATGCATCCTGGCAAACGATCTGGCCGACCGGCGGCAGGACCAGGCGGCAGACAGGCGGCGCTGGATTGTGGGTCTGCCAGGCGGCATGGGCGTTCTTGCTGTAACGCTGCTGATCGGGGTGGGTGTCCTAACCCTCCTGCTGATCGGTGCCGGCAGGCCTGCTCTGGGCGCTTACCTCGCTGCCGCAGTCCTCGGCGTCTCCTATTCGGTCCGACCAACTCGCTTCAAGCGCCGCGGCGTTCTCGGATTGCTGGCCTACAGCTTCAGCGCCATGCTGGCCTTCGTCGCTGTGCCATGGTCATTGCTCGAGGGAGGGTTGCCCGCGCTCGCGGTGCTGGGACTGGCGGTGCTTCTGGACAAGTGGGTCAACCTGCACTTCCACCAGGTGGTGGACCGGCAGGCGGATGGCGAGGCCGGCGTCCAGACCCTCGCCGTCCGGATGGGCCCCGATCGCGCCCGGTGGTGGCTCCAATGGACCGCTTCCCTGGCCTGCTTGAGCATGGTGGGTGTTGTCGCCCTCTCCGCTGTGTCGGTGCCCTCCTGGCGGCTCGCCATAGCAGGTACGAGCGCAGGGGCGGTCTTCGCGGTCGGGATGTACGCGGGATGTATTCGCCGATTCCGGGAGAGGGAGTCGGCGCTGCTGAGGGAGTTGCCCTGGACGTACCTCGGGCTGTCCTACACTGCCTTTCGCATCCTTCCCCTCGTGCTCCTTGCACGGTTGGCCGTCCGGGAGCCGACGATGTGGGTCGTTTTCGGGGTGGTCGCCCTGCTCGTAGGGCTGGAGTCCCGGCACGCTCTGCGATACGGAAGCGCGTGAGTATGTCGCCGCCCTTCACTGCACCTCCGGGGCCGGGGCCCTGAAGACGCGGAGGTCGTCCGGCACACGCGCGACGTGATCTTCGAGCCTGCGGAGCTGGCAGTGCCGAGGAACGTGTTTGCTGCTGTTCTTGGCGCCGGCCGGCGCGATGCTCATTGGTGAGGGGACTGCAAAGGGTGCTGCGTACGCCCCCAAGGGGATCTCCCGCCTGGTGCTATTGGTTCTGGCGGCTGTGTTGTTCCTTCTTCCGGTCTTCTTGGCCGTGCCGTCCGCGCTACGGGGGTACCGGCACCAAGAGATAGGACCGGTAATGGACTACCTCTCGGAGTACATGCCGGCCGGAGACGTGCTTTACGTTTACTACGCCGCGACACCGGCCCTCAGGTATTACTGTGAGGTTTACGGGCACGATCTTTGGGGACTGGATCAGCGGGACGCATTCGCCGCGCGACCGCAACAAGTACGTTGCGAAGCTGAGAATGCTCATGAGCAGAGAGGACCTACGTAGGGCCTGGTTCCTGTTCTCCGTAGCCGTCTCCGCGAGAGGGAGTTCTTTCTGTCGGTGCTGGACGGCCTGGGGAGGAGGTTGGACGCATTCGAGGCACCGAATGCAGCGGCCTTCCTTTACGAAGTGGGTGGGAAGGAAGGCCCTAGCAGCCCGTGGTAGAAGTAGTATTGCGCCTGGCGTTCACGGGGCGGCCCTTGACGCCAGAGCCCAGGGTCGATTGGGTTCGAAAGACCGGTGTCGCCCCAGCAGTTGGTCGAGACGATGCGCCGCGCGCACCAGGTTGGCCATGAGTCTGAGAGCGAGGCTAAAACACACGCCCGCAGCCCAAGAGGCGGCCCTGCGAAGACCCCGTGGCGTGCCCCAGCCAACGACTTTGCGCATTACCAGCCCCAGGTTCCCTGCCGCCGCATGAATCAGCAGGCGTTTGAGGATATTGGGATGGCCCCGCAAGTGAACTCGCCTCATGCCGCCGCTCTCATAGAGGTGAGCGAACGAGCGTTCCAGAAACTCCCCCCGCTTGCGCAAAAGCTCCCGTCCACGTCTTCCTCGAATGCGCCTGCGATTCGCATAGACGGCCGCCTTCTCTTGGCTCTTGCCCTCCCAGCGGCGCCGGCCCCGGTCCGGCTCCGATACATACGTCCTGACTTCGACCTCGGCCATGTCCCGCACCGTGTCGTTCGAATGGTACCCCTTGTCCCCCACCATCTCGCTGAGCCGTTCAGGCGGCCCCTGCCCGCGCTCTTCGGCGCCCTGAGCAACCTCGCCCAGGTTCTCCGACGCCTCGGCCAGCGTCTCATACAAGCTTGTGGTGTCGCCCCGGTCTGCCGGCTGCACTGTCACTGCCACAATCGCACCCGTCTGCATGTCCACAGCATGCTCAGCCTTGTGGGCCATGTGGGTGCGGCCGTCCTTCATCTTCGCGATCCGGGCATCAGGATCGTGCGGATGCTCCCAGTCCTTGTTGGACCCCTTGCCCTTGCGGTCGCGGTCAATGCGCGCCAGATCCTCGCGCGTGGGCGTCTCGATCCCAGAGGCCTGAGCCAAGCCCCTCAGGAACTCCTCGTAGGACTCACCCGTCTCTCGCCGCACGATGCTCCTCAAGGCAGCGTTGGCCTCAAGTGTAGTGGCGTCGATCCCGATCGTCTTGCCCTTCAGCAGGTCCTCTTCAGAGAGCACCTTCAGCACCCATGCGAACACCTCCTGGTGCGTCTCCAACGAGATCAGCCGGCGGGTGCGCGATACGCTCGAATGATCCGGCGTCGGTTTCTTCAGGGCGTAGCCGAGAAACTCTCTCAGGCACAGCGAGTCGGCGCAGCGCCAGGCGATCCCGCGCTCGGAGTCGATGCCCTCGAAATACCCCACCATCAGCATCCGGAAGTACACTCCAGGCGGGATCGAGGGGCGGCCCATAACCTCGGCGTAGTACTGCCGGCAAAGTGCCTCGACGAACTGATCGAAGCGCCCCTTGGCCAGGATCTGGTTCAGACGCCTGTAGAAGGGATGCCCCGGCGCCTTCGGCAGGTCTGTGCCCGCGACCCAGAGCGGTTCCTGCCGCTCGCCCTCACGCCTTCCCATGGCCATCGTGCTGCTCCCGATCCGTTGATGCTCGCGGCACGCACACTCTACCCGAATCCCAATGCTGACTCAGGGGGAATTGGGACTTTTGCCACGGGCTGTTAGGCTACTGGACGAGCGGGAAGAGTACTGACCCCTCCCCACTCCTTGCGCCAGTTGTCATCAAAGAATCGCATGGGGCTGCCTCGCTGGCTGGTCCGCAGGGATGTAAGACCCCTGGCACGGCGCACTGGGCACTCGGGGGTCCTTGCGCGGGACGTGCGTGCCTTATCGTCCCGCTTGCGCGGCTGCTCAGGCCGGTCCCGAGCGTGCTGCGCGTAGTGCCCGCTGCGCTCGCTGTTTGACGGTCTGTGTGGGCTTTGGTACTATAGTCGCGCACGCGGGATACGAGGACAGCCTGCTATGGCCGAGGCCCGGGCTCCCTGGCCGAGACGGCGCCACGTGACCGACCGCCAGATCGCGTGTTATGTGGCCTAGGACCAAGAAGCCTCCCAGCTAGCGCGCACGGTCGTGTGGGTACGCCGCTGAGCGGCAGGGCCGAGAAGAAGGCCCTCACGCGCCTTCAGTAGCGCTGCGTGGACTGGCATGTCCGGAAGGTTCCCACGCCAAACCCTAGCCGCCCTTCAGAGCTGGCGTGACGGGGTCCCGATGAAACGCTGTGGGTCACTCAAAGGCGCATTCGCCACACACGCGCGCACGTTGCTTGCCCAGCGCTATCTGCCCGCCGTCTTGATCTGCGTTGGTGCTGTGCTGCGACTCGCCTGGTACGTCTCCAATCGCTCCCTGTGGATTGACGAGGCCATGGTGGCGTCAAGCATCATCAACCGCTCGCTGTGGCAACTCTTTCTGCCGCTGGACGACTGCCAGGCCAGCCCTGTGGGTTTTTTGGTCCTCGAGAAAGTGGCAGTTGTGGCGTTCGGGGAGGGCGAGCTTGCGCTCAGGTTGGTCCCATTCCTGTCAGGACTCCTTTGCCTGTACTTGTTCTACGTGCTCGCGGCGAGGTGGCTGGATCGGCAGGCTGCACTGTTTGCATTGGGGTTCTTCGCCCTTGCGGAGACCTTGGTCTATTACTCTGCCGAGGCCAAGCACTACTCAACTGACGTGATGGTTTCCTTGTTGGTATATCTGAGCCTCACTCGTTTGATGCGGGATGGTACTCGTTTCACAAGCCTGCTTGTCCTTACTGCGACAGGCGCTGCGGCAACGTGGTTCTCATATCCGGCGCCATTCGTGCTGGCAGGGGTGGGAATGCCGCTTGCTCTTGTCCTGCTGTACAGGAAGCAGTGGAAGGAGCTCCTCAGACTCTCAATCGTTGGGTCGGTGTGGGCCCTGAGCTTTATGATCAGCTATCTGGCCTTGGTGCGGCAACTGGCCGCCAACCGTTACCAGCTCAAGTTTTGGCGTCCGGCGTTCGTGCCTTTCGATTCCTTGTGGGTGACGGCCGAGTGGCTCCGGGAGGCCTTCATGGACTTCTTCCAGCGCACGCTGGCGCTTCCGAGTTCGCTCGGCTGCGCCAATATTGGCGCGCTGGTCTTTCTCATTGGCTGTTACGTGACGCTTCGCAAGGAGAAGCAGAAGCTGGCCGTAATCGTCGGCCCTGCCCTGCTGTGCCTGCTGGCTGCTTGTCTTAGGAGGTACCCATTTAGGGGACGGCTGCTGCTATTCCTTGCGCCCGGTGCATTGCTACTGGTAGGTGTGGGGGCGGCCCGAATGGTGGGGCACAGCCGCCATCGTTTCTTGCGCTTGGGCGGTGTGGTTGTCGTGATGCTTTTGTGCGTTGTTCTGGCGCACAGGGCGCTGTGCTTCGCATTGCCACCATACGGGCAGGAGGAGATCAGACCGGTCATCCAGCACATCTGGGAGCGGCGCCAGCCAGGTGATCTGGTCTATGTCCACTGGGGGGCGAACCCAGCCTTCCAGTACTACCGAGAGAGCCATGGGTATGGTTTCGAGCAGTGGGCAAAGGGGATTTGCTCAACCTGGGACCCCCAAGGGTACGTCGCGCAGCTGAATCAGCTGGCCGCCAGAGAAGAGGTCCGAAGGATCTGGTTCCTGTCCTCCCATGACCGGTCCGATGAGGTGAGCTTCTTTCTCTCGACGCTCGATGACATGGGGAAGGAGCTGGATAGCTTTGAGGCCATAGGGGCGTCGACGTACCTTTACGAAGTGGACGGCAAGGAAAGCGGTCGGCAGCGAGACCGCTGAGACTCTGCGCCTGCTTGAGGCGGTGAGAACGCGGCATCGCCCGCCTCCCTTGGCCCGCCCGCGCCCTTCGGACGGGTTG
>CAZHPE010000122.1:5553-9190 GCA_964534775.1 uncultured candidatus Brocadiaceae bacterium
GGGGTGGTGCGATGTATGATCCCACGGCGCAGGATGCTATTGCTCCGCCTTGCTTCGGCGGGCGGCAGGGGAATGGCGTCGCACCGGTAGCCGTCCCCCTACAACCATTCACCACCCGTTCCGCAGCACGAACAGGCGCGCCCACGGGGTTGACAAGCCCGCCAACGACAGGTAGACTCCGGCCCGCTGGCTCGGTTGTCCGAACAGGACCCACATATTGCGGGGATCGAGCTCAGGTGGCGGTGATCTCCTCACGTCGGGTGAGGCGGGCGGTAACTGATCTCTTAAGGGACGCGACTCCTCCTGACAGTGGGATTGGTGGCGGCAAGGCCCTCCTGTGAAGAGGGAAGATACGGAGTCACCACGTCTACGTGGAGAAGGGGAGGCGGAAGATGCAGGCGGAATCGATGCCTGCCAAGGTCAAGCGGGTGGGCACAAGGATGGTCCTCATGGTCCGCAAAGAGGTTCATATTCGCACCGCCCATTCGCAGATGGCTGGCCGGGTTGCCCGCTTCGCCTATCAGGCCTTCGATCCTGCAAGGGATCTCTTTCAGGAGATTCTGGTGCAGACGCATAATCAATGCAACTACGCATGTACGTTCTGCGCCAACCGAGATGTCAGTCGGCCTCGTCACCAAATGTCTGCGCGTCTGTTCGATCGCATCATTGGCAATCTCAGCCGACTGCAATACGCGGGCAGGGTCCTTCTGAACATGCAGAACGAGCCACTCATGGACGGCAGGTTGCTCTCGTTTATCGAGACCGTCGGCGCCATGCTCCCGAGAGCCAAGCTGGTCTTGAACACGAATACGTCTTTGCTGAGCACCGCGAGGTTGGAGCGCCTTGCCGCAGCCGGAGTCCGATGCATCCTGAACATATACCGGGAGGAGGACCGCGGCAACTTCTCCATCGGAGGCCTTCCGCCCAGGCTGAGGCGTCATGTAGTGGTTTACGACAAGACCTACTGGAGTGCGACCACCGCCCATCTGCTGAACTGGGCGGGAAATGCTTCAGAAATGCCGATACCCCACCCTCCCCTGGCGGCGTTCTGCCCAAAACCGTTCACGATGCTTTGCATCACCACCCGGGGGAAGGCCCTGCTCTGCTGCCTTGACTGGCGTAACGAGTGGATCATGGGTGATGTGGAAGTGGACACGTTGGAGGACGTATGGGCTGGCGAGAGATTCCAGGAGCTTCGGCGCAAGCTGCTGAACAGGGACCGTTCCGGGACACTCTGCAGCGCGTGCAACAAGGACTGGCCTCCCATGCCCTGGCGCCTCCTCTGGAGGAGGGCGTCCGCATGCCTGTCCTAGGGAGGGGCCACGCCCCATATGCCTGGGAGCTGATCGCACACCGGATCGTGTTCATGACAGGTCTTCTTGGGACAGTGAGGCTCTGGTCGCTCTTGAGCCGGTTCGCCAGGAAGCTGTGGGAAGTAGTTGACGGCGAAGGGGCCCAAAGGTTGACGGAGTGCGGACGGACCGGAATGTGCTGCACCGGGGGCAAGCTCGGCGGAGCGAGGGCCCGGCTACGGGGGGCGTGAATGGCTGAAGAAGAACTGGCCGTCTCTGTGCTCATCCCCGTCGCGACTGCCGGCGCCTTCACACGCGAGTGCCTTCAGAAGGTGCTCCACTCGCTGGATCGCTTCGACGGCGCCTCCGAACTGATACTGGTGGTCAACGGCCTACGGCATGCGGACCGCGAAGAACTCGCAGAAGTCCTCAAGCACCAAAAGGTTGTCCGCATTGAGCGTGCCGAACGGATCGGCTCGGCGCCGGCACGTTGCCTTGGCGTCAGCCTTGCGCGGGGGCGTCACGTCCTGTCAACCGACGCCGATTGCCTGGTTCCAACCAATTGGGTTGCGCAGATGGTGAAGGCAGGCACCGTCCACGGGGTGGCCTGCGGACAAGTGCAGGCAGCCAATCCCTTGGTGAACGCCTACGTACGCATCGAGCAGGAGGTCGATCGCTTGCGGAACTCAGCCCTGACACCGACGGGTACGCGACGGTACCCCACCGTTGCCAACATGGTAGCGCGCCGGGATCTGTTGGTTCCCCTTGTTGACGACCGTGACAACACAGCGGAAGGTGTCCAGCTTTCCCTTGAGTACATGTTCCGCAACATTCTGGTCAGCAGCGTTGATCATGCAACGGTGAGAACCATCTACCCGTCATCGCTGGCGGAGTGCCTGTCCCGGCGGGCGAAGCACGCAAAGGGCGTCGCCTTCGCCCAGAGCCTGTGGAGCCCCAAGGAATGGCGGAGCTTCGGGATGCGCGGCCCGCTCTCGCTTGGCATGGCCGCCTTCGTCCGGATATGGCGGGCGCGCTTGTCGCGCTGGGAGCAGCTGGTGTGCTTGGCGCTGCGCCTGTGTTTTGCTGCCATGTGGGCCTTCTACCTCTTAGCGCCCAAGCGGAGGATGCACGCGCGACGGAGAGCCCACGCGATCCGTCATAGCCCCGCAGGGGAGGGTGCGGAGATCGTGGAGCCTCAGATGCTCCCCCGCCGAAGGAGAGGAGTGCAGGAGGGGCCAAGCAGAGAGTGAAGACCACGCTGAAACGGATGCTGAAAGCCTACCAAGCCAAAGCCTGGACCGTCTCCTGGCGGTGGCTTCTTTCGAATCCTCGGATCACTTACAGGATACTGCGCGGGTTCTTCAGGGCCCTTGTGCTTCGCAAGAGCACGCTCAGAGCCATTGACATTCTTCCCACCTTCGACTGTCAGGCGAAGTGTTCGATGTGCTCCGTGGCCAAGTTCCGACAAGGCAAGGAGAGTCTCCTGACTCTGGCCGACTATCGATCCATAGCTGACCAAGGCGCCAAGATGGGTGCCACTTCTGTGGCCTTTCTCGGCGGGGAGCCGCTCCTGGCTGAGAATATCTGCGAGTTGATTCGCATATTTGATACCCGTGGGTTCTTCGTCAGCCTTGTGACCAACGGGATTGTGCTCACAGCCGATTACGCCGGAGAGCTTCGCTCGGCGGGGCTGGACGCGATCTACTTCGGCCTGGAGAGCATAGACGAAGAGGTCAACGACCGTTTGAGAGGTTATCCGGGGCAGTGTCGGAAGGTCTTGGATGCCGTCAGAGTATGCAAGGAGCAGCAGCTCCTTGTCGGCATCTGTACAGTCTTCGTGCCGGGAGAGACGGAACGGCTGGTCGCACTGCTCCGATACTGCAAGGAGAACGGCCTGCGCGTGTTTCTGGCGATGCTGGCTCGCGTGGGAGCGGCGGAGGGCATGGCTGGCGCGACGGAGGATTCGTATGAACAAGCCATGGCACTCCTCAAGCGGCATCCCCATGTGAATGTCGACTGGACTTGCTCCTATTTCCTGCAGCCTCGCTGCCCTGCGGGAAAAGAGAAGATCGCAGTCACCTGTTACGGCAGCGTCCTCGGCTGCTCACTGAATCACATCTCGTTTGGGAACGTTAGGCGCGAGCCGTTGCGCCGCATATGGCAGAGGGCAATGAAGTTCTCGGGGTTCAGGAAGGACGCCGACCGTTGCCTTGCGGCATTTGACGACCAATACAGGGCAGACTTCATGGCGCCCATTGCCGAGCTACGTCACAGCCCGGTCTCTTACAGGGATCACCCTGGGATCACTGCGACTACTGAGCCTGAGTTGTTCTCGCGTGACTAGG
>CAZHPE010000123.1:0-9040 GCA_964534775.1 uncultured candidatus Brocadiaceae bacterium
TCGTGAGTGCGTCGCGCACCTGCTTCTTCAGGCCCTGGGGCCAGCGGCTGGCCTTCTGGTAGGCGTCGCACGCCTCGGTGCTGATGGTGAAGCCCGGTGGCACGGGAAGTCCCACGTTAGACATCTCGGCCAGGTTGGCGCCCTTGCCGCCCAGCAGGTTTCTCATCTCGGTTCTTCCGTCCGCTTTGCCCGGCTGGAAGAAATACACCATCCTCGTCCGCTTGCCCATTCAAACCGCTCCTTTAGCACAGGTTGGGAGGCCTTTAAGGGTAGCACAGCCGGGGGTTCGGTGCAAATGAAGCGGCCTGCGGGCAGCCGACGGCGAAGGGCCGAAAGGCCTTGCTGAACGCCGAGTGCTGACCGCTCTCTTGCTCAGTCCGCCACGCGGTAGCGCACGATGCACCACAGGGCCCACAGGGCGTCGCGCAGCCCGATCTTCTTGCCATCTTCGTAGGTGCGGCCGTAGTAGGAGATCGGCACCTCGTAGATGCGCCAGCCCCCGCTGGCGAGCTTCTGCGTCAGCTCCGGCTCCACGCCGAAACGCCGTTCCCTCAGCACCAGGCCCTCGACCACCTCGCGGCGCATCACCTTGTAGCCCGTCTCCATGTCCGTCAGGTTCAGGTTGCTCAGCATGTTCGACAGCAGCGTCAGCAGGCGATTCCCGACGAAGTGCCAGAAGAAAAGCACCCGGTGCGGCCCGCCCAGGAAACGCGAGCCGTAGACCACGTCGGCCTCGCCGCGCAGGATCGGGTCCAGGAGCTTGCCGTATTCCTCGGGGTTGTATTCCAGGTCGGCGTCCTGAATGATGATGATGCGGCCGCGCGCCTCCCCAAAGCCCGTACGCAGCGCCGCGCCCTTGCCGAGGTTCTCCGCGTGCCTGAGCAGCCTCACCCCGCGGTCGGCCCATTTCTCGGCCTCCTCGGCGGTGGCGTCGGTCGAGCCGTCGTCCACGACCAAGACCTCCTTGTCGAGGTCCGTCGCCAGCACGCGGCGGATCAGCTCCCCGATCGTGCCCGCCTCGTTATAGGCCGGGATGACCACGGAGACCTGCGGCCGTTCCCCCTCGGCCGATGAATTGTTCTGATTCTCCTCGGAACTCATTCGCCCTGCATCGCAAACGTACGCGGAGACACGCGGAAATGACACTCCCGATGTGAAGCGGAATCAGTATAGGCCCTCGCGCGGCCGGGCACAACGAAACCGGCGCACGTTGCGGCCGGTGTACAGTCCCGTACAATGGCCGTTAGAAAGGGGGCTCACGTGCAGAACGGCTCGGGCAGGACACGCCGAAAGCGTCTCATCGGGTGGCTCTGCGTCATCGTGGGGCTGGTCGGCATCTACGCGGCCTACCGCCTTATCCTTGCCGACAAGGTCAGGGCAGAGTTCCAGGCCATCCGCGATGCTGGATATCCCGCCACACTCGAAGAGCTGGAGCGGTGGTACGACGACCCGCCGCCTGGCCAGAACGCGGCCGATATCTACCTGAAGGCATTCGACGCCTTTGAAGCCGTGCCGCGTGGCACGCAATCATTGCTCCCCCGAGCCTACCACACCGAGGAAGAAAGGGCGTACGAGCTCTTGCCCATAGTCGGCGAAAGTGAAATGCCCGGGCGCTCCGAGCCGTTGGCAGAGGAAACGAAGGACGCGATTGACTGGTATATGGCTGAGGCGGAGGAGGCCCAGAGACTGCGGCACGAGGCAGCGACGTTCGAGCAGTGCCGCTTCCCGCAGGACTATGGGGATCCAGTGGAACTCTTAATGCCAGCACTCGACCACTCTCAAGCGGCGCGCCTGCTCGCCCTGGAAATGGTCTGGCATGCTGAGAACGGCAGGCCGGCGGAGGCGGCTCAGGCCGCACAAGCGGCGTTGAAACTCGCGGACTCGCTGAGTGAAATGCCCGGGTTCGGTCCAGCGCGTGTACGACTGGCCTGCGATGCGACCGCCCTCCAACTCATGCAGCGCGCGCTCAGCCGAACGCAGTTCAGCGACGGACAACTATAGGATCTCCAGTCAGCTCTCGCGGCCGCCGAGGACCCAGCGGCCTTGCCACGGACGATGGCCTCGGAACGGTGTGTGGCGTTTTCATCTCTTGACATTATCAATGGACGGACGGGGCTACGCCATGCTGGAACTCTTGGACGTTGACAAGCGGGCCTACCTCCGTTATATGAAAGAGGCAATTCTATTGTGCGGCGAGCCCTTGGCCGAGGCCTACGCAACTGCGGAAAGCCTCCAAGCAAGGCTGGATGCCGGTGTGCCGGGTGGTGCCCTTCTCACCCGTTCAGTGACGCCCGGATTCGAGGAACTCGTTACACTGCACATCAAGGATCTGGCTGGCCTGCGCGCGGCGCGGACGGCCGTGGCGGTGGAACGGTATCGTCTGGCCACCGGCAACCTACTCGGCTCGCTCGACGAACTCGTGCCGGCCTACATGGAGGCGGCCCCCGTCGACCTCTTCGACGGGAAGCCACTGCGCTACAAGAAGCTGGAGAAGGGCTACGTCGTCTACAGCGTTGGCCCGGACCTCATGGACGACGGCGGCCGAGAGCGGAGTCCCGACCAGTCCGGCAACGCCCCCGACATTGTCTTCATCGTCGAGCATCCGGCCCTGGCCCCGGTGCCGGCGCCCTGAGCGCCGCGCCGGCGGGCGCGGCCGAGACGGCCGCGTTACCCCACATAGCGGGCAGCCGGGGCGTCCCGCCCCAGCAGGCGTGCGCCCAACCGCATTTCAATTGACTCGCCCGCCGCCGCAAGCTATAGTGCTGGCCCGACCCTGCGATGCGCAGCCCTGCCACCGCAGGGCGGGGGGCCACGCAACTCAAAGCAGCCATATGGCATAAGGATGACAATGGACATCGTCCCTTCACAGCGCGTGCAGTCTATGGGCACCTACGCGTTCGCCGAGGTGGACAAGCTCGTCGGCGCCCTGAAGGCCAGGGGCATCGAGCCCATCGATTTCGGCGTGGGCGACCCGACGATCCCGCCCCCGCCGGTCGCGCGCGAGGCGGCCGCGGCCGGCATCGAGAAGCACAAGACCGCCGGCTACCCGAGCTACATCGGGATGGACGAGTACCGCCAGGCGGTGGCCGACTGGACCCGGCGACGCCACGGCGTGGGGCTGGACGCGGAGACCGAAATCACATCGACCATCGGCTCGAAGGAGGCGGTGTTCAACTTCGCCGAGGCATTCGTGGACCCCGGCGACGTTGTGATCGTGCCATCGCCCGGATACCCGCCCTATACGCGCGGGACCCTGTTCGCCGAGGGCAAGGCCTACTACGTGCCCCTGCTCGCCGAGAACGACTACCTCGTCGACCTGTCGGCGATCCCCGCGGAGGTGGCGCGGGCGGCGCGGGTGATGTGGATCAACTACCCCAACAGCCCGACGGGCGCCGTCGCGCCGAGGTCGTTCCTGGACGATGTCATCGAGTTCGGCCACCGGCACGATATCATCATCGCCAGCGACGAGGCATACAGCGAGATATACTTCACCGGCGAGCCTCCCGTCAGCGCCCTGGAGATCGACAGGGAGGGCGTCGTCGTCTTCCAGAGTCTGTCCAAGCGCAGCGCCATGACCGGATGGCGGGTGGGTTGGGTAGCGGGTGACGAGCGGATCGTGGGCGCATTCAAGAAGGTCAAGACCAACATCGACAGCGGCACGCCGAACTTCATCCAGGAGGCGGCCATCGCGGCCCTCGGCGACGAGGAGCACGTGCGCGAGAGCCGCGACGCGTATGCGCGCAAGCGCCGGATACTGGCCGATGCGCTGGTGGAGAGCGGCCTGGACGACTGCCGCCCGGCCGCCACGATATACCACTGGCAGCGCGCGCCGGAGGGCCGCTCGGGCGTGAACCTCGCCACGCGGCTGTTGAGCCCCGAGATCGCCGTGGTGGCCACGCCGGGCGAGTGGATCAGCAACGAGACCGAGGGGGGCGTCAACCCCGGCGAAGGGTTCGTGCGGTTCGCGCTCGTGCCGAGCATCGAAGAGACGCGGCAGGCGGCCGAGAGAATCCGCGCGGCGAAGTGGTAGGACAGGCGTGCCGGACCACTTTCCGGAACTCCCTCCGAGTGGAGATTTCACCATGAGCCAAGAAGCCCCCGCCCCCGACACGACGGGCCGGAAGACCGTCTTCAGCGGCATCCAGCCCAGCGGCATCGTGCACATCGGCAATTACGCCGGGGCGATTCGGAACTGGGCGAAGATGATCGACGAATACGACTGCATCTTCTGCGTCGTGGACCTGCACGCGATGACCGTGCCGTATGAGCCGGCCGAGATGATCGGCCGTGTGCGGGAGATGCTGATGGTCAACATGGCGGCGGGATTAGACCCGGAGCGATGCACACTGTTCGTGCAGAGCCACGTGCCCGAGCACTGCGAGCTGGCGTGGATCCTCGGCACGTGCGCGGCCTACGGCGAACTGAGCCGCATGACGCAGTTCAAGGAGAAGGGCGCCCAGCACAAGGAGCACGTCAACGCGGGCCTGTTCACCTACCCGGTGCTGATGGCAGCGGACGTTCTGCTCTACAAGGCCGAGGTGGTGCCGGTGGGCGACGATCAGGTCCAGCACCTTGAGCTCGCGCGCGAGATATGCCGGGCCTTCAACAGCCGATACGGGCCGGTATTCCCCGAGCCGCAGCCCTACCACGGCGAGGTGATGCGCGTGATGGGCCTGGACGGCAAGGCGAAGATGAGCAAGAGCCTGAACAACTATATCCCCTTGCTCGCGGAGCCGGACGAAATCTGGGAGCTGCTCCGGCCGGCGGCGACCGACCCTGCGCGCGTCAGGCGCACCGACCCGGGCACGCCGGAGATCTGCAACATCCACACCATGCACAAGGGCTTCTCGCCCCCGGAGGCCCTGGCCTGGTGCGATGAGGGCTGCCGCACGGCGGGCATCGGCTGCATCGATTGCAAGAGGCGCCTGGCCGACAACATGATCCGGGAACTCGATCCCGTGCGCGAGCGCTACAGGCGCTACGAATCCGACCCGGACTACGTGGACGAGGTCATGCGCAGCGGCGTGGAGAGGTGCAGGGCGCGCGCCGCGGCCACGATGGATGAGGTGCGCCGCGCCGTCGGCATCCGGTAGGGCAAAGGCAGCCGCGCATTCCGGTTGGGCTCCGACTTCGGTATCATCTGGCCTCGCTGGGGATGCGGCGTGCCGTACCCCCAGGGTTTCCTTGGATTCTCCCCCTCAGTTAGCGGGGAAACCGAGCGTGACGAGGCAGTGACGTGGCCGAACGGATCAAAGCCCGCGAACAAATTCCCATGCCCGACGCCGCGCAGGTGGGGCGGGCCATCCGGCTGACCTACGCGCAGATGATGCTGTTCGCCATTTTCGCGGCGAGCACGGGCGGGATGTTTCTGGTCGGCTTCGCGATGGAGCTTGGCGCGGGCAACGTCCTGCTCGGCGTGATGGCCGGCGTTCCGCAGGCCTTCGTGATCGGCCAGTTCCTGGCCGCGTATGTCGTCGAACGGGGCGTGAGCCGCAAGAAGATCACGGTGGTCTTCTCCTTCCTGTGGCCCCTGAGTTGGTTTCTTGTCGCGATCATCGCGTTCTTCGGCGAGGCGATGGGCACCGGGGGGCGGATGGCCGTGCTGATCGGCGTTATCTGTCTGGTCACGCTTTCCGCGCAATTCGTGACCAACGCGAGGCAGAGCTGGATCGGCGAGCTGATCCCGGCCGGGCGGCGGGGGCGGTTCTTCGGCTACTGCAGCCTCTTCGGTGGCATCGTCGGCTCGGCGTTCGCGATCGTCGAGGGCGGGCTGCTCGACAGGATCGAGTCATACGGTCTGGTCGCCTTCATGGGGTTGTTCTTCTTCGGAGCCGTCTTCGGCCTGGTCTTCGCCGCCCTGCACATCCCGCAACCGGACTGTCCGTTGCCGGGCGAAGGGAAGAAGCCGGCATTCTGGGCGCTGGCGCGCGAGACGTTGCGAAACCGGCAGTTCGTCCTGCTGGCGTTTGTCAACGCAGTCCTCGCCATGACGAGCATTGCCGCGCCGTTCGGAAACGCCTACTGCCTCCGCGACGTGGGCGTGAGCTTCTTCGGACTGGGCGTTCTGAACTCCATCTTCGTGGCGGCCATGCTCCTTTCCTCGGCATACTGGGGAAAGCTCGCGGACAGGTTCGGCTGCCGGCCGATCCTGATCCTGGGCCTTCTGCTGATGGCCCCGTGTTCGGTCACGTGGTTGTTCATACCGTCGGGCTCGCCGCAGCGGGCCTATATGCTCATGCCTCTGAGCAACTTCGTGGCGGGTTTGGGGAGCGCCGCCGTGGGAATCTCCCTTCAGAGCATGATGTACAAGCTGTCGAGGCCGGAGGGCCGCTCCGTCCAGTTCGCAACCTACAACGTTTTCGTGACTTTGGCCTCCCTCCCGATGCCGATCCTAGGCGGCTGGCTCGTAACGCACCTGGAAGGCGCCGGCTACGCCGTCGACCTGCGCTTGACCTTCTATCTCTGGTCGGCCTTCGTGCTCGCCGCCGCCGCCCTCGCGTGGTTCCTGCACGAGCCGGAGTCCATGCGCACCCGCGCGCTGGTTTTCAGCTACTTCCCCAACCAGCTCGCCCGATTCTGGGGGTTCGTCGCGTCCAGGCCACTCCTTTTCTTCTCCGCCCCCGCGCCAAGAGATCGCCGCCCGAAGTGATGGGTGCGGCCAGGGCAGGGATCAGGACTCACGACCCAGCGCCGGGCCTGCCGGCTTCTGCGCCTTCTGCGTCCTTCTTCTGCTGCTCATCCAGGAGTTCCTTGACCCGGAGGCGGAGGGCGGGGGACAGAAGCCTCGCGCGAAGCTCCCGGTCCTCGAGCAGCGCACGGATCTTCTCGTGCCTGCCGATACTGTGCAGCCGCTTCAGGTCCTTCTCCCCCACGGCCCCCGCGATCGCTTTCATCAACTCATCGTCCTCGAGGACTGCTCTGACCGTGGGATGCTCGGCCAGGCCCTGGACCTCTTCGCTGCCCCTCAGCTTCTCCCAGAGTTCGGGGTCCTGTTGTGCTGCGCGCACGAAGCTGAGGGCGTCGGTCACCAGGAGCCGGTCGGCGGGGTTGCGCTTTCCGACCCAGCCTCGCAGGCGAGAGTCCGCCACCTGCCGGGCCCACCAGCCCTCGGCCCCGGGCGAGGCCTTGTAGATGGCGTCGGCCGCGCATAGCCCGCTGAAGACGAGGATCAGGCTGAATGCCACCCCCGCCAGTGCGCCCAGGTTGCGGTTCCACGGCACCAACAGGCCCTGGCGCGTGCGGCCGATGTGCTTGTCGACAAGCCTTACGGCGATCAAGAGCGAGAATAGCATGAGCAGGCCGGCGAAGACGCGGGCGATATTCTCCGCCGCCCCCGCAGACATCTCGCTTGCATTCATCAGTATCCGGGTGAGCGGCCTGGAAAGCGGCAGGCTGGCGAAGTATGCCGCGACTATGGCCAAGACCGCCAGCGTCCCGCGAAGTATGCCGCGAACATATCCCATACCAGCGAAAACGAGCATGACCAAGATGCACATGGCGTCGACCACTCGAGCCCTCCTTGCGCAAAGCGTCCCAGCGCGGGACCCTAATCTTATACCCCAAATGCAGCGGGGCGGTCCATTCCAAACGCGCGCCCTGTTGCCGTGACGAGCAAACGGGCGTGCTGCGGTTGACACGCCCGTGCGGGGGGGATACATTCGAGCCAGACCGCCGCGGCATTCGCCGGCGGCGCGATCCCGGACCCGGTTCCCCCAGCAGGAGCAAACCCATGTCGGAAGATGTGAAGGCATTCTACGAGGAGTTCAAGAGAAGCTACGGCAAGATGCAGAAGGAAGTGCCCGCCATGCAGGGCGGCTTCACAGGCCTTTTCAAGGGCGTCATGAGCGAAGGGGCACTGAGCGCGGCCCAGAAGGAAGCCGTCGCCGTCGGCATCGCCGTCGCGGAGCAGTGCTCGCCCTGCATCTACCTCCACGTGCAGAAGGCAGCGGCGGCTGGGCTGAGCCGCGCCCAGATACTGGAGGCGGCCGGCGTGGCCGTCATGATGGCCGGCGGGCCCGCCTACACCCACGTGCCGGAGGTCATAAGAGCGCTCGACGCGTGCGAGATCGAGTGATCCGCCGGACGGGCGCGAAACGGCATTCCCCTGACCGGTCCTCTACTCGAGCCAGCGGGAGAGGCCGCGACCGATCAGGCCGGAGAACTCCTGGATGTCCTCCCTGTAGTGATCGAGGACCATGCGGCGGGTACCGTCGCTCATGGACTCGTAGAAGCGCCGGTTTGGGTTGCTTGCGACATTGCCGACAAATGTGTCGTCCACGCCCAGGAAGCGGTAGACGGACGAGCTGAGGGCTACTGGGTCGGCAACGAGATCGTCGAAGAGAAACACGCCCATGTCCGGGAAGGCGCCCCGCCAGTACTTCAGGTGCCGGGCGTAGTATCCATGGGTGCGCATCCAGCGGCCGTCGTCGCGGAACATCTTTTCGAACGGGACGATGAACCGCGCCTGGCCCATTTTCTTCCGCCTCAGCGCCCACATCCAGTAGTGCGACCAAGCCCTGTCGGCGGGGTTGCGAAACACCGCAAAGACCTTGATGTCGGGATAGGCCTCCTTGATCTCGTCGCGCGCGGCAGGGTGCGGCCGGGTCAGCCGCTTGATCAGCGACTGGAGCGACCACTTGGGGTAGTGCTCAAGGGTTACGGAATGCGGCCGCGGCGTGAAGAGGTAGTTCGGCGAGATCTCGCCCGCAATCCGGTCGCCCTTGTCCTTGAAGTACTCGTGGTACCAGCCGTACCCCTTGCGGAAATGGTGGGTCCAGAAGGAGATTTCCTTTTCCGGGACGCACACCTGGGGGTGCTCGTCCAGCCGGGCCGCCATCCAGCTGGTACCGCACTTCTGGACGCCTACGCCGATGAAGTCAGGACCTTCGCCCATGGCGGTTCCTCATGACAAATGCCACTCTACCCGACATTCTCTATTTTCCAATGTCGGTCAGGCCTTCCTGCCGACGGTTCGCAGTGTATGCGGGCTAACAGCCCGAGGTGAAAGTAGTCGGTCCATGGTCCTTTTACGATACGGCGA
>CAZHPE010000124.1:0-8962 GCA_964534775.1 uncultured candidatus Brocadiaceae bacterium
TACTACCGGTGGCGCCAGAAGTATGGCGGTATGTCCCCGGAGGCGCCCAGGCAGCGGAAGGCGTTAGAGAAGGAGAACGCCCGGCTCAAGCGTCTGGTGGCGGACCAAGCTCTGGACATGCAGACCCTGAAGGAGGCGGCCCGCCCAAACTTGTGAGCCCCGGGCGGCGGCGCCGGACGGTCCAGAAGGTGCGTCGTCGCTTGGGGGAGAAACTGATATCGGAGCGCCGGGCTGAACCGAACAACACCCCTCGACGCCAACCTTATACCCCTGCGATAGTCCTGCGTCAAGACAAGAACCGAACCCTTTCGCCCCATATCCCCGGCTAGGCGTGAGAGCAGCCGAAGGTCGAGCCGCGGACAAGAACACGCAGATGCACGCGGATCTGAAGGATGTCGCTCCTCGCCAGGACGACGAGGGTGGCCGTTACGGCATTCTGCTTGTCCGCGTCTATCTGCGTCCATCCGCGGCTGACTCCGCCATTCAGGCGTTGAGCCAGTCGGTGTGGAAGACGCCCGGCCTGTCGACGCGCTCGTAGGTATGGGCGCCGAAGTAGTCGCGCTGCGCCTGCAGCAGGTTCGCCGGGAGCCTGTCGCGTCGATACGAGTCGAAATACGCGAGCGCGCTGGAGAACGCCGGCACCGGGATGCCCATCTCAGCCGCGCTCATCACAACTCGTCGCCAGTTGCGTTGCGACTTCTCGACGATCCCTTTGAAGTAGGGGTCGAGCAGCAGGTTGGCAAGGTTCGGGCTGCGGTCGTAGGCGTCCTTGATCCTCTGGAGGAACCGGGCCCGGATGATGCACCCGCCGCGCCAGATCATGGCGATCTCGCCCGGCTTGAGCTTCCACCCGTACTCCGCCGCCGCCGCCTTCATGAGCGAGAACCCCTGCGCGTAGGAGCAGACCTTCGAGGCGTAGAGCGCGTCGCGGATGGCCCGGATGAAACCGGCTCGCAGGTCCTTCGGCATCGTCTTGGGGCGGGGCCCTTTGAGCTGGCTGCCAGCGGCGACGCGCTCTTCCTTGACCGCGCTGATGCAGCGCGCGAACACCGCCTCGGCGATTGTCGCCGCCGGCACGCCGAGGTCGAGCGCACTCTGGATAGTCCACTTGCCGGAGCCCTTCTGCCCGGCCCGGTCGAGGATCACGTCCACCATGGGCCGGCCGGTCTCGGGGTCGGGCTTGCTCAGGATGTCAGCGGTGATCTCGATCAGGTAGCTGTCCAACTCGCCGCGGTTCCAGCGGGCGAAAACCGCGTGCTGTTCCCCCGGGCCCATCCCCAGCGCGTTGGCCATGATGTAGTAGGCCTCGCAGATGAGCTGCATGTCGCCGTACTCGATCCCATTGTGGACCATCTTCACGTAGTGGCCGGCGCCGCCGTCGCCGATGTAGGCGCAGCACGGCTCCCCGTCGACCTTTGCCGCGACCTTGCGCAAGATCGGCTCGATGGCGCGATAAGCCTTCGTGCTCCCGCCGGGCATAATGCTGGGGCCTTTCAGGGCCCCCTCCTCGCCGCCGCTCACGCCCGTGCCGATGTAGAGCATGCCCCTGCCCTCGACGGCCTCGCAGCGGCGGATCGTGTCCTTGAAAAAGCTGTTGCCGCCGTCGATCAGGATGTCCCCCTTGTCCAGGCGCGGCATGAGCTTCTTGATCGTCTCGTCCACGGCCTCGCCGGCCTTGACCATAATCATGACCTTGCGCGGCCGCTGGAGGCTCGCGACGAGTTCCTTGATGGTCTTCGCGCCGAAGACGTTCCTGCCCCCGCAGCGCTCGCGGACGAAGTCCACGGTCCTCGACGTGGTGCGGTTGAACACGCCCACGCCGTAGCCGCGGCTCTCCACGTTGAGCGCAAGGTTCTGGCCCATCACCGCCATTCCGATGACGCCGAAGTCCTGTTTTGCCATCCGTCGGATCCTCCGTCGAATTGACGGGCATCGACCCCTGTAGGAGAATGGTAGCAGAATACCTGCGGGCTGTAAAACCCGGCGGCAAACCTGCCCGGCGGCAGCCTGCCATGGCCCTTGATAGACGCAAGCACGAGAGGACCGCGATGAAGATCGTTGCCACCGATGACACCCCCTACGCGCGCGAGGCGTTCGGCACGCTGGGCGAAGTGAGCGTCGTGCCTGCGCGCGAGATGAACAGCCGCGTCGTCGCCGATGCCGACCTGCTGATCGTGCGCTCGACCACGAAGGTGGACGAGAAGCTTCTGGCCGGCGGCAACGTGCGGTTCGTGGGCAGCGCCGTGGCCGGCACCGATCACGTGGATCAGGACTATCTGGCGCGGCAGGGAATCGTGTTCGCCGGCGCCGCCGGATGCAACGCCAACAGCGTTTCCGAATACGTGACCGCAGTGCTGCTGGAGCTGGCTGCGCGCAGGGGCTATGAGCTGGCCGGCAAGTCCATCGGCGTGGTGGGCGTCGGCAACGTGGGAAGCCGCGTCGCGGCCAAGGCCGAAGCGCTCGGAATGACCGTCATCCCCAACGACCCGCCCCTTCAGCGCCGGACCGGCGAGACGCGCTTACGGCCCATCGAGGAGGCGAAGGCTGCGGACTTCGTCACGCTACACGTGCCGCTCACGCGCCAGGGGCAGGATGCGACTTATCACATGGTGGACGGGCGCTGGCTCGATGGGATGAAGCCGGGGGCGGTCCTGCTGAACACGTCCAGAGGGGCCGTCGTGG
Source organism: uncultured candidatus Brocadiaceae bacterium (assembly GCA_964534775.1). GTDB lineage: Bacteria > Planctomycetota > Brocadiia > SM23-32 > SM23-32 > CAZHPE01. Next base: position 2,683 of record CAZHPE010000124.1, read on the forward strand.
CGGAGGCCGCCATCCTTGGGGCGGTGCGGTCCGGCCGGGTGAACGCCCTCGTGCTGGATGTCTACGAGAACGAACCCGCCATCAGCCCCGAGCCTGTCCGCGCGGCCGACATCGCCACGCCCCACATTGCGGGCCATTCCTTCGACGGCAAGGTCGCCGGCACGGCCGTGATCTACGCAGCAGCCTGCCAAATGCTGGGCCACGGGCCGGCCATGGACGTGCGCTCGCTGATGCCCGAGCCGCCTATTCCCGCGCTACCAGTGGCCCATGGCTGCGCCATCGAAGAGATGGTCAGGCGCACCGTCCGGAGCGTCTACGACATTACGGCCGACGACGCCCGGCTGCGCGAGGCAATGGAGGCCAACGCGTGCGACACGGCAGGCGCGTTCAGGGCCTTGCGCAAAAGCTACCCCATTCGCCGCGAATTCTGCAACACCGCCCTGCACTTCGAGGGCTGTCCGCCGGAGGCGCGGCGGATGCTCCTTGCACTCGGCTTCCGGGGCGAAAAGGATTAGACGCAGATTTCCATAGATGAATATCCATGAACGACAGCGAAGGCGCACATGATCGGCAAGGGTTCGGAAGACCGTTACCTGGCGGACGATGACATTCGGGAGCTTTGCGCGGAGGCCTTCCGGGAGCATGACCTGACCGGGCAGCGCGTCATCGTGCTGATCCCCGATGGGACGCGCACGGCCCCGATCCCCCTGATGTTCCGCACGTTCCACGAGCTGCTCGCTGGCCGCGTGGCGAGGCTCGACTTCATGATCGCCCTCGGCACGCACCCGGCGATGTCGGAGGAGGCGCCGGTGGGACGCCGGGACCCAAGAGAAGCGATTCAGCAGCCGAGAAGGTCCGTCGGCAGGGCCGTCAGAGGCTGTCTTTCGACCGCTTCGGACGCTCAGAAGGGCGCTGAGATGACCATGTGCATCACGAAAACGCGGCTTTCAATCATTGACAACGCAGGTTAGCCCGCGTACACTGCGAACCGTCGGCAGGAAGGCCTGACCGACATTGGAAAATGGAGAATGTCGGACGGCATCCCTCGGCAGTCTTTCAACTGGGCGGTGCTCGGGCGTGGTCATGGAGGGGTGATCAACGTCCCCCTGGCGACCGTCAGAGGGATGGTCCGCTGACCTGGGTGTTGCGGAGGTTTCTCCTCTTGAACCTGGGCAACTTGCGGGGCGTCTCAAGCTGGAAATGGAAGAGGATGTGAGCGCCTCGGCACGAGCAAACATCCAACCCTCTCTTCTCATAATCGGTGCGGGCAAGGCCGGGTCGACGACCCTTTACGCCAGAGAGTCCAAGGCCGTCGGGAACAGGCACACAGCGATCAGGGGCTATGGGTCACGGGGCGGGGGATTCAGCACCCAGTAATCAGCCGGCGGGCCTCGTCCAGCATCACGAGGTAATTGTCCACCGGGATGTATTCCGTGACCCAGTTGCCGGAGCCCAGGAAGTACCCGCCGCCTGGAACGCACGTGTCCAGGATCTCGCGCGTGCGCGCCCGGATGCTCCGCTCGTCGCCGCGCGCCAACAGGTCGACGTCCATGCCGCCCAGCAGGGTGAGCCGGTCGCCGTAGCGGCGCTTGACCTCCGTGACGGGCAGGACGTTCTCCTCGAACGAGTGCTTGGCGTCTATCCGGACGTAGTCGATGTAGTCATCGATCAGCTCGTACATATTGCCGCAGCAGTGGAAGAAGAAGAGCTTGCCGTGCCGGTGCGCGAGGTCCGCGATGCGTTTGTGCCAGGGGATGAAGAGCCGCCGCACGTCCTCGGGCGAGATCATCAGGGCCGTCTTGTAGCCCAGGTCGTCGCTAAGGTTCAGCACCCCGAAGCACTCGAAATCGCAGAGCGCATCCGCCATCTTCTCGGCGAAAGAGCCCACCTTCTCGACCACCGCCTCGACCAGGGCCGGGTCCTCGTAGAGCTTGTAGCAGAACGTCTCGAAGCCAAACAGGCTCCGCACCACCTCCCAAACGTCCAGCACGTGAAAGACGCGCATGTTCTCCGGCAGGTTCTTTTCGTAATACTCGAGGACCGAAAGATCGGCGTCCTCCGGCCTGAGCCAGTCGTAGGACTCGAAGTCTTCCCATGAAGTAATCAACCCCAGGGATTCGTCGATCCACCCGGCCTGATTGATCGGGAAGGTGATGCGTGCGCGCTCCGGGAAGACGCGGAATAGCTCGTGCCCCAGGAACCGGTGGACGGCGAGCCGCCTGAGGTGGTCGTAATGCGGGTCGCCACGATCCAGCCCCCGGCAGATGTCAAGCCGCGCGTCGAGGGCCTCCAGAACGTTATCGGCTATGCCGTGCTCGAAGTAATAGACGCGCTCCGGCATACCCTCGCGCCTGAGGTTGCGGAGCATGCCCTCCCAGTCCGGCTCGACAGGGGCGAGCGTGTCGATCATTGCCACAGGTTCCTTCCTCACGAGAGCAACCGTTCGACCTTATGCAGTGCCGCGCCTTCGACCCAGGGCGCTCCTCAGAGAAAGAGGCGGAGGTCCCAATATTCGACCGCCACGTAGATGAGAACCCACAGTAGGATGCAAAGCGGGATGCGGCCCTCCTTCAGGAGGATCTTCTCCGGTTCTTCGCCGAGTTCCTGGATCATGACGAGGCGCTTGTAGTGCATGATCGCGTAGTAGACGGTCGGGATGGTCACCACAAGGGCTCGGTGGGGTTCTTCGGCGACGATGAAGAGGGCGTAGCTCATGATGGCCATTGTGGCCGCGCTGTTGACCAGCATGTCGAGGTAGCCGACGCTGTAGCGGCTCAGGACCGGCCGCTGCGGGGTCGCTTCGTTGGGCGAGCCGTGCAGCTCCGCCCGGCGTTTGGCGAACCCGAGGAACAGGGCCAAGAAGAACGTGCACAGCACGATCCACGAGGTTGCCGGCACCTTGAGGACGTAGATGCCGGCGAGCAGGCGCAGGACGAACCCGAAGGCGATGGACAGCACGTCGACCAGCACCACGTGCTTGAACACCTTGGAGTAGGCCAGGCTGTTGCCGACGTAGAGCGCCATGCACAGGAGCGTGGAAAGGCCCAGGGCCCACGCGCCTGCCAGCGCGCCGACGGCCAGGACAATCGCCAGCGCCGTCGCGACCGAGAGCGGAACGGCGCCGCTGGGAATGGGGCGGAGGCGCTTCTTCGGATGCCGGCGGTCGCGCTTCCGATCCGCGATGTCGTTGAAGATATACGTGGCAGAGGATGCGATGCAGAAGATGCCGAAGACCGCCAGGTCCAGCAGCAGCGCCTGCGGCAGCCGCTCCTCAGACAGGAGCTGCTTGCCGGCGAAGACAGCCCCCGCCAGGCACAGCACGTTCTTTGTCCATTGGTGAGGGCGCAGCAGTCTTATCAGGTCGCGGACCATGAGCCCACCTCAGCAGGTGACCGGATTCGGAGCGTGGACTATACCGCCGCCGCGGGCCTGAGCGCAAGGGCGCGCGGGCTGTCCAGTATGGGCGCACGTGGGCCTTCGTTTTCTTTCTCGTCCGTGAAGACCGAACCTGACAGGATAACGGGATCAACAAGATCGGGCGGCGGGACGGCGGGGGCGTTGCATGGCGGGCGTGGCGTCGCCTGGGCGTCCGTGGTTCTCCTTCGCGTCCTTCGTGTTCTTCGTGGTGAGAAAAGGGATTGGAACCCGCCCCGCGAAGCGTTGCAATGGTCTTCACGGGCACGGCTCAAGGGGAGTGGCCCTTCGCCGGTGTACGGGCCGGGGAACGGGCGGCCTTCGAATGCCAGCGCATCCGCCGCGACGTTGTGGCGAAGCCGTTGCTTTCGGGGACGGGAGGCCGAGTTAGTCTCCCGCTTTCGGGCCTTTTTCGTGCAAGGATTGCACAGGGATACGCCAAAGGCAAAGCGCTCAAGTGTCAAACCATGGAAGAAAGGAGGCGCAAGAGCTGGCGCTAAGAGCGTTGCCATCCGCCCTAGCGGGTGGCATCTTTACGGCAAGGACCGAGCCGGGAGAAACCGTATCAGCTCAAAAGCGCCCAAGTGTCTCGTTTGCCTGACGACGTACACTCTGAGTTCCTGAGGGACACGAGACATGGTTGACTCGCTCTTGTAGTTGTTGTCGCGCCTACGTGCGGACGACAAGATTCCCTCGTACTCCGAAATGGCAATTCGCCAAGGGATCGTGCTGCCACTTCTTGCACAGCTCGGCTGGAATAGGGACGACCTATCCGAGGTTGTGCCGGAGTTTCAAGTAAGAAGCGGCTACGTAGACCACTGCCTGATGGTTGGCTATAGAAAGACCTACTTTGTCGAGACCAAGAGGCCGACCCAAGCTCTGGCAGACCATGAAGAACAATTAGTGAGGTATTCCTTTGACGACGGGGCAGAATTTGCGTTGCTGGCAAACGGCTCAACCCGCATTTTCCAGATGGCCCTATCTTTCGGCCGTGGCAGAGCGTAGCCGGGATGTTCCCGAAGGCGCCTACGCATGCCTGGAGGTTTCTGACACCGGCAGTGGGATGGACGAGGAGACGAAAGCGAATGCTTTCGACCCCTTTTTCACCTCGAAGTTCACGGGGCGAGGGCGGGGCCGTGCGGCGGTGCTATGCATCGTGCGCGGGCACGGCGGGGCGATCATGGTCGAGGGGAACCCCGGTCGGGGAAGCACTTTCAAGGTTCTGCTGCCCCGCTGTGGCGGGCCGGCTGTCGGAAGCGGGGCGCAAGAAGCCCCTCCGCAACAGAACGGCACTGAGGCGCGCCGGTCGATAAGAGGACATCCCGGCCCGTGCTACGCCGCCTTGATCGGATACTCCCCGAACTCCAGCCGGGCTTCCACCATGGCCAGAAGGTTCTCCGGCTTGACGCCGACGTGAATGCTGTTGCTGGAAGCCAGGAGATATCCGCCGCCGGGCGCCGCATCGCGTATGCACTGCCGGACGGCTTCCCGAACCTGATCCGGCGTCCCGCGGGTCAGAAGCTCCCCGCAGTCCACGTTGCCGATAAGGGCCATCCGGTCCCCTACGAGGCCCTTGGTCGTTGCCAGATCCATGCCGGCGGACGGCTCAATGGAATGAAGCGCATCCGGGCCGCAGGAGGCGATCGCATCGAGCAACGGGTAGAGGTAGCCGTCCGAATGCTTGATTACAAGCGCCCCCTCATCGTGTATCACCTCGACCATCCGCTTCAGTCGGGGCTGCAAGAAATGCTCAAAGACCTGCGGGCTCATCATCGGCCCGCTATTGTAGGCGTAGTCGTCACCGAGAGATATCACGTCTGCGCCGGCGCGAACCGCCCGCCGCGCGATGCCGATGTTCACCTCCAGGACCATGTCGAGGAGAGCGCTCGCAAAATCCGGTTCCAGAAGGAAGTTGACCAGAAGGTTGTCCAGACCATTCAGGTACGCCGCCCACATGAAGGACACGCGCTGATGAAAAAGCACCGCCCGGCGGCCCTTGTAACGCCGAACTATATCATGGAGTATGCCCAGCCGCCCCGGCGCGGCCGGGTCAGGGGGCTCGTAGCGCCGAAGGTCCTCCATCGTGGCGATCGGGCCGTGGAGTGGATGCCCCACGGCGTTGGCCGTGCCGGCATATGTAACGCCCCACTCGTCCACGTACGTCCCGTCCTCGCGGTCCTCAACAACGCCGAACGACAATGCCAGATGGGCCACTACATCCATGCCGAGTCGATCCATGCAGTCTGCGCCGTCCAGGCAGTCCGGAACGACCGCGCTGGCAACCTGTGGATTGATCAGCAGTTCCATCATGGGCACGCGGTCCGGTTCCTCACGCCGCAATGCCGCAAGGACGCGTTCGACTGAGTTCATTTGCGCCACTCCCCGAGCAGGAAACTATGCCCGAAACATTTCCCCTTGGCCGGCGCAAGGCCCACAGGACAACACGCGAGAACGTTCCGACCCGGAACGGAAACCGTGGGTTCCTCTCCGCCGAGAAGAACAAACCTATCCTTCGTCACGATGGTATGTCGCCGGTGTGGGATTGTCAACTCCTGGCGCCCGGATTACACTCCCGGCACGCTGCCGGGACTCGCGGCGGTTCGGCAGCGATAGCGGCAGCGGGAAGAGGCGAGGCGGCGACCCTTGAGGACCCGTTGATCGCCGGCATGGTTTCAGAGACGCAGACCGGCGGCCGCGCACATGTCCACCGGCCTGTCTTATCGACCTTCTCCCGCCATTCCCGGATCGAGATGGCATGTGCAGGGGCAATTACCGCTTGACCTTGCGGACACTCTTCACTACATTACCATGTCATCCCGCATTTCCCAGATGGTCATAGTTTTCGGCCGTGGCAGAGCGAAGAATG
>CAZHPE010000125.1:0-8914 GCA_964534775.1 uncultured candidatus Brocadiaceae bacterium
GCCCTGGACGTCATAGGAGCCGCGGTGGGCCTCGCACTGGGAGGGCCGGTAGCGCTCCTCGGCGGGCTGCTGGTGCGGCTGGAGAGCAGGGGTCCGGTTTTCCATGCCCAGCGGCGCCTGGGGCTGAACGCACAGGAGTTCACGCTCCACAAGGTGCGGTCCATGATTCCGGGCGCCGAAGATGAAACCGGGCCAACCTGGGCCACCAGAGAGGATCCGCGTCGGACCCGCGTTGGAACGCTCTTGAGGCGATTCAGCATAGACGAGATCCCGCAGTTCTGGAACGTGCTCAAAGGAGAAATGAGCCTAGTCGGCCCCAGGCCGGAGCGCGCCTGTTTCGTCAACCAGTTCCGCGAGGACTATCTTGGCTATATGACACGGCACAGGGTCAAGCCAGGGATGACCGGCTGGGCTCAGGTCCATGGTCTGCGAGGGAACACAAGCGTGGAGAAGCGGCGAGACCACGACCTCCACTACCTGAGGCACTGGAGCATCTTTCTGGACCTGAGAATACTACTGGCCAGCTTCGCCGCCGTCCTCCGGGGACAAGGAGCATGTTAGAGTGAAAGCCCTGCTCCGCCCGAAGGTTGCCCTTGTACACCACTGGCTGGTCACGATGCGCGGGGCGGAGCAGGTTCTGGAGCACTTCTGCACGATGTTTCCCGGGGCGGAGATCTACACGCTTGTGGCGCGGAAGCGTCGGCTGTCCGAGGGCATCCGTAGGCACGATATCATCACGTCCTTTGTGCAAGAACTCCCCTTTGCTCGGCGCTACTATCCCTACTACCTGCCCGCTATGCCCTTCGCTTTCGAACAGTTCGACCTCCGGGGCTATGATCTGATCCTGTCCAGTGATGCCAGCCTGGCCAAGAGTGTCCTTGCCCCTGCGGAAACGCTGCACGTCTGCTACTGCCACTCTCCCCCGCGTTACCTGTGGAACATGTACCATGACTATCTGCGGGAAGACTGCAGCGGACTGGTGAAAGGGCTATCCTTCCGCCTGGTGAGCCATTACCTGAGAACCGCTGATTTCGTCGCGGCCCAGAGGGTGGACCACTTCCTCTGCAACTCGCGCACGACCCGGCGCCGGATAAAGGAATACTATCGGCGCGAGGCCACGGTCATCCATCCCCCGGTTGACCTGACGCGCTTTCAAGTATCGCGCGGGCCGGGCAGGTACTACCTGGTGGTATCTCAACTCAATTCCTACAAGCGGGTGAAGCTGGCCGTGGAAGCGTTCACGCGTCTCGGCAGACCCCTCGTCATCGTGGGAGAGGGTCCGGAGCGAAGACGTCTGGAGAGAGCTGCCGGTCCGACCATCGAGTTCAAAGGCCACGTCGGCCCGGACCGGCTCCCCGGGTATTACGCCGGCTGCCGGGCGCTTGTCTTCCCGGGAGAGGAGGATTTCGGCATCACCTCCCTGGAGGCGCAGGCCAGCGGCAGACCTGTGATTGCCTACCGAAAGGGGGGCGCCACAGAGACGGTGATCGAAGAGGAGACCGGCCTGTTTTTCGATGCGCCGACACCGGAATCTTTGGTTGAAGCCGTGCGGCGCCTGGAGGCACAACAGACACAGTTCAAACCTGACCGCATAAGGGCCAACGCGGAGAACTTCTCGGGCGAAGCCTTCCGGCACGACTGCCGTCGGCATCTTGAGAACTGGCTGTCGCGACGCAATGCATCATAATTCTCAGCCGGCTTCGAAGTAACGTGCGTTATGAACACCGGTGCTTCTAGCCGGCTCACATCGGGGATCCCCAGAGGGGAGTGCGCGGTTGCTGGAAAATCGGCACATTGTGATCCTGGCAAGCGCCCCCTGGCAGAACGTCGGCCCCGTCAACTGCCATCACATCGCCACCCGCCTTGCCGCCCGCAACAAGGTGCTCTTCGTGGAATCCCCGGGGCTGCGCTTCCCCCGGCTCACTCATAGAGCCGACCTGCAGAAAGTGGGCCGGCGCCTGAGCGCATGGGTCAGGTCCGTGGGCCGGGCTCCTCCGCTGGTGCGGCCGAACCTGTTCGTGCTTTCGCCGCTGGCAGCGCCCTTCCATGGGCGGGGGCTGGCCCGGCGCTTCAACCAGATGCTGCGGCGGGCCTGCGTGCGGGCTGCCCGTCGTCTCGGGTTCGGCAGTCCCATCATTTGGAGCTTCCTGCCCACAGGCCTGCCTCTTGTGGGATGCCTGGACGAGGAGGGGGTGATATATCATTGTGTGGACTACTACGCCGGCAACCCCGGCGTCGACGCGAACGCGATCGAGCGCCATGAGGCGGAGCTAGCGCTGGCCGCGGACCTCTGCCTCGCCACCTCTCGGCCACTGGCCCGACGACTTCAGAACCTAGGCGCCAGGGTGAAATGCGTCCCCAACGTGGCAGAAGTGGAGCGGTTCCGGGCGCCTCCTGACAGGCTGCCGGAGGACGTCGCCGGGCTGCCGTCGCCGGTGATGGGATACGTGGGAAACGTGGCATCGTACAAGACCGACCTGCGCCTGCTCGCTGGGCTAGCCCGGGGGCGGCCCCGCTGGTCCCTTGTCATCGTGGGACCCCTCGGGGTCGGCGACCCCTCGACCGATCCGGCAGAGCTGCGCTCCCTTCCAAACGTGCACCTGCTGGGGCCTCGCCGACCGGAGGAGGTGCCCGGCTACATCCACGCGATGGACGTGTGCCTGATACCTTTCCGGCGAAACGCCGTCACGGACGCCTCCCTGCCCCTGAAGACTTTCGAGTACCTGGCCGCCGGCAAACCGGTGGTTGCCACGCCGCTGCCGGCTCTGACTGCTGAGCCCGTTGCAGAGGTGGTGGCTTTTGCCGAGGGGCCGGACGGGTTCATTGAAGCAGCAGAACGCTGCCTGGCGGAAGGGAACGCGAAGGCCGTCGCACGGCGCCGGATGGCGGGCCGGTACTCCTGGCGCAGACGTTTTCCAATGATAGAGCGGTGCGTTGCCCTGGCGCTGAGCGCACGCCACCAATGATGGCCGCCGCTTGAGCGTGGGTGGCCCGGGCAGGAGACCTTTATAGGATCGCATGCCGGCGAATACAGTATGCTGCTCGCTGGCGGATGGCTTTGCTCTTCGGGATGGGGTCGGCGAAAATGCCCGTCAACAGATCGCAAAGTGCGCACGGGCGGGTGCTGGTGGTGATGGGCACGCGTCCGGAGGCACTCAAACTGGTCCCGGTCGTGCGGGCGCTGCGGGAGAACCCCATAGAGACACTGGTGTGCGCCACCGGTCAGCACAGGGAGATGTTGGAGCAGGTGACCGAGCTTTTCGGGATCGAGCCGGATTTCGACCTGAATCTCATGGAGGCGGACCAGGATCCGGCTGGCCTGAGCTGCGGGGTGCTGCGAGGCCTGGGCGAGGTTGTCAGAGGATGCAGGCCGGACTGGGTGGTGGTGCAGGGAGATACCACTACCACTTTTGCCTCTGCCCTGGCGGCCTTTCACGAACGCGTCCCTGTCGCCCACGTGGAGGCCGGCCTGCGCACCGGCAACCTGGAGGCTCCCTGGCCCGAAGAGCTGAATCGGCGCCTGACCACCCAGGTGGCCGCTTTTCACTTTCCGCCCACGGAGCGGGCACGCCGACAACTTCTGGCAGAAGGCGTGGCGGCGGAGCGGATACGCCTTACAGGCAACACGGCGGTCGACGTCCTGCTACTCGCCAAGCACCGACTGGAGTGCGACGAGGAGTTGCGCCGGGGGCTGGAGAGACGCTTTTCCTTCCTGGAACCGGCTAACAGGCTGGTGCTTGTCACTGGTCACCGCAGGGAGAGTTTCGGGGCGGGACTGGAGCGCATCTGCAGGGCACTGCGACTCATCAGCCGACGAGAAGGGGTGCAGATAGTCTATCCGGTCCATCCCAACCCCTGCGTGCGGGAGCCCGTCTTCCGCATGCTCGGCGATTGCGGTTCCGTACGACTCATCGAGCCTCAGGACTACCTCGCTTTCGTCTACCTTATGAGCCGGACCTACCTGATCATAACCGATTCTGGGGGCATCCAGGAGGAGGCGCCCTCCCTGGGAAAGCCCGTCCTGGTCACCCGGGAGGCCACAGAGCGACCAGAGGCCATCGAGGCCGGAGCGGCGCGATTAGTTGGAACGGACGCCGACGAATTGCTCGAGTGGACAGAGAGGCTGCTGGAGGACGGGGAACTCTACCGCTCCATGGCTGCCGCTGAGAATCCGTTCGGAGATGGCCGGGCGGCCCAGAGGATTGCGGAGACCCTCACGGCGCTTGTCAGGTCCGGCGATCCCCCGCCGGGGGCAACCGAATGAAGATCCTCGTCCTTCACCGACCCGCCGACGCGCAAACCGCCGAAGTGGTCGAGGCGGCCCTTGTCCGTTCCTTTACCCGCCGGCAGGTGCAGCGCGGACAATACGGGCGGCTCTCCCGCGCACCCCGGGCCGCCGTTCTCATAGAACCGGGCGGAGAGGCGCGCCCCTTGCTGGAGGAGGTGCTGGCCGGGGGTGGAAAGGCACTGGTGTTGGGACACGTGGCAGAACCCGTTGCTGATGTCCTGGGATTGGAGAGCGTATCAGACGGGATGATCCGGTCCCGATGGGCCGAGACGGTGATTGACCTGGCGGCCCCCTGGAACGCCAGCCCCGGCATCATCCGCTACGGTGGCGACCACCCTCTGGCGACCGAGGCGATACTGAAACGACGGCCCCTTTGCCGCTACGACTACGGGGACGAGTGGAACAACATGGGGTTCGGCCGCGTAGGGGCGGATGGTAACTGCTGGTCGCTGGCGGCGCCCTTGAGGACCGCTGGGGCGGTGCAACTCGCCGGCCTGAGGGTGAAGAAGGAAGGGGAATTGTTCTCCTACGCCGCCGTCCTCGACGCTGCCTCGGGCTCCGCGCTCTGGTTCAATCGCCCCGTGGGGCCCGTGGACAGCCTGGAGTGGAACCTGGTGGAGGTTTTCTTCGCTGACTACAGGCATGAGGAGCTGGTTTGCCTGCCCTGCCTGGAACAGGTGCCTGCGGGCTACCGCTGCGCGGTTACCATGCGGGTGGACTGCGACGAGGCGGTGGAATCGGCTCGACCGCTGCTTGAGCTCTACCGCTCCCTGGGTCTACCGCTTTCGATAGCCCTGAGAGCCGGGCTTCCCCTGGGCAATGAGGACACGGTCGTCATCAAGGAGGCCCTGGACTCAAGGGGATCGCTGCTTTCCCATTCGGTGAGACACGAGCCCGCCTGGAGCGGAAGCTACCGCGCCGCCCTCCGCGAGGCCAAAGAGTCGCGCAGCCGGCTCAATGCCCGCTTCCCGGCGGCCGCCCCGGTGCGCTACGCCGTCTCTCCTTTCCACCAGACCCCGCCCTACGCGGTCAGGGCGCTGGCGGAGGCCGGCTATAAGGGATTCGTCGGAGGCCGGATAGGAGCAGAGCCGCAGTTTCTTCTTGGCCGCGCCGGACAGGTGCCGGGGGCGGAAGCGAGGATCGTGTCCCTGAGCGCCCAGTGCATGCTGCACGGGGAATGTTACGAGCGTTACGGCCGCTCACTGGATGTCTACGAGGAGTGTTTTGACGCCCACCGGAGGGCTCGATCAATCTTCTCTTATTTGGACCACGCTTTCTCAAGACGTTACCAGTACGGCTGGGAGTCAGAAGAGGTGCGCCTGCGGGTTCACGAGGCGTTCATCACCCGCATGCGGGCCGCCGAGGGCGTCTGGTGGCCATCCATGGGAGAGTGCATGGATTGGCTGGTGCGGCGTGACTCCGTTCATATCGAGGCGGGACGGAACGGAAGCCTCATTGCGGATGTGCCTACGGGCCGCCGAACACCCGCCTTCAGCGTACGGTGGAAGGCACGACACCTGTCCCCAGGGTGACGGCGGACCGGCGACGGGGACAAGACTTCCCGGCAGGGGGGCACCGGCTCTCAGGCGGACACTAATGCTCCGTCAGGTCCTTCTCCGCCCCGTAGAAGCCCCCCAGGGGGGACAAAGGACACGAACATAAGGGCCCACTTCCGGGCATCAGTTCACCTCTACGGCCGTCGGAGAGCCGCACGGCCGACGCTTCTCACGCTGCATAGGGCCAGGTTTACCAGGGCCGCTTCTCTCTCGACCGCCGGGCAGCTTCAGAGGTAGCGTCTCACTGGCTTCTCCCTGCTGGAGTACCTCCGACCGCAGGCTTTCGCTCATCTTCCTGGCCGGTGCGACAATTGTCGGCATGGACCACGTAGCGAAACTTGCCCAGCCTGCCCCTACGAACCAGTTGGTGCAGCTCCACGAACTCCACCTCCAGCCCCTGTCCCCACCAGCCGGCCAGGCGCTCTCGAATCTCTGTCCTTCTGAGGACCTGCGGCACGACCAGCCGCAGCAGCGGCCGTCGCCCTGCACGTTGCACGACCTGGAATTCCTTGATCCCGCCCAGCCTGTCCAGCAGATCCTGCACGTAATGGGTGGGATAGCCCCTGCCGCCGATGGAGACGACGTCGTGTACACGCCCGCAGAGGCCTTGCAGGCGGCACCCGCTGGAGTCGCGCACCACTTGTGCCAAGTCTCCAGTTCGGTAGCGAATGAGGGGCATCGCGTCGTTGAGAAGCGCTGTGAGCACCAACTCCCTGTGACCCTCCTCCGCCTCCATCGTCTCGGGCCAGACCACGGGCTCCAGCAGGCTCAGCCCTGTGCCACGGTCCTCCGACTTCTCGTAGGCGACGACCCCAAACTCGGCGTTCCCATACCTGTCGACGACCCTACACTCCAAAACGTCGCCGATAGCCCGCCGCTTGTTGGCGTCAAGCAGTTCCCCCGTCGACTCGAAGACCTGGAACGTCCCTTTCGCCCGAAGTCCGTGCCGGCGGGCGTAGTCCGCCAGGGCGTACATGGTGGACGGGTGCCCCTGCACCAGATAAGGCCGGATGCTGCGCAGCCGTCGCCAGACCCGGTTCAGCGCCGCATCCTCGAAGGAGGCGGTGTAAATGTTCTTCCTGTTCAAGCACGCGCACTTGACCCGCTCCTTTAGCCGATCTTTCAGGGGAAAGGCCTCGGGGAAGCGGCTGGCGAGATGAACCTCCTGCGCGTACGGCTTCTTGCCGGCCCACTCCAGCACGAGCCGGTTGACGGCTGCGGTCCAGTCGAGAGCCTCCTGGGAATAATAGACTGAGACGGATACTCCAGTCGAGCCGCTGGTCTTCCGCTCGTGAAGCCGGGCCACATCGACGTCCTCGGCGAGCAAGCGATCACCCTGCTCCTGGATGATCTCTTTGGTGAGACAGGGCAGCTTTCGCAGATGGCGGGGGTCGCGTGCCACCCGGCCGACGTCGAATCCTCGGTGCCGGAACAGGTCGCGGTAATAAGGCACTTTCCGCCCGGCCCGCTCCAGCATCTCCACCAGCCGTCGCAGTTGTCTCCGGTACCGCTCCTCGGAGGCGAGGGAGGTTTCCGCGCGCAGGACTTTCACCTTGCGCCCTATGCGACGGCCCAGCCAGCGCGCGGCCAGCGGATTCAGCATGTAGGCGTTGAAAAGCCTGATTGGCCACATGGCTGTTGTCGCCCTCGACTGTTCAGAACGCGTTCGTACGCCTCGCAGAGTTCCGAGGCGGCGCGGTCCCACGTGAAATTCGAAAGCACCCTCTGCTGCAGGCCCTCGTCCCAGTCGGCATCCAGGGCCGTCCGAAGCGCGCGGCGGATGCTCTCCTCACTCCCCGGGTCGACGTAGAAGGCCCCCTCGCCGAAGTATTCCCTCGCGGAACCCTCCTCTGTGACCACCACTCGGGCCCCTGCCGCCGCGGCTTCCAGCGCAGCCAGGCCCGGCGTCTCCAGCAGACTGGGCAGAGCGAACACCTCGCAGGCGCGGTAGGCCGATCTAAGCAGATCGTCCTCGTGGGGAATGCGGCCGACGTGACGGACGAAGCCTCGGCCTTCCTTCAGGCACTGGCGCAGGCATCCGGGGTCTCGCGCCTCGCCCACGATCACGAGGTCGAGTCCTATCCGGCGGACTGCACTTATGAGACGGAGTTGATTCTTGCGGGGTTCGACGTTGGCCACGTTAAGCACGAAGGGACCATCGATGCCGTATCGATCCCGGAACAGGCGTCCGGGTGTCGGACGTGCAAACGCCGGTGCGACTCCGTTACGGACCACGTGGAAGGCATCCCCGGGCAGCTCGAAGTTCTCCGAAAGCTGCCCGGCTTCGGCCTCTGAGTTGGGCAGCACCATGTCGCACAGGTGGAGCAGGTCCCGGATTTCGCCGAGCGGCATGCGGGACCGATTCAGCTCGGTAAGCCAGAGGATCGGGGAAATCAATAGGGGGAGCCCGCGCCTCTTGACATGGTCGCAAAAATTCATGGAGCCCCCCTGAACGGAGAAATAGTGGACCACGTCGACCGAGTCGAACTGGGGATGCCAGGGGTCGAAGAATTTGACCTCTATCCCCCGTTTCCGAAGGGCGAAGGCCGACTCGAGCAGCTGGACCTCGCCTCCCCCGGGCGGGTCAAAGGCCACCGGATACGTGTTAAGAAGCACTCTCATCAAGGGCTAGTATTTCCTCCAGCGCGGCCCAGACCTTGCTTCCGTCTGCCTGTCGGGCAATCTCCTCGAACCGTCGGTTCTGGCGCTCCAGGATCTGTTGGCGGACCTGCTCGTCATGCACCGCCTGGAATATGGCAGATGCAAGGGAATCGGGATCTTTCCTGTAGAAGACACGGCCGGAACGAGCGAGGGTCTCGCGCACGGCGGGCTGGGCATAGGCGAATACCGGTATCTGGAAGTGCATGGCCTCAACCAGCGGCAAGCAGAAGCCCTCGTGCTCGCTCATGGTCACAAATGCCGAGCTGCTCTCATAGAGCGTCTTGAGCTGACCATCCGTGACTTCGCCAAGAATGTGGACCTTATCGCGCAGCTGTGGGTACCGCCTGGTGCGAAGGTGGTCCAGATAGCGGCGGTAGACAGGAAGAGACGTCCGTCCCACGATCAGGAG
>CAZHPE010000126.1:0-8799 GCA_964534775.1 uncultured candidatus Brocadiaceae bacterium
CACAGTGGGACACGACTTACACGTCGTTCGACGCGGTCTACCCCGTCATCCGGGGTGAGGTGCCGGAAGGATACGAAGGCAAGATGATATCGGAGGCGGACTTCCTGCGGCAGGCTAACCAGAGCCGAAACTACAGCCGCCTCGTGGACCAGTGGCTGAGCCATATTGCAGCCTGGTACCATTCCTCCCGCACGGCCCATGATGCCATCAAACAGGTCGACCCCCATGCCCGCCTGGGGACGGGCTGCATGATGTGGCCGCACGCGACGTCCGGCCATGACTGGTATTCGTTCGTTAGAGGTTTCGGGATGTTCGCCCCGTACGGGATTGACGCGTATATCCTGCCGTACGAGGAGGCGCGCTCCTTCGCGAAACCCGACACATTCCTCGGGATGTATTACGGTGGGTACCTGTACAATGCCTTCGTCCGCCGCGAGGAACAGACGGACCTGGAATGGCAGCACTGGCGGGTGTGGACGGCCCTGCTGCGCGGGTTCAGCAGCATCTGGTGGTATTCGGGTGGGGTAGGCGGACGTGAGACGTCCTTTGCTCCCGGCCTCATGCCCAACCCTTCGTTCCAGGTGCTGAGCGACCAGGTCGTCCGGATTCGCCAGGGTTTCTATCCCCTGTTCGACCGCAACAAGGCGCCCAGGGACTACGGCCCCATAGCGGTGCACCACTCCATTGCCAGCCGCCTGACGGCCAGGATGTTGCCGGGATTCGGTGCCGGCAACAGCGGACATAACTTCCACGTTCACTTTCTCCATCACCTGCTTGCCGACTATGTGGGGCATCAGTACACATTTGTGGCTGACGAGCAGATCGTAAGTGGTGGGCTGGATGACCATGAGGTGCTGATAATGCCCCTGTCCGTGGCGGTGAGCGAGCAAGAGGCGGCGGCCCTCAAGAAGTTCGTGGAAGGCGGCGGCCTGCTGATCGCCGACGTGCGGGCCGGCGTAACGGACGGGTACGGTCGGTTCCGCTCCGGCGGCGTGATGGAGGAGCTGTTCGGCATAAGCTACGACAGGGAGCTGGGACGCCGGATGGTGACGGCGGACCTGAGCGGAGAGTACCTGGGAGTGCCGATACGGAACATAGAGCAGAAGTTCCCGGCCGACCCGGCGGTGCGGCTCCAGGGGGCCACGGCGCTCTTTGAGGCCGATGGCATACCGCTGGTGACGTACAACAGGGTCGGGGCCGGCACGGTCGTAAGCCTCAACATACCGTTCAACTACTACAAGGGATTTGCCGTTCCGGACACCCGGTATTACTACATCGGAGAGCCAGACCACAACCGGATGCTGGCCAATATTCTGGGCGCTGTGCTCGAGGCCCACGGCATAGAGGGGCCGATAAGGGTGGCCAGGCCCGAAGGCGGCTGGCTGAGAGGCCTTGAGCCCGCGCCGGCGTACGAGACCGAGCGCTGGTTGCCCGGTCTGGAGGTGCCATATCACGTGGACGGCAGGGCGCAGTACGTGAGCCTTACCAAGAGGCGTGTGCACAAGGACGAGGGCGTAAGCCCGGTGTCCCTGGAGCTTGCGCGGGGCGGGCACTGGTATGACGCGCTGGCGGGCAAGTACCTGGGCCACAGTTCTGTTAGGGCCGCGCACATTGAGCCCGGCGGGATAAAGATCTTCAGCGTCTTGCCGTATAGGGTAAGGGGGCTGAAGGTGAGCCTCGACAGGAGCGCTTACCGCGTCGGAGAGGATGTGAGCGGAAGCGTGTCGATGGACACCGGCGGCGTAGCAGCGGAACGGCACGTAGTCCACCTTCAGGCGGTGCGTCCCGACGGCGAGACCGCCAGCTACACGTCGCAGGCGCTCGAGACCGCCGGTGGCGAGGTGAGCTTTGCTCTGCCGCTGGCCCGGAACGAGCCAACGGGAAGGTGGAAGCTCGAGTTCACCGACACGGCCACCGGAACTCGGGAGACGGTAACGATACGGGTCAGTCGGTAAGGGCCACATCATAGAACGGCCCGGCGCTCGAAGGCGGCCGCGCCGTTCTCGAAGAACGCCTTCTGCCATCGGTAGAAGACCGTGGGGTTGAACCCGCACTGACCGTGTAAGATGCGCAGAGACCAAACTCAGTAGCACGGTACCCGTGGCCGGCGACAGCACGGACAAGACGCCCATCACTCTCCCTTACCGCCCTCTTGCGCGGACGTTTCTGCGCGTACCTCCTGCAAAATGACTTCTTGGGCGACGAGTTGCTCCCTTTGCCACCCGGCAACGTAGACCGTGCCGGAAGGAGAAGCGGTCAGGTACATTCCATGGGGACAGCCCAAAGGTTCCGTCCACCTCTGGCCGTCCCACGCGCGAAGGTCACCTGGAGTGTCATAGTAGGGACACAACATGAGAACCGCTCCTGACGTGTGAAACGCGAGGATCGGGGGATTCTCGTATGATATGAATTCTTGACTCCTGAGTCTTCCGTCCGAACCCGAAGTCGTCACGGTGTACTTGAAGTCCCCGCTCTGCCACCAGGTCATGCGCGTCCCCCACCTGTCCAGGAAGCTCCCGCCCTCATACGCGACTGCGCTCGACAATGTCGGACTAACCTGCTTCAGACGGGACCATTTTGTGCCGTCCCACTGCTGCCAGCCTACATACGCGCTGCCCGGAGGACGTATGACCATGGACAGCCCCACCTGCTTGTCAGGCGTGTTGGTCAGAAGCAGGGCTCCTACGCGAAACTTGCCCCTTCCCGTTGTGGCGATCGGCGTAGACCAGTTCCGATTCTGGGAATGCACGTGGAAGCACCTCTCGGGGAAGAACCCGTGACCAAGTCCTATGTTGTAGCTCTCTGGTGGTTGAGTTTTCTGTCGTACACGACATGGACGACACCCCCCTGGTCGCGTATGCTGTGCAGCCTATTGCCGACCATCCCCGGTCCCAAAACATAGTAGAATGAGGTTGTGAGACCGACCGGAGCAGCGGCTATACCCGTGACGGAGCGAGTGCATAGAATGCGCAAGAGACACCGGCGGCTGGCGGTATTGCTCGCGGCGGCGGCGCTGCTTGCGGACCTGTCGGTCCTGGCGGTCCTCACGCTCAGGCCGGACCCGCGGCTTCCGGCGGACGGCGGGGAGACCCATGTCTCAGACAGCGACCGGCCTGCCGAGGCACTCTTCGTGGGGGAGCGCGCGCAATACGAGATAGCTCTGGAGGAACTGCGCTTCGGCTACGCGCACATACGCCTGCACATGGAGGAGCAGCACGGCAGGCGGTGGCTGGCGGCCGAGTTTGAGGGCGGCACGACGGAGGCGGTCGAGCTGCTGGCCAGCTACAGTGTCCAGGGAAAGACCTGGATCGACCCGCTCACGATGCTGCCTGCCAGGAGCGAGAGGACGGTCCGCAAGAAGACGAAAGCAAAACGCATTGTGACAACCTTCGACCACGCCGCCGGCGTGGCGACGACCACGGTGCAGAAGCTCTACAAGGGCCGACGCCGTCGCACCCATGAAATCCCCCTCACCACCGGGTTGGACATGCCGGGCGCCATGCTGTACGCGCGCACAATTGACCTGCCGATGGGGGAAACCACGAGTCTGGCCGTGATCGAGCGGGATGACGTCTACCGCGTCGACATCACAGCCGTTGGCAGGGAAGCCGTAACGGTTCAGGCTGGCGCCTTCCGCACGCGCGTGCTGGAGTTGGCGATGTCCAAAGTAGATGCCACGGCAGGGGAGGGGGATGGGGAAAAGGATGCCCCCCGTCTCGCCCGCCTCTGGATCACCGACGATGCCCGCCGGCTGCCGGTGAAACTGGAGTCCGGGTTCATCCTCGGCACGGTCCGCGCAGAACTCACCTCCTGGACGCACGAGCCCGGGGCCTCGGATCAGTCTCCGCCCGGACCTTCCTGATGGGCTGCCCGCCGTTCGGCCACGTCATGCAGTTGCTCAGCGATCTTGTTGACCGCTTCCACGGGGTCGTCGGTCACGTAGTACAAGTCCAGGTCCTCTGGCGATATGTAGCCGCGCGCCAGCATGGTGTCGCGGAGCCAGTCGAGCAGCGGACGCCAGTACTCGCTGCCGAACAGGACAACGGCGAAGTTCTCGGTGCGCTTGGTCTGGACGAGCGTGAGGGACTCGAACATCTCATCCATCGTGCCGAAACCGCCCGGGAACAGGATGAAGCCGATGGAATACTTCAGGAACATGACCTTGCGACAGAAGAAATAGTGGAAATCCACCAGGATGTCCAGGTAGGGGTTGGGCTCCTGCTCCATGGGGAGTTCGATGTTGAGGCCGATGCTCAGGCCGCCTCCGTCCCTTGCGCCTCGGCTGGCGGCGCCCATGAAGCCCTCGCCGGCTCCGGTAATGACCCCGATCCCCCGCTCGGCCAGCAGCCGCGCCGTGAGGCGGGCCTTCTCGTAGTAGGAATCATCCTCGCCCGCCCGCGCACTGCCGAAGATGGATACCGCCGGCCCGATCGTCGCCAGAGCTTCGAAGGCCTGGACGAACTCTGCCATGATGCGGAACGTCCGCCAGGTGTCCTGCTCCACGAAACTGGTTTCCTGGCGTGTGGCGTCCAGCAGCTCGAAATCGGCCTGGAATCCGGGCCGAAGCCGCCTGCGGCCCCGCTGGCGGGGATCCTGGTTCCCTCTGTTCACGGCTGCCTCCCTACGTGAGAAGATGGTATCGCCGACCTTGCTTTCCATCTGCGGCCGACCGGCGAATTCTAACGGACCGGGCTACCGCGGGGCAAGGAATGGCCGCAGATTCCGGTAAGACTGCCGTCATGGGGCGTGCCGCGCGGGAAAAGCGGCAGCGGATGTTGACATGCCCGCTATTTCTGATATAAGGATACATGATGTATGGGGCTTCGGCTTTGCGGAACTGACCGAAGGAGGTTGCGATGAGCGAGGAAGAGGTGGAGACATTTGAGATCTCCCCGGAAGAAACAGTGACAAGGAGGGAACCCGTGGCAGAGAAGAAATGCCTGCACGTGACGATCGTTGACCACACCCCGATCGTCGAGGGAACCGACGATGTCTCCTACATCGACCTGAAGATCCCCGTGGGTATGGCAGAGGCCGGCCTGAAGATGGTGCCCGAGGGTAAGTTGGGCAAGATCGATGCGGCCCTGATCGTGCAGATGATCGAGATGGGCGCCAGCGGAGAACTGGTGAAGATCGACGAGGAGAAGAAATCGATCAGTATCCGCATCGAATAAGCCGTGCGGCGGATCGGGTGCGGGGCTGAATGTGTCGCCATCCATCGGGGCGCGACCGACCCCCGCGGTCGCCTGCTGCACTCGCTGTCGAGGCATTGATGCTCAAGCGTTCCAGCGCTCATAGCAGACGATCTCTTCCAGGGGCTTCCTCGACCTGGCTGTCGGCCAGAGAGTCGGATGCCCCAGCGCCAGCAATGCCACAACGGTGGCCTCGTCAGGAACACCGAGCAGGTTCTTGACCGCCTGCTGGTCGAACGCGCCGATCCAGCACGTGCCCAAGCCCAGCGCCCTGGCGGCGAGGGTCATGTGATCGATGGTGATGGCCAGATCAACAAGGTGGGATGGGTGTCCGCAAGGCATGATGTGGTCGGTGCTGGTCGCGCAGGCCGCAATGGCCACGGGCGCCGCCGCCAGGAACCGTTGCCCACCGGCTGCGTCGCTGATCCTGCGGCGGAGCCGGGAATCGCGCACCACCACGAACTTCCAGGGCTGCCGATTTGACGCCGAGGGGGCCAGGCGGGCCGCCTCCAGCACCTGACCCAGCGCGTCATCCTCCACGTCGGTGTCGGAGTAGGACCTGACGCTGCAGCGCCCCCTGATGCATTCCAACATGTCCATCGCTTCTCCTCCCATGTCTTCTCGTGCGGCTGGGGACGGGACTCCCAAGGGCCTGTCCGTCTCACCGGCGCGCGGCCATTATGCGAGGCGGGACAGGCGCCCGTCAAGCCGTCCCAACGCGCGGCGCAACCTCGGACCTGCCGCTGAGGACACAGATGAGGCGGAAGATGATTGCACGAAGGCGAGACTTGAGGATCAAGGAACACCATCGGGGCAGGAGCAGCGGTAGCGCAATCCGAGCACCCGGTCTTTGGGGAGGTGTCTCTAAAGGGAAGGCAACCTGGTGGGCGCAGCAGGATTCGAACCTGCGACCTCCTCCGTGTGAGGGAGGCGCTCTCGCCACTGAGCCATGCGCCCACAGGCCCGCCGAACTATAGCATCAGTCGGCCGCCCCGTCAAGGGATCGCGTCCCGGCACGCCCGCCGGCCGCGTAAACTCGCCAATGAACGGTGGGGCAAAAGCCGTGAAAGAGCCGATTTTGGCCCGCTTCTGTTTTTTGGGCAGATTTGCCCTTGACAATTCGTTCGCCGGTTTCTTATCATTCAAGGTGTTCACATGAGGTGTTGTCCAATAGTCTTTCCATTTGAGGGGAGGTCTTTTGATGGCGAAGAAGAAGGCTGCGAAGTCGAAAGAAGTGCTGTGTGTCGGCTCGAAGGTTAAAGAGCACATCCGGTCGAAGGACATGATGTGTTCGGCGGACGTGCTGGAAGCGGTCAACGACTGCATCCACGGCTGCCTTGACCGGGCCGTTTGCCGCGCGGAAGCCAATGGACGCAAGACGGTCCAGGCCAGGGATCTGTAGGCAGGGGCAGGAGGCCGAGGGAGAAGTAGGTTGTGCGGCGGTCTTTGGTCCGGGACAGGGGCCCGCGGCCGGCCGCGGCGGTCCTACAGGGGAAGGTACCTTATCGGCGCGTTCGCCTAGCGGATTCGCGCTGTTACAACTCACGAACTGCAATACCGTACAGGCCCCGAGACTGCGCGTGTCGGGGCCTGTGCTTTGTGCGTAGGGCTGCACACGCCGCCCCGGGGAGCGACGTGCCACTCCGCCGGCTACTCGAGTTCGTCGATTGCCATGATGGCCCCATTGGGCCGGAACACATAGAAAATCGACTTCGACGGATCGGATACGATCTTACAGTCCTGCACCAGCGGCCGCCTCCACTGCTTCTTGCCCAGATCCCTTGAAACGGCGAGGATGCTCTGGTCGACCGTGAGGAAGTAGAGGTTCTTGGCGCCTGTGGCCACGAGGCGCTCGATCCCCGCGTAGCGCCACAGTCGAGTCGGTTCACTGCCGGCTCGAAGGCACAGGAGGTCACCGGTAGTAGTGATGATAAGTATCTTGCCGTCGGAGTAGATAGGGGCTTTGGCGATCAGGTCGCCCACCGGGATCTTCCAGAGGGGCGCGCCGTACTGCGCGGCGAGGCAGTAGATGAACCCCCTGTTGTCACCGACGTATATCTTGCCGTCCGCCAGGAGCAGGCCGCTGAGGACCCTGGACGGCAGCTTCGGCTTCCATCGCCAGAGCACCGTCCCCTCCCCCCCCTCGGCACAGACAACCTCCCCCTTGTAGCCGGATGCGTATACATTGCGCGGGTCGCAAAGGGGAGCATCGACGACTGGGCCGTCGACGCTCACCCGCCAGATCCGAGACCCGGTCTCGCCCCCCATGCGCACCACATCCCCGTTCCCTCCGCCTATAATCAGGCTGGTGCCGAAGACCACGGGCGGCGCGGTGGGGGCTATCTTGAGCCGGAATCGGTCCTCGGTCAGGCCGGTATCGGCAGCGATTACCAGCAGCCCGCGTCCGGTCAACGCATAAAGGCGTTCGCCTATCATGACGGGTGGTTGGGCCAATGCGCTCTTGAGGCTCGTGGTGGCTTTCCATTCCCCGTTGTCGGCATCGAAGTGGAAAAGGCTGCCGTCGCCCATTTCGACGACGATGAGCCCGCCGGTCAGGTACACGTCCCTGAGAACCCTTTCTTCTGCAACCTGCCTGAAGTTCTGCAGCCAGACGCGACGCAGCCTCTCCCTTTCCAGATTCAGAAAGGGACTGGCGGGGTCGAGCGGCCCCATTCCCGGCTCGACCGGCTCGCGCTCGACCACGAGTTGGCGCGGCGCCTCACACGCGGCCAGTACGAGCACCATGGCAATGGTGCACCTCAGGAGTGCTTTGCTGTGGGTGTTCATCGAGCGATTCCTCCAGGCAGTGTCTGGCCTGTAGTGCAAGTGCGGGCCCCCAGACCCGATACGCCGCTCAAACCGCAGGCGGAGCACAACTCCACCTCGGAAGGTGTGGAGTGTACCTGGACCCGGCAGGAACTGTCAAGCACAAACATTCTGCCGGCTTCGTTCCGGTTTGCCAGGGTCCGGCAGCGCGATGCGATGGCGCGGCAATTTACGGCGCCGGCCAGGGGGCGGCCGCAGAGCGCCGGCTGTTGCAGGAGGCCCCCGCGCGCCTATAATGCACGATACGGGCCACACGGACGCGGGCGGTTTTTTCGTGTCCGATCTCCCAACGGCCCTTTTCAGGAAGGCAAGCCCGTGGCCAGACACATTTGCCAAGAGGACGCCATGAACCCGCGCAGCGACCTTTTGCACTAGGTGGCGAACCTCATCCGCGCCAGGGAGCTGGAGCGGATGAGGGACATGCTGGGCGGGCAGCCACCGGCCGACGTGGCGGAAGTCCTTGAGAATCTCGATGAAGAGCACGGGGCGCAGGTCTTCCGACTGCTGGAGAGCGAAACCGCCGGTGCCGTGCTGGGCGAGGTGGGGGAGATTGCCGTAGGACACCTGGCCGACTCCGCGCCTGAATCGGTGGCCCGCGCGGTCGAGGAGATGGCCCCCGATGAGATGGCCGACGTGCTTGAGGTGCTGCCGGAAGAGCAGCGCGATTCGGTCCTGAAGGCGCTTCCCAGGGAGGAGGCCAGGGAGGTTAATGAGTTGCTGGCGCATGCTGCCGATACGGCGGGCGGCATAGTTCGCCAGGTCCCGCAGGGTTCGGTAGTCG
>CAZHPE010000127.1:0-8703 GCA_964534775.1 uncultured candidatus Brocadiaceae bacterium
CCCATCCAGAAGGGCACGACGATCGACGCCGCCCGGGGCGAATGGGAAGGCGTCAATAAATTTGTCTACGACACCACTAACCGCAGCGTCGAGCGTTACTGCCAGTACTCGCTCATGGACAGCCCCATGACCTCCTGCGGGTGTTTCGAGTGCATCCTGGCGATCGTGCCGGAGGCGAACGGGGTCATGGTCGTCAACCGGGAGTTCGCCGGCATGACGCCGATCGGGATGACCTTCAGCACCCTGGCCGGCAGCGTCGGCGGGGGCATACAGACTCCCGGATTCCTCGGCGTGGGCCGGCGCTACCTGCTCAGCGAAAAGTTCATCAGTTTCGAGGGCGGCCTCGCCCGGATGGTTTGGATGCCCAAGGAACTGAAGGATTCCGTGGGCGACGCGCTACGGGAGCGCGGTGAGGCGATGGGCATGCCGGACTTTGTGGATAGGATCGCGGATGAGACGGTGGCCGAAGATTCGGCGGCGCTGTTGGAGTTCCTGCAGAAGGTGGAACATCCGGCCCTGACGATGGCGTCCCTGTTCTGACGGACCGGGCCGGTGCCGGTGGGTGGCGGGGCGGCCGCAAGGCCGGCGTGCCTGCGCACCCCTGAAGACTCGAGACGCAGAGAGGATGTGACAGAATGGCGCTTACAGGACTTGATATCTTCAAGTTGCTGCCCAAGACGAACTGCGGGGACTGCGGGGTGCCTACGTGCCTGGCCTTCGCCATGAAGGTCGCTGGCAAGCTGGCGGCGCTTGAGGAATGCCCTCACGTGACCGAGGAAGCCACGGCGGAGATGGGCGCGGCCAGCCAGCCTCCGCAGAAGCTGGTCACGATCGGTGCGGGCGAGGGGGCAATCCAGATCGGCAACGAGACAGTGATGTTCCGGCACGACGAGAAGTTCCATCACCCGCCGGGCTTTGCGGTGCTGGTTAATGACACCGACGAGCTCGACGCCAAGGCACAGCGCATCAAGGCGCTGACGTTCGAGCGGGTGGGCGAAGTCATTGCCGTGGATGCAGTTGCGCTGAACTGCGCATCGGGAGACGGCGCGAAGCTCAAGGCGGCTGCGGCCACCATCCAAGGGGGCCTCGGGCTGCCAATGGTCCTCATTGCTGAGAGTGCCTCTCAGCTCGCCGGGGCTGCAAGGGCCATCGCCGATAGCCGGCCCCTGCTCTGGGAGAGGAACGGTCCTTCGGATGAACTGATCCAGCTTGCTGCCGAGACGAAGGTGCCGATCGTCGTCGAAGGCGACCTCGCGAAGTGCGACGCCGACAGCCAGAAGGCCAAGGGCGCCGGGGTGGAGGAAATGGTGCTTTGTCCGGGCGAGGCGAGCCCCGCCGAGACGCTTGGCTTCCTGACGCAGAGCCGGCGGGCAGCCATCCGATCCAGCTACCGGCCCCTCGGGTTCCCCGTGCTGGCGCGCGCGTGGCAGCAGGAGCCCAACATGCAGTCGCTCGTGGCGTGCCAGTACGTGGCGAAGTACGCGGGCGTTGTGGTGATGGGGGCGGATAGCCCCGAGTACGTGTTGCCCGTCCTTACCATGCGCCAGAGCATATACATCGACCCGCAGAAGCCTGTGCAGGTCGAGCCGAAGCTTTACGAAGTGGGCGAGCCGGACGACAAGGCTCCTCTGCTGGTGACCACGAATTTCTCCCTGACCTTCTATACCGTCTTGGGCGAAGTGGAGGCCAGTCGTGTCCCCACCCGCGTCTTGGCCGTTGACACCGAGGGGACGAGCGTGCTGACGGCCTGGGCCGCGGACAAGTTCGGCGCCGAGCAGATCAAGGCTGCCATGCAGAAGAGCGAGGTGTTTGAGAAACTCGACGAGGCCCACCGTCGGCTCGTCATCCCGGGTCTGGTGGCGGTCATCAGCGGCGAACTGCAGGAAGAGCTCGGCTGCGGCGTGATCGTCGGTCCCAAAGAAGCGGGCGCGATCCCGGCATTCCTCAAGAACGAATGGGGCAGACTGGTAGGATGAGATGCCTCGCGTAACGTTTCTGCCGGCCGACGTCAGCGTCGAGGTGGCTCCGGGCACGAACCTGCTGGAGGCGGCCCGGGAGGGCGGTGTTCGCATCTACAATGACTGCGGGGGCCAGGGTGCCTGCGGTCGCTGTATCGTCCGCGTGCTCAGCGGCGAGGGGGCGAGGCTGGGCACTCGCCACGAGCTCAAGCCCGGTCAGTATCTGGCGTGCCGCTTCCTTGCGCTGGAGTCTGACGTAACCGTCTTTGTCCCGCGGGCCAGCCAGGAGGTCAGCGAGGACGTCAGCGTCCGCCGAGCGCACCCGGCTCCGAGGCCGGGCGATGAGGCGCTTGTGAAGAGGGCGCGGCTGGAGCTATCCGCTCCGACCCTCGATGACTCCACTGACGACGCCCACAGGCTCCTCCGGGGGCTGGAGAGATGGCGCGGCGAGGGGATGCACAGCATGCCCCTGAGCGCCGTGCAGCGCTTGCCTGGCAGGCTGCGCGCGGCCGACTGGCGGCCCGAGGTCACGGTGGGCGTTGTGCCCGGCGGAACGCGTTTGCTCGATGCCGAGGCGGGCAGTGGCAGGGGCGTGTGCCTGCTGGCCGTAGACATTGGCACGACCTCTGTAAAGGCGCAGCTCCTGTGTTCGGACGGCGGTTGGACGGCCTCCTGTTACAACTCTCAGGTGGCATACGGCCCTGACGTTATCGCGCGCATCATCTACTGCCAGCAGCATGAGGACGGGCTGAAGCGCATGCAGAATTCGGCCGTGGGCGACATCAATCGCGTCCTCGGCGCCTTGCTGGACAAGGCCGGCGTGGGCAGAAGCGATGTCCACGCGGTCGTGCTGGCCGGCAACACCACGATGGTGCACTTGCTGCTCGGTGTCGAGCCGCTCTGGATCCGTCGGGAGCCTTACGTGGGTGGCAGCTATAGCCCAGAGCCGTTCGAGGCAGCACGAATCGGCGTGGACATCCATCCGTCCGGCCTGCTCTACTGCCTGCCGTGCATCAGCGCCTACGTAGGTGGGGACGTGACTGCCGGCGTGCTGGCGACAGGCATGGCCGAGAGGGCGGAGGTGTCGGTGCTGATGGACCTCGGCACCAATGGCGAGGTCGTGGTTGGCAACCGCGAGTTCGTGGTCTGCTGCAGCGCCTCGGCCGGCCCAGCTTTCGAGGGCGAGGCGAGCGCTTCCGGCACGCGCGCGCGTCCGGGAGCGATAGAGAGCGTGTGGTTCGACAGAGGCATGCGCTGGAATACCATCGCCAACGCCACCCCGCGCGGCATCTGCGGAAGCGGCTACATCGACCTGCTCGCGGTCTTGTTCCGGCAGGGCGTCATCGACAGGACTGGCCGATTCCGTGACGGTTCCAGCGAGCGCTTGCGCACGGGCGAACACGGCCTGATAGAATGCATCATCGTCGGCGCCGAAGATGCGGCCGGCACGGAGGACATAGTGTTCCTGCAGGCGGACATCGACAACCTGGTCCGCGCTAAAGGGGCCATCTACGCCGCCGCCACCGTCCTGCTGGAGAGCCTCGGCATGGACTGGCCGGACGTGGACCGGATCATGTTGGCCGGGGCTTTCGGTGACAAGATCGACGTGGAGAACGCAGTGCAGATCGGCCTGCTGCCGGACGTTGCGAGGGACAAGATCGGCTTCGTCGGCAACACTTCGCTGCAGGGAGCCGTCATGGCGGCCTTGAACGAGGACGATTACGCTCGGGCCGAGGCGATAGCCCGCGCGACGACCCACTTCGAGCTCTCGACCCATCGGGGTTACATGGACTCTTTCATCGGGGCGTGTTTCCTGCCCCATACGGATACGGAAAAGTTCCCGTCGGTGCAACAAGGCTAGTGGTTCCTGTCGCTCTAAGGGGATATGCGGCCCGCCTGCGCCCCCCCCCGCACGCCAGACCGAGGAGGAGAAAGATGCCTGTCCCGTCAGTAAAGGAGAGTTTCTCCGGTGCGATCAACCAAGTGACCATCGGAGCCACCAGCGAGCAGGGCGGCTCGCGTACACGAACGGTGAGCGTGGGCGGCGATACTGGCCTGCCCGTGCTTGGGTTTGAGGCGGAGTTTCCGAATCAGCCCGCGCTTGCCATGGAAGTCTGTAACGGCGGCGTGGAGCAGAGGTCAAGAGGCAGGTGGAAGGAGTAGCCGGCGACCTGGGCAAGTGGGCGGCCCAGTGCGAGCAGTGGGGGGCCGACCTGGTCTGCCTGCGCTTGCGGGCAGCGCATCCGGACGACGGCGGTCGCTCCGCCGACGAGTGCGCCGACGACGTCAAGCGTGTGCTCGAAGGCTGTGGGCTGCCCCTGATCATCTGGGGGGTCGATGTGCCGGAGGTGGACAGCGTCTTGCTGCCCAAGTGCGCGCAGGCGGCCGCCGGCGAGAACTGCCTGATCGGCACGGCGAAGGAGAAGGACTACCGCACGCTGGCGGCTGCGTGCTTGGCGGACGGACACAAGATCATCGCCGAATCGCCCTGCGACATCAACCTGTGCAAGCAGGTCAACATTCTGCTTCAGGACATGGGCGTGCCGCTGGAGGACATCGTCATCTATCCCACCACCGGCGCACTTGGATTCGGGATGATTTATATCTACTCGACGGTGGAGCGCGGCCGGCTCGCCGCACTGGGTGGTGACAGACTCCTCCAGCAACCGGTGCTTCTGAACGTGGGCGAGGAGACCGGACGGGTCAAGGAGGCCAAGAAGCCCGAGGAGGAAGAGCCAACCTGGGGCCAGGTCGGTAGGCGGGCGCCCCTCTGGGAGGCTGCGACCACTATCGGGATGCTGCATGCTGGCGGCGGGATGTTCGTGTTGAGGAACCCGGAGGCGCTTTCGCAGGTCAAGGATGCCATTGGGCGCCTGTGGCCCGCATAACGGACGGCGCTGATTCACAAGGTCGGAATGGGAGGACGACGGATGTTCATCATCGGTGAACGGATCAACGGCATGTTCAGAGGTGTCAGGAAAGCCGTTGAAGCCAAGGACAAGGGGGTCATTCAGGACCTCGCCGCAAAGCAGATCGAGGGCGGCGCGGATGCCCTCGACATAAACGTCGGCCCTGTCAAGGGCAAGGCTATCGACAACATGCTCTGGCTCATCGAGGCCGTCCAGGAGGCGACCAGCGTGCCGCTGTGCATAGACACGCCCAAGTTCGAGGTGATGCAGGAGGCGGTGAGGGCGTGTAAGAATCCGACGTTGATGAACTCTACCAAGGCGACCGAGGAGGAACTCGAGCGCTACGTGGCGCTTGCCGTGGAGACGAACTCGAGGCTGATCGCGCTTACCATCGACGCCAGCGGCGTGCCGAGCGACACAGACAGTCGGGTCATGATGGGCGCGACCATAATCACCAAGGCGATGGAAGGCGGCATGAACGTCCCGGACGTCTTCATCGACCCGGTCATCTTGCCGGTGAACGTCGCCCCCAAGCAGCCGGTGGCGGTGATGGAAGCCATTCGCCAGCTCAAGATGTTCAGCGATCCGCCGCCCAGGTTCGTCATCGGGCTCTCCAACGTGAGCCAGAGCTGCCGCGAAACCCACATGATCAACCGGACCTACATGGTTATGGCGATTGCGGCCGGTCTGGATGCTGCGATCATTGACTCAACGGATCGGGAGCTTGTCGAGGCGGCGATCACCGCAGAGCTTCTGCTGGAAGAGCAGATCTACTGTGACGATTACGTTTCGGCCTACATGAGGAGCAAGTGAGCGGAGCGGGTATGGCGCGAATTTCGCTTCCACACCAGGACCACTACGAGATCGCGCGCGACAGGGGCGCCGAGGAGCTCAGGCGCCGCCTGGACGCGGAGCGCCTGCGTGGGCTGGGAGTGGAAGTCTCGGGCGGTGGCGGGTTGGTGTTCGCCTCGCTGTGCTGGCGGTTTGCGCTGACGCCGGACCCGTTCTCCATGGTGCTGTTGCCCGAAGGGCGGGAATGCAGCATCGTCTGGCAGATCCTGGCGCTCAACTACCTGAACGCCGATCCGCCCCAGGAACCCGGCCGCTTCGTCTCGTTCGCGCAGTTCGCCGAGTCCCGCGGGTATTTGCCGGTCTTTGACGGGCGCGTGACCGGACGCCTGAGCGGCACTGTGGGCCGGGAGGCGCAGGGGTTCATCGCCGCCTGCGAGCATTGTGCTGGCACACAGGGTACCAGCCGACCGCTGGGTTACCTGTTTCACTTATTCCCGCGGTTCGAGCTTCAGGTGGTGCGGCACGAAGGAGACGAGGACTTCCCGCCGGCCTGCAACGTGCTGTTCCCCGACACTGCCCTGGAAGTGTTGAGCGCCGAGAGCATGATCGTTGCGGCGGAACGGCTCGTTTCGTCCCTCCAGGGCGAATGTCCGTGTGACTGACCGGGTCAAGGGCTGGAAATGAAGAAGATATACGTCGCCGCAACGCAGCAACACGACGGGAAGACGACCATTTCGGTTGGCCTCTACAAGGCCGCCCAGGAGCGCGGCTACAAGGCGTGTTTCATCAAGCCCGTGGGGCAGCGCTACCAGGTGAAGGGAGGTGTCAGGGCCGATGAGGACGCCGTGCTGTTCAAGCACGCGCTGTTGGCCAGCGGCGAGCTGCAGGATCTGAGCCCGATCACCATCCCCAGGGGCTATACCCAGCAGTACGTCTTCAATCCCGAACCGGAGCGCATCCACGGGGAGATTCAGGCGGCCTTTGACCACGTGGCCGTCGGCAAGGATTTGGCCATCATCGAGGGCACGGGCCATGCGGGGGTCGGTT
This sequence comes from uncultured candidatus Brocadiaceae bacterium, assembly GCA_964534775.1. Taxonomy (GTDB): domain Bacteria; phylum Planctomycetota; class Brocadiia; order SM23-32; family SM23-32; genus CAZHPE01. The sequence continues at coordinate 6,707 of CAZHPE010000127.1, forward strand.
CGATTATCGACGCCTCCAACGGTACGGTCGCCAGCATGCTCGGCGCCGACTGCGTGCTGGTCACCCAGGGCGGGATCGGGCGCTGCATAGATGAAATCTGCCTGAACCAGGCCCTGTTTGAAAAGAACGGTGTCCGGGTCATCGGGGCGGTTGTAAACAAGGTATTCGAGGAGAAATACGACAAGATTGCGAGGCCAGTCCGGCGGGGACTGAAGAATGCGGGCGTCGAGTGCCTGGGAGTAATTCCCTATCGCGCTGAGCTGACCTATCCCACCATCAGGCAGCTCCGGGACGAGCTGGCCCTGGAGGTGCTCTGCGGCGAGCAGGGCCTGGGCGTCAAGGTGCAGAGCATCATCATCGGGGCGATGGAGCCGCAGAACATGATCCAATACCTCGAAGACGGCTGCCTCGTGGTGGTGCCCGGCGACCGGGTGGACAACATCATCATCTCCATCAACGCGCATCTGATGAGTCGATATGCCTCTGGAGCGCGCATCGCCGGGCTGTTGTTGACCGGTGGCATGAAACCACATGCGAGCATCATGGACCTTCTCTTGAAGGTGGGTGTGCCCGTTGTGTTGGCGGAGGATGATACGGCCACCGCGGCCTACAGGGCGCGGCGGTTCGTGGCGAAGATAACGCCGAAGGATACGGCCAAGATCGACTTGGCCACGGAGCTGACCAAGCAGCGCGTGGACCTGGAAAGGATATTCGCGGACTAAAGGCTGCGAGCAGCGCGTTCGGCCGGGGCCATTGCCTTCCACTTGCCGCGGAAGGCGTGTGTGCTCCGAGAAACCACTGTCCTCACACGTAAGGGAGAAGCGACCTTGTTAAGCGATCTGGAAATTGCGCAGCAGGCCACACTCGAACCAATCGAGCAGGTGGCGGGGGCGATCGGCATTCAGCGCGACGAGCTCGAACTCTACGGCGACCACAAGGCGAAGGTCAAGCTCGATATTCTCGAGCGTCTCAAGGACCGGCCCGATGGCAAGTACATCGACGTGACTGCTATAACGCCCACCCCACTGGGGGAGGGCAAGACGGTGACCACGATTGGCGCCACGCAGGCCCTATGCCACATCGGTAAGAACGCGTTGGTCTGCATTCGGCAGCCTTCGCTCGGCCCGGTCTTCGGCATCAAGGGTGGGGCGGCAGGCGGAGGCTACAGCCAGCTAGTCCCGATGGAGGATTTCAACCTCCATCTCACCGGCGACGTCCACGCCGTCAGCATCGCACACAACTTGGCCGCGGCGTTCCTGGACAACGCGCTCAAGCGCAAGAACCGCCTGAACATCGACCCAGACACCATCTCGTGGAACCGCGTGGTCGACCTGAATGACCGCTGGGCCCTGGAAGAGGTAGTCGTCGGCCTGGGCAGCGGTTTCGTGCGTCGTAGCGGGTTCGATATCAGCGTGGCAAGCGAGCTGATGGCCATGCTCGGTCTGGCGACCGGCCTCCAGGACCTGCGAGAGAGAGTGGGGCGTGCGGTGGTGGCCTCTACCTACGATGGCGAACCCGTCACCTGCGAGGACCTGGGATGCGCCGGTGCGATGACCGTGCTGCTCAGGGACGCCCTGAAGCCCAACCTGATGCAGACGCTCGAAGGCGGGCCGGCCTTCGTGCATACGGGCCCCTTCGCCAATATCGCGCACGGCAACTCCAGCATCCTGGCCGATAAAATTGCGCTCCGCCTCTCCGAGTACGTCGTGACCGAGAGCGGGTTCGGAGCCGACATCGGCATGGAGAAGTTCTTCGACATCAAGTGCCGGGCGAGCGGCCTGGTGCCCAATGCGGTCCTGCTGGTGGCGACCATCCGGGCGCTAAAGATGCACTCGGGCGACTTCCAGGTACTGCCGGGTAAGCCGCTCGCCCCGGACCTCACGCAGGAGAACCTGGACGCCGTCGCGCGCGGGTGCGCCAATCTATCCAGGCACATCGAGAACGTCAGACGCTTCGGCGTGGTGTGCGTGGTGTGCGTCAACAAGTTCACTACCGAC
>CAZHPE010000128.1:0-8625 GCA_964534775.1 uncultured candidatus Brocadiaceae bacterium
GCTCTCCCTTATGACCCCGCATCATACACGCGACACACAGCGTGGGCAAGCGATTGACGGGCGCCATGCCACTCTACAGGCGGGTTATATCGTCAAGGCGCCCGGCAGACCGTGGGAGATAGCCGGCTGCAGTGCACGCCGATACGGGAACGTGGAGCGCCCCGGCCCTTGCGAAGGGCTATGTGTTCGGGCTCCAAGCCCCATGTTCTCTGATCTGGTCGGCTTCAAGGTAAAAGAAAAAGGCGCGGCCGCGTCCCTCCGCACGGCAGCGCCTTTGTTCATCGTCTGAGAGCTGTGTCAGCTCTTAGAGCTTTCTGACGTTTACAGCACGCGGGCCCTTGTCGCCCTGCTCCACGTCGTACTCAACTGCATCGTTCTCGGCAAGGGTCTTGAAACCACCGCCCTCGATGGCGCTATGGTGGACAAATACATCCTTGCTGCCGTCGTCGGGCGTAACGAAACCGAATCCCTTACTGTCGCTGAACCACTTCACTTTACCTTGAGACATCTTTACATCACCTCGCAAAACATTACTTTTCCCGTGAGCTGACGCACCGTTGCACGTCTGAGCGCTCACCTCTTCCGAAAGGCGCGCCACCATTGACGCTTGGTGGTCGGCTGGCGGGTAGAAGCGTCGCTCGGGACTAAGGGAAGGCACTGCAAGGAGCAAATTCGGTGTCCAGGGGGAGGGAACCCTCTAGACAGAGCAAAGCCCACGCGTGCCACACCGAGTGGAGAGTCCGTGTCACAAGCACTTCCCAAACGGCTCACAATAGTCACGATACAACCCCCAGACCACTCCGCACGGCAACAGGCCGCGCCGCCCATCAGGACGCACAGGAGCGCACCTTTCAAGTCCCAGTATACCAGTTCTTCCCGCGCACCACAAGGGGAATCATCCCGTATATTCCGCCCAACCAGAGGCTCCGCGCAACGCTCGTAATCTTCATGCCCGCTTGCGGGTGCAATTGCGAACATCGCCGGGCCTTTCTGAGCGACCCGGCAGTCGCGGTGGTCGACCGAGCGATCATTCAAGAGCTGGCTGCTCATGCCAGCCTCAGAAGTGCGCTGAAGCGCCACGGGCACTTCAACCCCGACACAACGCGCAAAAAACGCCTGGGGGCCGCGTAGGGTTAATGTAGAGGCGGTGTAGGGCTGGTGTAGTGTTCGAGTGGGGGATCTTGGGCACAGATGCGCCCTCTAAGGCTCTATTGTAAGACCCCATCCGGCATCGGCAGGCCAGCAAGCGCCGACGGGGCGCATCGCCCAGTATCGGAGATTTCGCGCCTTGAATCGCCAGCATCCGTCAGCATGTCCTCGCCGCACTCTGTCGGTGTCGGCCCGACTGAGCGGGTTCCGCAAGGGTGCCCTAAGCCCTCGTGGAAGGTCTGCGGCCCCTGAAAGCAGGGGGGGGGCGGCCGGAGGCAGGGCAGGGGGCGAAACACGGCGGCGCGGCGGGGGATACACACGGTGGCGGGGCAGCGATGCACATAGAGACACGGCACGTCCGATAATATATATTATGCGCGCTTCGCCTGCGCTGCGCCGAGTTTGGGCCTGTCATCCGGCTCTGTGCGCCGTAATCAGCCCCGCGATTTGCCCCCCGCGATCATGATGACGGTCCCAGTGATGTAGCTCGCCATATCCGATGCGACGAAGCATGCGGCGTCCGCTACTTCACTCAACTGGCCCACGCGCCGCAGTGGCGTAGCGACCTTCTCGTAGCCTGCCCTGAGGTCATCGACGGTGATCCCCCTGGTGTATGCGAGCGCCCGTTCGTATTCCGGGCTGCGCAGTCCAGTCGCCTCCAGTATGCCCGGCGCGAGGCCGACTACGCGTATGTTGTGGCGACCGAGTTCTTTCGCCCAGGACCTGGTCAGCGTGTAGAGCGCTGCCTTCGTGGCGGCGTAGATGCTCTGGCCCTCCGAGCCTTCCGTGCCGGCCTCGGAGCTCATGTTTATGATCACGCCGCCGGCGCCTCGCTGTATCATGTGGCGCGCGACGGCCTGTGCGCAAAGGACGACGCCCTTGATGTTTACGGCCGTCATCTTCTCGTATTGCCCCTCGGTGATCTCCTCCACGCCCTTGGGGTCGACAAGGAGGCGAGGAATGTTGATGCCCGCGTTGTTGACTAGGATGTCTATGTGGCCGTAATCGCGCGCGACCGCGCCGACCATCTCGGTAACGCTCTCACCGCTGGTGACGTCCGTACGGATATACCGGTGTGATGCACCCGAATCGGTGCCGCAGGCATTCTTAACGAGTTCGCCGTCCATGTCCGTAACTACGTCCGCAACAACGACTTCCGCGCCTTCTTGCGCCAGCCGAATCGCGATCGCCCGGCCGATGCCAGAAGCGCCGCCGGTTACGATCGCCACACGGTCCTTCAAGCTCAATTCAGACATATCGTCTCCCTATCTTGTATCATCGACGGTCCGATGCCGCATCGGGTTCGACTTCCGGCGGCTCGATCCGCCGGCCGCCCGGTCCCTTTTTCTGAGGGCGAAGTATAGGCGCGCCCGCAGCCATTTTCAATGGGCGCTTTGCTCCAGGCGCATCTCTACGCGTGCGCTTCTCCAGGGTGGGCCGTGGGCTCTACAGGCGCATCGTTATGCAGTGGGTGTTGGTTCTCCCCGCAATATGGCACCGCCTCGGCGCCCCGGACTCCGGGGCCGAACTGCCCCCCTGCCGCTGTGCCGAAATGCGATTTCGTGGCGGACGATGTGGATTCCGTTGCGGCGGTCGCCCGCGCTATGCCCCGTGAAGTGATGTGTACAATTCTGAGTGGTATGGGCTTTGCGCCCATTCCTGTGAGCTATTCCTTGACTGGAGGGGTGAGCTATGATAAGAATATGCATAGGATTTTGCAATAACAGAAGGCGAGACGAGCATGCGTGCCGCAAGGCGAGATACCGGAACCGCTACGGACCTTCGAGGTCCGCCCTCAGCAGGGGGACAGCCTGCACTCTGGACCAGTCCCATGGTCGTTCCTGTGCCGGTCTCGGGCGCGGGGGGCCATCATTTACCTTGAAGAAGGAACTATGACGATGAAGAAGCTTTGGAGAAAGATGAGGAAAGGTCAGAGTCTGGTGGAGTACGCTCTGATTCTCGCGCTGGTTGCGATCGTCGTAATCACGGCTCTTACCGCGCTCGGCGGCAAGGCGAGCAATACGATGAACTCGGTTGCAAACTCGCTGCCTGGCTAACGCATCTTTCAATACATGCGAACAGACTGCCTGCCCGGCTTCCGGCCTGGCAGGCAGTGTTGTGTCCAAAAGGGTCTTGTCGCGCGTTCGGCCGTCGGCACGGAACATTCACCCGAGCACGTCCTGCATGCTGTAGAGCCCTGCCGGCCTTCCTGCGAGGGCTTGCCCCACGCGAATAGCCCCCCGGGCGAAAACGTCCCGGTTGGAGACGCGGTGCGTAATCTCGATACGCTCGCCGGGTGCCGAGAAGATGGTCGTGTGGTCCCCCACCACATCCCCCCCGCGCACGGCGTGGATGGCAAGCTGGCGCGCGGGCCGCTCACCCACCATGCCCTCGCGCCCGAAGGCCAGCACCTGTTCCGGATCCCACGAGAGTGCGTCGCAGATCGAATGCGCGAGCTTCAAGGCCGTCCCGCTCGGAGCGTCCTTCTTGCGGCGGTGGTGCATCTCGACGATCTCAATGTCGTATCCCTCGCCAAGGGCCTTCGCAACCTTCCCCACCACCCCGCACAGCAGGTTGACGCCGAAGCTCATGTTGGGCGCGACGAGGACGGGAATCCTGGCGGCGATGTCCACTTCGATTACCCGGAGGCTTTCCGCGTCCAATCCCGTCGTGCCGATCACGAGCGCGGCCCCCAGCTCGGCGCACGCCTGGGCCCGCGTCGCAATGCCGGCCGGCGCGCTGAAATCCAGCACCACATCCGGCTTTCTGTCCGCCGCTGCGACGGAATCCTTCACCGCGACGCCCAGCTCTCCCAGGCCGGCCACCACTCCCGCGTCCCTGCCCAGGTCCGGGTGGTCGGCCCGCTCCGCCGCCCACGCGAGCGAGCAGTCCTCTTCCTCCGCAAGCAGGCCAATGAGTCGCCTGCCCATCTGTCCGCAGGCCCCGTTGATGCCGAAATGCACCATCACGCCCGTCTCCTCTGTTCGAGACACCGGTTTTCGCAAGAGGTTCGCCCCACCCATTCTTGTGAGCTATTCCTTGACTGGAGGGGTGAGCTATGATAAGAATATGCATAGGATTTTGCAATGGGCCGAAAGAGGTGCGGCCGTCCGTGTGCGCTTCTGAGGCGCTGTTGCAGAGCTCGCTCCGTCAGCCGAAGCTCGGATGGGGCTTTGTAGCAGCGTCTGAAGGGGCGGCGGGAACGATCAGACAACGTCCGACCAGTCGTTAGGAACGGGAGAGCGGCATGAAGAGGTTCTGTCTTTTCCTGGCAGTCGTGTGCACGCTGGTCTGTGCATCGTGTTCCAAGACGGTGAAGTTCACGCGAAGCGACTTGGCTCGGAACCGCGCCGACTGGACGCGCACGGAGGCGGCGGGCCTCCGAAAAGACGCCAGGGAGAAGGACGTCCTGATTGCCCGAGTCGAGGAGCAGGTGCTGCGGATCGAGAGGGGCCTCAAGGTGCGCGACGAGATGCTCGACAGCGCTGAGGTGGCCGTGGACGATGCGATGACGCGCCTTGCCGAGGCGCCGAACGAGGACCGTGTTGCGCTGGAGAGCACCCTGGAACATTACAAGTCCAAGAGGCGAGCGGTCAAGGCGGCGATCTATGGTGAGAGAATCCGCCTTCGGGAGTGCCGTGATAGCCTCGCCGGGTTCAAGCGCGACCGCGACATCCTTCTACAGGGAGCCGAGGAGAGAGACAGCCAGGCGGACGAGTATCAGATTATCGCAGAGGAACTGGAGGGTGGCTAGCAGTCCGACGCCAGGGACCGGGGGATCAGGGGTTAGGATTGAGCACTCGGCACTCAGGACTGAAGCCCAATGATTGAGTCTGCCACCTCTGCGGCAGAGCAACGCCCCATCGATCCCGGCAGAAGTGCAACCTTTTCACGACCCCCTGCTACCTCCTTTTGTGAGCGGGTCTCGCACGAATCTCTCAGGCTTGTCCGTGCCTCGCGCAGCCCCACCGAACGTTCTGGTGCACGGGCAGGGTTTCCCATGCGGCACCTATCAAACGATTTCTTCTGCCTCGACAAGCATCTTCGTCAGCCACCTCCCATCCGGGAGACAGCGAAGTGACCTCGCAAAGCACGACGATCGCAGGCGTTTCAACGGTGTGCATCCGCTCGCCGAACTGGGTCGGCGATGTGGTCATGGCCACGCCCGCCTTCCGGTGCATCCGATCCGGGTTGCCCGGGGCGCGGATAGTGCTGCTCGTGCGCGAGAGCGTCGCCGACGTGCTGCGTGGCGCCCCATGGTTCGATCATGTCATAACCTACCGCGGGACTGCCCCAGGATCGTTCCCGGGCATCGAGTTCCTGCGATGCGTTGCGCGCCTGCGCCGCCAGCGCTGTGAATTGGGGTTCCTGCTGCCCAGTTCGTTCAGCTCGGCACTCATGTTCTTCCTCGGCGGCGTGCGCAGGAGGGTCGGTTACGTGCGAGACGGCAGGGGCTTGCTGTTGACTACCCCCCTGCCGCGTCCGTCACTGGACGGCCGGTTTCAACCGACCTACATGGTGGACTTCTACCTCGCCCTTTGCCGCGCGGCCAGCCTGGGAGCCGACGACCGGCGAACCGAACTGCCATACTCCGAGCAGGACGTACATCAGGCGACGCAGTTTCTCCGGGATGCCGGTGTGGACCCGAGCAGCCCCCTCGTCCTGCTACACCCGGCCGCAGGGTACGGCCCCGCCAAACGGTGGACGGAGGCCGGCTGGGCGGAGCTTGCCCGGATGCTGGACGGTGAGCTGCGGGCGCAGGTGGCGTGCATCGGGGCGCCGTCCGGTCAGGAGTTGACCGGGCGCATCGTCGCCTTATCCGCTGCGCCCGTGTTGGACCTGACCTCCTGCGGGATTGACCTTCACCTGCTGAAATGCATTGTTCGGATGAGCCGGCTGCTGGTGACGACCGACTCGGGGCCCAGGCATTACGGGGTGGCGCTGGGCGTGCCGACCGTGTGTCTGATGGGCCCCACACATCCCGGCTACTCCACCAGCGGGCGGCCGAATGACCACGTGGTGAGGGTGGAAGTGGAGTGCGGGCCATGCCAGAGGAAGGCATGCACGACCGACCATCGCTGCATGGCCCTGCTGACGCCCGAACTTGTTATGGACGCCTGCCGGACGGCAATCGAAAGGGGAAGCGAGGCGGACGGTGATTGATCTGAAAGGCCTGGCCAAGCGGTTCGGAAGCATGACGGCGGTGGACGGCCTGGACATCAAGACCCACCCCGGGGATCTGTTCGCTATGATACCCAGAAGGATTACTCCAAGGACTACCAGGATCGGTACAATGAAGCTTGTGTCTCCACCCCTAATACTGACCCCATGCCCATGTTGCGGCGCAGCCTGGTATCGCTGCTGAACCTGGGGGTGACGTACCTCGTGCGGTCGACCTTCGTCAGCCGCTTCGTGTTTCCCCAACTGAGCCTGGAGGGCCGGCGGATTTGGGCGACCGGGCTCACCCCCATGCGCGCAGCACGATCCTGTGGGGAAAGTTCGTCTTCGCAGCAATGGGGTCCATGCTCATCAGCGGCACGCTCATCGTCATCAGCGACGTGATGCTCGAGCTGCCGGGCTGGGTGATGTTCATTCACATCGTAGTGACCGCCTGCGTTTGCTGCGGACTGAGCGGGCTGGCCGTCGGTCTGGGCGCCTGCTACCCGCACATGCGCTCGGACAACCCGTCGAAGATCGTCAGCAGTTTCGGCGGTACGCTCAACCTGCTGTGCAGCATCTTCTTCATCGTAGCCAGCATGATGCTTGTCGCCGTGCCGCTGCATGCCCACGCGACTGCCAGCGTGGCCAATCCGGCCCACTTCAAATGGACGGGCCCGGGCCTGGGCCTCGATGTGGCGCTGGCCGCCCTCGCATGCGTACTATCCATGATGGCGGGCGTGCGCACCTTCAACCGGATGGAGTTCTGACCGGCCGCCCCCCCTACCTCGCCGCCTCACCTCGCCTGGCGCACCTCGATCGCGTAGCGCACGGCATCCGGCGCATCCGATTCCAGGCGGACGGTCTGCTCGCCCGGAGGGAACGAGTGCAGGTGCCACACGAACATCTGCCGCTCGCCCAGCCCCTGCGCATCGAAGAAGGCCGCGCGCACCTGCCCCTTGTAAGCTTCCGCATCGCCGTTGTGCCAAGAGACCGTCACGACAAGCCGACCGTCCTCGGCGTCGCGCTCGACGGAATGCGAAAGGACCTGTAGCGACCCGCAGGCCGGACGATGGATATCAATCCCTCCGCTCTCGGTGACCCGCGCCGGCCCGGGCTTCGGGCAGATCGTCACGCACCCGGCCCCAGCCGCCACAACGCACAACATCCCGCAGATACACAGCATCAGGCGCTCTCGTGCTCTCATCTTCCCTCTTACCCCTTGCCTTCTCGACTCGCGCGCGCGCGAAAACGAATGCGGTGCAACCGCTCTTGGTGGCACAGGCAGAAACCTCTCGACTCGCTCTCGGGCCGACGACGAACTTCTCAGACAGAGCCTAATGGCAGCGCAACCCCGCGGTCAAGTGAGTGCCGCGGAATCCCCTCCAGTCGAGCAGCCCGTTCCCCTGGACTTGCGGGCCCGGCGGATGTATACTTACCCTTGGCCGGGCCGGCGTAGCTCAACGGTAGAGCACGGCTTTCGTAAAGCCGGGGTTGTGGGTTCGATTCCCACCGCCGGCCCCAGTGTTGCACCGTCGCAAGCCCCCCCACTGCTGGCGGTTATGACAAGGCCCTCTGCGCCAGCCGCGACCCGTTGTGTTCCTATTGTGCTTTTCGAGTCCGCTTCCAGGACCTGCGCAAGCTGCTCGGTCAGGTCACGCAGGCGCTGGGTGCCGGCCTGAGCATAGCGGTTCATGGTGAGCGCAGGGCTCGCGTGACGGGCGAGGTGCTGCAGCTCCTTGGCCGATGCGCCAGCGCCGTCCAGGAGCGTGACGAACGTCCGCCGCAGGCTGTGGAAGTCGCGCGGTTTCCCCTCCAGGCAGAGCGGCAGGCCGGCCGTCTCAAGGTCCCTGTACAGCTCGCGAGCCCCATGCGTCGGGACGTATGGCAACAGCGGGTCCGTCAGCCTCAAGCCCTGCGCGTAATCCTGAAGCCGCATAGCAAGGGGCCCTGGTATCGGTTGCTCCACGGCGCGCCGAGCCTTGCTCCACGCAGCCCGGACGTGGAGGATCCCCCGCTCTGCGTCCAGGTCCCGGACCTGCAGAGACGCAAGCTCTCGCAGCCTCAAGCCCGTGGACAGCGCAAGCGCGTAGAGCAACCGGCGCTTAGGTGCGCAGCCGGCCAGGAGGATGGGGATCTCCGCCGGCATGAAGACGCCCTTCTCTGTCTGCGGGCTCGTGTTGATCGGCGCCAGGTTCGTGAGCGGGTTTTCCTCAGAATCGTGTCTGGGGTTACGTAGCTCCTCTCTCTCGGGGGGTATCTGTTTGCTTGGTCTCTCTCTCTCTCTCTCTATCCCTCTCTCTCTCTCTCTCTCTCTCT
>CAZHPE010000129.1:0-8598 GCA_964534775.1 uncultured candidatus Brocadiaceae bacterium
GGAGCTGCACCAAATGTCGCAGGCATGATCTGCGCAACGGTCTACACGCCCTCCGGCCAGGGAAGCCGTCCGACGTGTGCGAGACCGCTGGAAAAAGCGGCACGGCCTTCGGACGGACAGCCGGCCCGTAGTGAACCTTGGACGCCGGCTGCCGGCTGCCGCGTGCACGAAGCAATTCTATGCTGCAGGCAGCCCAGCAGCAAAATGCCGCAGACAGCGCTCGCTAAACCCTTGCGCATCATCTCGCTCCGCTCTGGAGGCAGATCGCCGTGACAATCCTCGTCAAAACCGCCTCGAGTCCCGTAGCACTGCGTGGCATTAGTGGGGCCACCGCAGCAGAAAGTTCAACCGTTTCAGCCGGAATCTGCGGCACGGGCACGGCGCCCACCCTGCAGACGCAGAGCATGGCCGCAGATTCCCGATCGAGCGTGTCGTTGACAATCCCAAGGGGCGTGGGCATAATGCCGTGATCCGGCGGAGCAGGAACAAGAAGCCGCCGGCGCGTTGCTCAACTCGTCCGCCCGTGCCCGGCGCACGGGGATTATCGTCGCCCACAGAGCGTGGAGGTCGTTTACTGATGAGTGAAACTGGGAATGCGGAAGAGAAGCTGGCCAAGCTCGGGCTGGAACTCCCGGCGGTTGCCAAGCCGGTTGCCGAGTATGTGCCCGGTGTACGCGTTGGAGACATGGTCTATGTGTCCGGCCAGGGCCCGATCCGGGATGGAAAGATCGTGTATGTAGGCCGAGTCGGCGCAGAAGTCTCCGTGGAGGAGGGTTATGAGGCGGCCCGCATCGCCGCCCTGAACTGCCTGGCGGTAGTCAAGAGCGTAGCCGGGGCCCTGGACGCTATCGAGGGGGTTGTTCAGGTGCGGGGATTCGTCAACAGCGCGCCGGATTTCCACGACCAGCCGAAGGTGGTAAACGGCGTCTCGGACCTTCTCGTAAGGGTGCTCGGCGAGCGGGGCCGCCACGCCCGCGCTGCCCTCGGAACATCGAATCTGCCGTCGAACATCCCCGTTGAGGTTGAGATGATCGTTGCGGTCCGCTGAGGTGTCCGGCTTACCTTGCGGGTGTGGTTCGTAGAACCGGCTGATGCGGAGTGCTGAGCAGGCCGCGTTTGCATCAGGTTAGATGAGCCTCAGGAGGAGACGATGAGTGAAGTGAAGCACCGGGTGGCCATCATCGGGTGCGGTCGCATGGGGCAAATCTATGCCCAAGCCTACGAAGCCTACCCGGACACGGAGATCGTGGCCGTCGCGGAGAGCAACCCGGAGCGGCGCAAGGCCGTGGGCGAGCGATTCGGTGTGAAGGCGCTCTATGCCGACGCGCCGAGCCTCCTGAAAGACATAGTCCCGGACGTCGCCGCCGTGGTCACCCCCAGCAAGTACATGAGAGATGCCGTGATCGCGTGCGCGGAGGCGGGGGTGAAAGGCGTGTCGACAGATAAGCCCATCGCGGCCGTGCTTTCTGACGCCGACGAGATGCTGGAGGCGTGCGAATCCCGGGGCATGGTGTTCGCCGGCGGGAACCTTCAGCGGGCGATGAATGAGGTGCAAGAGGCGGCCCGCCGCATCCATGCTGGCGAGTTCGGCGAACTCATCGGGGCCAGCGTGCACGCGTTCGGGGGCGAGATATCGGGCGGCGGATGTCAGCATATCTCAGTCCTGAGGCTTCTTACCGGCGCCGAGGTGGACGAGGTGATGGTCTGGGGGACGCCGGAGGAGGCCCTGGCGGACGACAAGACCGATGCGGGCCTGATCATCTGCGGGCGTTTCCATCTCACGTCCGGCCTGCTTTGCTCCGTCTTCGGCAATCCCACGCAGAGCCGGGGCGCCGACGTTTGGAGCGAGGATGCGCTCATCAGCTGGGACTGGGCCCCGCCGGAGATCTACAAGGGCTTCGACGCGAACGGCGCACGCGTCCGCATCGATCCTGGATACGCGCCTTACGAGTGGAGCGAGTTCACGTATTTGACTGGCTCCATCCGCTCCTTCCTGGCGGCCGTGGAGACCGGAAGCGAGCTGTGGATATCGGGGCACGACCTGCGACAGGCGCTCGAGGTGGCCATAGCGTCAAAGCTCTCGGCACAGCTCGGCAACGTCCCGGTGAAACTGCCCCTGGAGGACCGTTCGCTCAGCCTCTATCCGCAGCCCTACCGCTGGCTCGGCGGCGACGACACGGGCCGGTCCCAATCGGTCGATGAGGCAGCAGGGCGCGTTGAGCGGCAATAGAACCAGCCAAAGGGATAACCTCCGATGAGACGCCGGCGCACGATCTACTTCAACGATGCCCGCCACTTCTACCTTTTCGTGTTCGAGCCTCCGATGCGACTGGAGGACGCTTGGCGGCCCGTGGACGAGGCGGCTGGCACGGCCGTCGATACATTCATATACGGCGTCGAGCGCGGAGACGGCCTCTTCTATCCGTCCAAGGTGGGCAAGCAGTTCGGCGCAGGCGAGGCGCCCCACCAGGGGGCGTATCGGTGGCGCGCGTCGGAGAACATGCGGAGTTTGACGGATCGCGGGCTTGACCCGCTGACGGTCCTCATCGACCGCGCGCACGAAAAGGGCATGGACTTCTTCACGAGCCTGCGCCTGGGCGGCTACGGAGACATGGCACCCGAGCATGGGCTGGAGAACGGCGGACGCGGGTTCGTGCATCCCGAGGTGCGTGAGCGCCAGCTCGCCATGGTGGACGAGATGGCTGCCGGGTATGCCACGGAAGGCGTCGAACTGGACTTCGCGGCAGCCCCTGGCGGGAGCGCGTTCTGTCTCAGGCCGGAGGACGTGGCGGAGTACACGCCGGTGATGACCCAGTTCGTCCACAAGGTCGCGGACATAGTCCGGGGCCGGCCGGGCAAGCCGGGCGAGGTCGGCGCGCGCATCTATCCGACGGAGGAGCTGAACCTGAAGGCGGGGCTGGACGTACGCACGTGGCTGCGCGACGGGCTGGTGGACTACGTGGTGCCGATGCTATACCTGAGCTTCGTCCTCGACGCCGACATGCCCATCGACTGGCTTGTCGAGGCGGCGCACGAAAGCGACGTGTCCATCTACGGGATGCTCCAGCCGTACTACCGGGACGAGAGCCGCAGGTTCTGCTCGACGGAAAATGCTACGCCGGCCATGATGCGGGCGGCCGCCGCCAACTCCTGGGCGCTGGGCGTCGACGGGCTTTACACATGGTTTCTCCCCTGGCCGGTGGACGACGCAGGGCGCCGCACCCTCACGGAGCTGGGCGACCCGGAACTCGTGCGGGAGGCCGACAAGCACTACTTCCTGCGCCGCCGCTCGGAGTCCGCCAAGGACCATGACTACCCGGCCCACCTGCCACTCGAAATCCCGGCGCCGGACCCGCACGAGCGACACCGGATCCCGTTCGCGATAGCGGACGACCCGGGGAATGACCGCGTGCGCCGGGTGCTGCTCAGGGTCGACGTGAGCAATCTGGTCTCGGCGGATCGACTGGAGATTCTGTTGAACGGCGAGTCGCTGGACGCAGAACCGTGCGAGCGCGGCGCCGCCGAAAAGCACGGCCCGTACGCGGCCCAGTGGCTGAAGTTCCGCCTGGAGAAGGTGCGCCCCAAGATGGGCCGGAACCTGCTGGAAGTATCTCTACTGGGGAGACCCGACGGACTGGCCGGCGGCGTGACGGTCGAAGATGTGGAAATCATCGTCGAGTACGGCATGTTCCCGGCCAAGCAGGGAATGTGACGAGCGGCCCTGACGTATCGCCGCGGGGCGCGGCAATACTGGCGTTTTATTGCGGGTTGCCCTGCTTCGCCGTACGGGGTAGGATGTTCGATCTGTTTTCCGGAGATGGATCAGAATCGGTCGACCGATAGGGAGCGCCAGAATGAAGATCGCGGAGATCGAAGTCATCCCGTTACGAGTGCCGTATGAGGAACGCATTCGCACGGCATTTCACCACTTCAGAATGGAAGAGGAGGTGACGGTCTACAAGTTCCTCACCGACACCGGCCTCGTCGGCCTTGGCGAGAGCGCTGGCCCGCCCTTTATGCAAGAGGACCTGGACGCATACATTGGCACAAATCCGTTCGATCACGTGATGAGCCTGGGCCGATTCAACCTTGATATGGCCTGTTACGACCTGATGGGCAAGCATTTGGGCGTGCCGGCGTGGAAGGTGATGGGCCAGCAGGTGCGGGACTGGGTGTCGATGGGCTGGTGGATGCCGAGCATGTCGCCCGAAGACACGGCCGCGGAAGTGAAGGTGGCCGTGGAGCGCGGCTACCGCGGGCTGAAGTGCAAGGGCAGGGCATTCTTTGACGTGATCGAGCTCTCGCGTGTCATCCAGGAAGTGGCCCCGCCGGACTTCCGCGTCGAGTACGACTTCAACGGCTCGTTGATCTGCGTGGAGAAGGCCCTGCCGGTCCTGCGTGAGTTAGAGAAGTACCCGGTGGTGAAGGGCGTGGAAGAGCCGATCTTCGCCCACGACATCGTCGGCTGGCGACGGCTCCACGACGAGATCAGGATTCCGTTCTACCTGCACGGGGTGTCGGTGCTCTTGGAGGGGCCTTCGCGGCAGCCTTCGGGACCCTGGAACGCGCTGAGGGCCGGCGATATCGACGGCGCCCTTTCCAGCCACACATCCGTGCGGCACGCGCTCGCGGCCGCCTGGACCTTTGGCGCGGCGAATACGCCCATCCTGCTCCAGTATGTGGGCACGGGGATCACCACGGCGTTCGCCCTTCAGCTCGGCGCGATCATGCCCACGGCCACCCTGCCCGGTGTTACGATCAGCCACGCCTACGAGGACGACCTGATCGTGGAACCCCACAAAGTCCAGCGGGGTTTCATGAGGGTGCCCGAGGGACCGGGGCTGGGCGTGGAGCTGGACGAAGATGCGCTGGAACGCTACAGGAACACGCCCGCGCACGAATGGCCGCGGCACATCTCCGTGGTGACTATGACGGGCGGAGTGAAGCACTACTACCGCGACCTCCAGCAGGCCGAGAACCTCATGAAGATGGGCGTGGACGAGGCGTTCGCTCCGGGCGTGCGACTGGACGAATGGGAGGACGATGGAAGCAAGGAGTTCGATGGTCTCTGGAAGCGGCTCCGGGAAAGTGATTGGCCGATATGGGAGGCCTGAGGTACGGGACGCGCAGAGTGGCGCCAGGACTCCGGGCTGCGATAACGCAAGGCATAATGGCGTTTCCGAAGGCAGAGTGAGGAGAGGTAGATGGTACGCATAGGCGGAGCGACTTTCAGCTTTGGCGACATATCGCTGGAAGAATCTGGGCGGGTCGTGAAGGAACTCGGGTTCGACCTGGTGGATGTCGGGGCGTCCGGATGGGACACTTATCATCAGATTCTCCCGCAGGAGGCCATCGACGATCCCGACGGCCAGAGCGAGCGGCTGCACCGAGTGATGGATGAGAACGGCCTGGAGATCTGCGAGCTGTTCGTCCTGGACTTCGGAAAGCCCGTCTGTCACCCGGACCCGGACGTGCGCAAGTGGACCCGCGGCCAGTTCGAGGGGATCGCGGTCTTCGCGCAGAAGGCGGGCTTCGAGAGCATCATGATGCTCCCCGGCGCCGTGAACGATGAGTTGGGCCAGACGCCCGAGCAGGCGTTTGACGCATCCGCCGAGGAGCTGGGCGCGATGGTGGCGATGGCGGAAGACAAGGGGCTGAAGTGCAATATCGAGCCGAACGTGGGGTCCATAGCTGAGAAGCCGGCCGACGCCGTCCGGCTCCTGGAGGCGACTCCAGGGCTAGGGCTGACGCTGGACTATGCCCACCAGGTGCAGCTCGGGCTCGGGCAAGACGAGATCGAGGTGCTGCACCCCTACGCCCGGCACTACCATGCCAAGCAGTCCGCCCCGGGCGAGTTCCAGGCCAAACCCGACGAGGGCGTCATCGACTTCGGCCGCCTCATGCGCAAGCTCCAAGCGGACGAGTTCGACGGCATGATCTGCGTCGAGTTCGTCACGGTCCTGGATCTTGTCGACGGCGGCTGGGACTTCAAGCGCGAGACCGCGCGCCTGAAGCAGATTATCGAGGAGGCTCTGGCCGGCACCTGAACGTGAGCCTGCGTGATTGACGGGTGCAGGGCGAAAAGCACCGCAAGAGGGAGTCCTTCATGAGAGTGGTCCTCAGTTAGGAGAATGCGATGCCTTCGATAGATATCCTCGGCACGGGCCGGCTAGATGAGCGGGATTCTGCGTTCCCACAGGCAGTGCAACTGCTCGGCGGCGACATCCTCTGCTCCTTCAGCGTCGGCGGAGGTCCAAACACTAACGGTGGAACGGACTGGGCCCGCTCGACCAACGGGAGCGAGACGTGGACCCTCGCGGGCACCATTCTGCCCCTTACGGCCGATCCCCCGACGACGAACTTCCTCAAGCTCACCCTCTCCCCCGACGGCGGAACCGTCTACGCCTACGGCGGGCGGTCGTATCCAGCGCCCGATCAGAAGTTCGGCGACGGGCGAAACGAGGCGATATTCTGCCGCTCGACCGACGGAGGCCGCACATGGTCGGAGGTTCAGGTGATCCCCATGCCTTGCGAGTGCGCACTGGAGATATCCCACGGCATGCTGACGCTCTCGTCGGGCCGATTGCTGGCGCCGGCCGCAACGCTTCCCGCAGGTCGGTTGGGCGAACAGGTGTTCGCCGCTATTTCCGACGACGGCGGGAAAACCTGGCCCGCCCATGCCGTGGTCTTCGAGGACCCGGGCAAAAAACTCGGGTACTTCGAGCAAAAGCTGGCCGAGATCGCGCCCGGCCGCGTGATGGCCGTCTGCTGGACGGTGACCCTCGACGACGTGTCGGACCGGCCGGACAGTTTCGCGATATCCGGCGACGACGGAGCCACATGGGGACCGGCGCGCTCGACCGGGATCAACGGGCAGACGATGACACCGATCCCGCTGGGCGGCGACCGGCTCCTGGTGCTCTATAACCGGCGCTACGGCCATCAGGGCGTGGTAATGGCGCTGGTGACGTTCACCGAGGATGCATGGACAGTCCACCACGAGGACCTGATGTACGATGCCAAGGCCACCCGCGAGCGGCCTGAGGGTATAGACACCGGTGTGCAGGAGTTCGACACGTTCGAGTTCGGCTTCCCGACGGCGATTCCCCTGCGGGACGGCACTTATCTAGCCACGCACTGGTGCAAAGAGCAAGGGGCCTTCGGCATCCGCTGGACGAAGCTGTGGGTAGATTGGTAAGCCCGCGAACCGGGCATGCAGAATTCCCTTTCGTCAGTCACTCAGGACACAGACAGGGCATTGAGCGGCTAACAGGATGACGGCGGATACGACAACGACAGAAGACAGGGGAAAGGCAAAGGCTGGTCTTTCAGCCCATCCCGTGAATCCTTTTGATCCTGTCAAGGGCCTTCACTTAGCACTCAGAACTGAGGAGTCAGCACTATGAATGTACCCCCCAGGGACGGGAGCCAAGTTCCCGTTGAGAGCCTCCGCACGTTGACCGCGGACATCTTCAAGAATGTCATTTCGGACGAGCACGCACAACTCATCGCCGACCTGCTGATTGACACCGAGCTGCGCGGTGTGGTCAGCCACGGCGTGACTCAGGTCGAGCGCTATGTGCGGTTCTTCCAGGAGGGAGGATACAATCCGCAGCCCGAAGTTTGCGTTCTCAAGGAAGGCCCGGTGACCGCAGCGTTGAGCGGGGATGGCGGCATCGGGATGGTCGTGGCGACGAGGGCCATGGAGATGGCCATCGCCAAGGCCACTGACATGGGGACGGCCGTCACCACCAGCACCTTCCACGGCCATCTCGGCAGCACCGGCAAATACGTTCGGATGGCTCTGAAGCGGGACATGATCGCGTTCTGTTTTTCCGGCCGCAATGCTGCCCCGCACTACGACCGGGCTGGGACCATTCAGAGCACCGTGCAGGGCAGCCCGGCCCTCGCCTTCGGGATGCCCTCTGGGCCCGACCAGCCGTGTTTCCTGCTGGATATTGCGAGTCACATGCCGTGGGACGCGTCACTCTTCAAGGAGATGATCGTTCTCCTCGTCAGATCCCTTGCAATCGCCCACATCGGGAACATCATGAGCGGCACCCTCGGCGGGCAGATGCTTCCAGAGTTCGACCGCCGCACCAGCCGATTTCCGCAAGCCAACCAGTCCGGGTTCTACCTGGTGATCGACATCGAGCGGTTCGTCTCCCTCCGGGCATTCAAGGACGACATGGATCACCTGATGAAAGAGATGAGTCAGCTCAAGCCGCTCCCGGGGCTGACCGAATCGACGCTCCCCGGCGGGCGCGCGTGGCGGAAGGAGAAGCAATACTTGACGGAAGGCATTCCGATCGCGGCCGAGGCGATGAAGTCGCTGGAGGGGCTGGCGAAGGAGTTTGACCTTCCCGTTCCCTGGTAGGCCTTTTTCGCAAGACCCCTGGTCTTCGAGAGGCCCCTGGTCAAGGAGAGAGCCAGTATGAGAAACATAAAGCCGATCGAGCGTCCGCCAAAGGAACTTATGGAGCCCTTCTGGGATTTCGGTACTGCAGCCGTCAGTTCAGCTCTGCGCGAGGTATGCGGCATATGGAGGGCCTTCATGGTTGGACCCGTAGCCGTCACGCCGGGCTTGAAGACGGTAGG
>CAZHPE010000130.1:0-7052 GCA_964534775.1 uncultured candidatus Brocadiaceae bacterium
GGCCCATCCGCACGGCGAGAAGCACCTGGCCGAGGGTGTTGTTGATCTTGTGCGCGCCGGTGTGGTTGAGGTCCTCGCGCTTGAGGTATATCCTGGGGCCGCCGATGTGACGCGTGAGCCGCTCTGCGAGGTACAGGGGGTTGGGACGCCCGGCGTACTGGCGCAAGTAGTAGTCCAGCTCGCGCTGGAACCCGGGGTCGGCCTTCGCCACGTTGTATGCCGCCTCGAGCTGCTCCAAGGCCGGCATGAGGGTTTCCGGCACGAAGCGGCCGCCGAAAGGCCCGAAGTATCCTCTGTTGTCCGGCGTCTTGGCACTCATGTCGGGAAGGTTCCGTGTGCAATGAACAGAAGAACGCACAGGGTACGCGCAGGCGGGCGCGCTGTCAAGCTAAAGGCGCGCAGCGCCCATTGACGGCGTGCGCCCCGGCGGGGTAAGATGCTGTCAACATCGTTGCGCCAAGTGCGTTTCGGGGGAAGGCCATGTTCGACGATACAGAGAGGGCTGTGCTCGACACGTATCTGAGGGCCGACTCGCGACCCTGCCCGCTGTGGTGTGCGTATGTGGTTGCGGGCGCGCTGGTATGCGCTGCGGGAGTCGCCTTCCCGATGCTGCAACCGGAGGCGATCAGCACGGCGGCGGCAGTGCTGGTGCTAGTGTGTGGCATGATCGTGATCGCCACAGGCCTGGACGCCCGCAAGAGATCCATCCTGGCCCGCATCATACAGGAATACGACCGGGCGCTGCGGGCCTTTGAAGCCGCTGACGAGAAGGACGCCAGGCTCGAAGACTCGGACGCGTAGATGCGTCAAGGGCGGGAGCGGCGCGCCGGTGCAGCGCCGGGCCGACTTGCGCCCCCCCCGAGCCGGCCCTTGCGGGCGGACCAGCAAAGGGCGTGCTCCTTGGAGAACCCGCCGCCGGCAGAAGGCGCCACATCTCATCTCCATGGCGCTGCGGGCACTAGGATTGCGAGGAATCGCTTGACAGGGAGCGGCTATCGCGTTATCATCTCGATTGACTTAGTCGAGAAGCCCCCGCAAGCGGTTGCCTGTCAAGAGGATCGCATCCTCATCTGAATTCGTCTAAGACCGACCGTAGGATGCTTTCGGGAGCGCTGGAATGGTTAAAACAAGGGCGATGTGCAGCGAGCCGTTCGCCCTCGGGGACTATATGCACGAGCGGATGTGGATCCGCATCTCGTTCGGGCGGACCGAGCGGCCGGAGTACGAGATCTGACCGGATCGCCGCACGTTCTTGCAGCAGTTTAACGGGAGTACCACATGGATGCATCGGTGCTGGTAGAAAGCTGGAAGCTCAGGAGACATCAGGCCTTCGAGTGGCGGCATGAGCTCTCCGTGGCCAAGAAGCTTGTCCTTGCCATGGGCCTGGCCTGCTTTACGGGGCTTTGCGCGCAGATCCGAATACCACTTCCCTTTACCCCGGTGCCCATTACCGGTCAGGTATTCGCGGTGCTTCTGAGCGGGGCCCTTATGGGCAGATCATACGGCGCAGTGAGCCAGTTCTTCTACGTCGGGCTCGGAGCGGCCGGCATGCCATGGTTTGCTGGAGGAAGCGGGGGCCTGCCCGGGTTACTGGGATTCACTGGCGGATACCTCATCGGCTTTATTCCGGCGGCAGCCCTTGTCGGCTGGTTCACCGACAGGCATATCCATCTGCGCAATATATTCGGCCAGGCTTTGTTGATGATGTCCGCAGTGGCCGTCATCTACCTGTTCGGTGCTGTTCAGTTTGCGATTGTAATGCGGTCCGGACTCTGGAGCACTTTGACGGGCGCGGTTCTGCCCTTCATCCCCGTCGATCTGGCAAAGGCGCTGGCGGTCGCCGCCGTTACAGCCACGCTCCTGCCCAAGGCGCCCTACGGCGGCGAAGTAGATACGGCGATGTACCGTAGGCCCGCGCAGGCGCTCCTGCCAGCCCCGGGTGAGCTCGAGTACCTCGGCGTCGGTCTTCTTCTGGAAGGCCGGCTCCAGGGAGTTGATTCTGTCGACAAGCGGCATCGTGGGCACTGAGGCCACTCCATGCGGAACAAGGGATTCACGGTACGAGGCCACCACCTCCTATGCATATCAGGCTTCCGCGGCCTGGGTTACGACGAGCGATTCGTGGAGAACATGAGTGGGATTGTAGCCGCAATCCGGCGGGACGCAGATGTCACCCTCGCGCTCACGGACCGATGCGACGACATCTGCTCGGCGTGTCCGCACAGCACCGAGGACCGCTGCGGCAAGAAGCCCGGGGCCGCGGACACCACGTCCAGGTTCGACCGCACCGTGCTTGCGCGCCTGGGACTCTCGCCCGGTGAGGAGCGAACGGCTCAGAGCGTATACGAGTCGGTAATGGAGCACGTGGCTCCAAGGGACCTCGAAGCGGAGCTATGCACCGCCTGCCCGTGGCGCGGCCTGGGCTACTGCGAAGCGGGCCTGCGGGCCCTTCACGCCCGGGAATTCTTCGTCCCCATGGTTGGGTGAAATGGACGATCTGGAATTCACAGAGGAACAGGTTCTCCGATACTCGCGCCACATCCTCCTTTCGGAAGTGGACGTGCGCGGGCAGAGGAAGCTCCTGGGCTCCAGCGTGCTGGTCGTCGGCGCGGGCGGGCTCGGCTCCCCCGCCCTGCTCTATCTTGCGGCGGCCGGCGTGGGCAGGCTCGCCGTCGCGGACGGGGACGCGGTGGAGATGTCCAACCTTCAGCGTCAGATCATCCACCGCACGGCCGACCTGGGCAGGAGCAAGGTGGAATCGGCCCGGGAGAGCATCGAAGACGCAAACCCCGACTGCGAGGTCGAGGTCCACCCGGGGCGCCTCACGGCGGCCAACATCCGGGATGTCGTGCGGGAATATGACGTGGTGCTGGACTGCAGCGACAACTTCCCCACGCGCTTCCTCGTGGCCGACTGCTGCTACTTCGAGCGGCTGCCCCTGGTTTCGGGCGCGGCGGTGCGCCTCGACGGACAGCTCATGACCGTCCTGCCCGGCGACGGGAACCCCTGCTACCGGTGCCTCGCGCACGAGCCGCCCCCGCCGGGTCTTGTGCCGAGCTGCCAGGAGGCCGGGATACTGGGCGCAGTGGTCGGCGTGATAGGAACGCTCCAGGCGGCGGAAGCGCTGAAGCTCCTGCTGGGAATCGGGAGTCTGCTTTCCGACCGGCTGCTGATATACGGTGCGCTTGATTGCGACTTTGAAACCGTGATGCGGTCCCCCGATTCTGACTGCCCCCTGTGCGGCGCGCATCCGAGCATCACCAAGCTGAGCGACCACGACGGGGCGTGCGCCCCGCGGTCGGAGCGTGAGGTGACGAGATCGTGAGCCGGTGCAACCGGTTTCAGTGGCACGAACACCAGTCTCCTGAGTCGGAGCGTGAGGTGCGGGTACCACGTTCGGTGCTTGACGAGATAGCGGAGCACGCCCGTCAGAGCCTTCCCGCCGAGTGCTGCGGTATCCTTGCTGGGCGCGCCCCCGCTGGGCGTGCCCGATGGCGCCGCGACGGTTACCCGGTTGCTCAGGGCGCAGAACGCTGAGAAGGAAACGCCGGATCGCAAGTGCGTGTTGAGCGAAGAGGAGCACATCCAGGCCGTGGAGATGGAGGCCGCTGGTGTGGCCTGTATCGTGGGCTATTACCACTCCCACACCGATGGCAGCATCGGCCCGTCCCCGCGCGACCTCGCCCTTGCGGTGGAAGGAACCGTCTACCTGATCGCCGGCATCGGCCATGGGCGGGCCCGAGCGGTGCAACCGCCTGTGAGCGAGGGGCCGCGGGCGGCCAGATACGCGGCATGGCGCCTGGAAGGGAATGAACTCGTCGCGGAGCCTTTGGAGGAAGTCAATGAGTAGCATCAGGAAACTCGAACGCCTCGGGGCGAGCCAGGCCCTGCGGTGTTTTCACGACGTCCGGGACCTGATCGCGAACCCGGAGAACCCGACCCCGCTGGTCAGGGTCAACCGGGCGATGCCGGACGGGACGTTCGAGCTGCACCTGAAGCTGGAATGGTTCAACCCCTTCGGCTCCATCAAGGACCGTGCTGCGCTCTACATGCTGAATGGCATGGAGGAAAAAGGCCTGTTGGACGGGAAGGAACTCGTGGAACCGAGCTCGGGCAACACAGGCATCGCACTGGCCGCGCTCGCGACGCTCATGGGCAAGAAGCTCACCGTGACCATCCCGGATGGGGTGCCCGACGAGAAGAAGGTCATCCTTAGGATGCTCGGGGCGGAGGTCTGGCCGACGCCGGACGACGTCTGCCCCAAGGACCACCCGAGGGACGGTGCGATCGCGCTGGCGCACTCGTTCCTGCGCAACCCGGAGACGAAGGACCGGTTTGTGATGCCGAACCAGTACGAGAATCTCGACAACGTGAAGGCGCATTACGAGACCACCGGCCCGGAGATATGGAAGCAGACCGAAGGGAAGCTGACGCACTTCTTCGCCGGGTTCGGCACGTGCGGGACGCTCACCGGCGTCGGGCGGTTCCTCAAGGAGCAGAACCCGGCCATCCAGGTGATCGCCATCGAACCGCAGAAAG
Organism: uncultured candidatus Brocadiaceae bacterium; assembly: GCA_964534775.1. Taxonomy (GTDB): domain Bacteria; phylum Planctomycetota; class Brocadiia; order SM23-32; family SM23-32; genus CAZHPE01. Next base: position 4,540 of record CAZHPE010000130.1, read on the forward strand.
GCCACCGGGTGCCCGGCCTGAAGAACATGACGGAGTCAAAGCCCCCCTCCATTCTGGACCGCGACCTGATCGATCACGTGATCCGGGTGGACGACGGGCCCGCTTACGATATGACCAAGCGCCTGTTCCGCGAGGAAGGCCTGATGGCTGGGCCTTCGACGGGGGCCGTCGTGCATGGCGCCGTGGAGTTCGCCGAGCAGCACGGGGAAGGCCTGGCGGTCGGCGTATCGCCGGACGGCGGGCTGAAGTACGCCAGTTTCTTCAAGGATGTGCTCGGCGAAGAGGGCATGCCCGAGGTGTAGGGCGCAGGAGCGCAGAATCAACGTCCAAGACACACGACAGGAGAAAGGTGCCATGCAGGGCATTTTCAATCTTCCCGATACCCTTCAAGACGATCTGGACAGGTTCAAAGAGGAAGCCGAGCGGTTCAAGAGCGGGGCGACGTCTGCCGCGGAGTTCCGCTCCTTCCGGGTGCCACAGGGCGTGTACGAGCAGAGGGAAGAAGGGGCATTCATGCTGAGGGTGCGCTTCCCGGCCGGGGCCGTCCTCGCACACCAGATGCGCGCGCTGGCAGCGGTCGCGTGGACCTACGGCAACGCGGTGCTTCACGTGACCTCGCGACAGGACATCCAGATCCACAACGTGCCGCTGGAGAACATCCATCCCGCCCTCGTCGAGCTGTATGCAGCCGGCCTCTCTACTAAGGGGGGCGGCGGGAACACGGTTCGCAACGTCACGGCATGTTACGACGCGGGCGTGTGCCCCCGCGAGGCGTTCGACGTCACGCCGCACGCGGTAGCGATGACGGAGTTCCTGCTGCCCGACCCGCTGTCATTCCAGCTCCCGCGAAAGTACAAGCTCGCCTTCTCCGGCTGCTCAGCGGACTGCGCCGCAGCGACCGTGAACGATCTGGGGTTCATTGCGAAGCGCCGTAATGGCGCGGTTGGATTCGCGGCCTACGTCGGAGGCGGGATGGGCGCGATGAGTCGGGGCGCGGACCTGCTCGAGGCGTTCGTGCCCGCAACCGACATCTGCCACATGGCGGAGGCCGTCAAACGCGTCTTCGACCAACACGGCAACCGCAAAGACCGCCGAAAGGCGCGGCTGCGTTTTCTGCTCCGGAAGATCGGCATCGAACAGTTCAGGGCCCTCTATGAGGCGGAGCTTGCGGACGTGCGCAAGGCCGCGTCGCAGGCCCCGCAGGTGCGGGATATCCCCACGCCCGGCCCGTCGAGTTCCGAGGCTTCAGGGCCGCCGTGCGACGGATTCGCCGCGTGGCGCGAGAAGAATGCGTCCCCGCAGAAGCAGCCGGAGCGCTACATCGTGCATGTCCCGCTGCCCCTGGGCGACATCGTGGCGGACACGATGGAGAAGCTCGCGGACGCCGTCGAGGCCCACGGGGAGCGCATGGCGCGCACCACGCAGTGGCAGAACCTGGTCATCCGCTGGGTGCATGAGAACGAGCTCGCAGCGCTGCACCGCAAGCTGACCGAACTCGACCTGGCCGGGACTCCGCCGCCCATCCTGCGCAACACCGTCGCCTGCACGGGAGCGGCCACCTGCAAACTCGGCATCTGCCTCGCGCGAGGGCTGGCCAGCGCCGTGGCCGACCGACTCGCCAAGGACGGCCCCGACCTCGAGAAGCTCGGGAACATGAGGATCCACATCAGCGGCTGCCCCAACTCGTGCGGCCGTCACCCGCTCGGCGACATCGGCCTGTTCGGCGCGGCCCGACGGCGGGGAGGCCGGCTCGTACCGCATTACGTGGTCCAGTTGGGGGGACTGGTGCGTGAGGGGGAGACAAGGCTCGGCGAGGGGAAGCAGGCCGTCCCGGCACAGAACGTCCCGGCATTCGTGGCTGAGTTCCTGAAGGCCTTTGCCGATTCCCCGCAGTCCCCGGACTATGGCGCGTTCCTCGAGGCCGGCGGCAGGGAGACCGCTGACCGGCTTGCCGACGGGGCCAAGCACGTTCCCTCCTTCGAGGAGGACAAGAACTACTACTTCGATTGGGGGGCTGAAAGCGTGTTCTCGCTGGCGGGCCGAGGGCCGGGCGAGTGCGGGGCCGGCGTGTTCGACCTGATCGACGTGGACCTCGCCAGCGCCCACGAGGCCCTGGGCGCAGGGAAACTCTGCAGCGCGACCGTGCTGGCGGCGCGCGCCCTCCTGGTCACTCAGGCCCAGGAAGCCAGGGACGACACCGACGCGCTATGCCTGTTCGGAAAGCATTTCATCGATGCCAATCTCGTCGCGGATTCCTTCCGGAGCGTGATCGACACGTGCCGGCGCGCCGTCCGGGCATCCGATCCGGAGGAGGCGTTTGACCCGGCAGCGGGAGAGGTCGAGGCGCTGGTAGAGACGGTGCAGAGCCTTTATGACCACATGGACCCGTCGCTGCGTTTCCGGCCCGTCGAAGCGGAGGAATCCGCACCGGCCCCGGAAGTGGTGGCAGGCTCAGAGCTGGACATCGATCGGGAAGCGGACTTTCACGGCGTAGTCTGCCCGCTCAACTACGT
>CAZHPE010000130.1:7062-8547 GCA_964534775.1 uncultured candidatus Brocadiaceae bacterium
AAGACCAAGATGGTGCTCGACCGGATGAACAAGGGGCAGGTACTCGCGATTCAGCTCGACGATGAGGGCGCTCGCAAGGTGCCGGAGAGCGCCGAGAAAGACGGGCACGAGGTGGTGTCCGTGACGCAGGAAGGCGGTCGGTGGCGGGTGGTCCTGCGGAAGGGATAAGGCGCTATTGCAGAACCCGCTCCGTCGGCCCGAGACCAGAGCGAGAGCGTCGAGGGCAAGGAGGCCGAAGCAGGCGATTCAAAGGCCGGAATCGCTGATGAAGGCCGACACGGCCATTCGGCGCTCGCAGCTGGACGAAGCCAGGATGGGGTCCTGCAACAGCGCCTAAAGCGCCGACGGCGGCCCACTTACTCCAGCGCCCGAAGCTCGCCGGTGTCCATAATGACCACCGGGAACCCCTCCACCTCGGAGGGAATCCGCGTCGCCATCTCCTCGGTTCTTTCCGCGGCCAGTATTTTGATGCACGGCTTGCCATCAAGTTCGCCGATGGCCGTGCCCACGACGCCTGGGATGGCCATCCACTCGTCGGTATATTCCTCAAGGACCTCGAGGATCGTTTTCGCCGCCATTCTCCCGTTCCCTCCGCCGGCTCTCACCGCCCTCGCGCAGACGGCCACGTGAAAGCTCACAAGCCCCAGCGCCATGGCCAGCACAAGAGGGCGGCGCCACATGGGGGCCCTGGTTGCGTCAGCCATACGTGCTTCCTTCCAATACCAGGCTTCTGGCACGGAACTGCTTGTCCCGCGCATGTCATGGGGCACGGATAGGCCATCCCAGTATCCGGCCACGCGACCCCTCTCGTCTCCCAGTCACAAGTAGGAAGAGCCGGTGCCGCTTCGAACCTCGAAGGACGCAAGGCTGCCGCCAGTCACATCAAGAGTGGCACATAGCGTGCTCCCGCTTACGCCAAGGGAAGCAAGCCCGTCCCTAGGGTCGACACCGCCGGAAGGATCGCCCGTGCCCCATGGCAATGCGAACACCTCGTCGATCCCAACGTGAGGAGCCACATGTCCGACCGGCATTGCCCAGATTGCGTCTGCAATTCCGTCGGCGCCGCTTTATCAGGGTGGCCCACCACCGCCCGGCGGTACGCCAAGTTCCACCGTCGCCAGGTTACTATCCTCAATGCCGTCGTGGAGTTCGACGGCCTTGTAGGTAAAGCTGTCTATACCAGAGAATCCACCGTCCGGGATGTACTGAAATGACCCATCCGGATTGAGCGTCAGAGTGCCGTTTGGCGGGCCACTGACTAGCACCGCTGTCAGAGCGTAGCCGTTGTCGTTACCCAGCACTCCAGGCGCCGGCACGTTCAAAACCAAGTATATATTGACGTAGCTATCATCCACTGCCATCAGCGCGGCGATCAGGTCTTCCCTGATCTCCGCGTCATAATCGTACCGGGTCACATCTGCGGATGGATCACGCGCGCCGTCCTGCAACATGTATATGTCCGTATCAATCATGTCATGTGGCAGC
>CAZHPE010000131.1:0-8427 GCA_964534775.1 uncultured candidatus Brocadiaceae bacterium
CGCCATGGCGTGCCCGAAGTCGTGGGAATGGGGAAGGGTAGGGGCACGGCATGCCGTGCCCCTACCCTTTGCATTCAAGACTGCAAGCTCAATGAAGCTCCCATTCGGGCTCCAAAGGGCAAGCAAGGCACTTTCGAGCGCACGGTCAATCCATTACAATTGCACGCGCGCCAGGCGCGATCTGGCGCGCCGGCACGTGCGCGATCTTGCGGCATGTCCGTTCGCAAGCCTGAAAGGAAATGGAAATGGTGAAAGTGGGAATCATCGGGTTGGGCGGCATGGGCAACATGCACCTGGGCGTCTACCAGTCCCTGCCCAAGAGCGAGGCGGAAGTCGTGGCGATCGCCGACATCGATCCGGCCAAGCTCAAGCCGGGCGAGAGCTCGCAGGAGATCAACATCGGCGCGGGAGCCGGCGCGCTCGACCGCGACCGGATGAACCTCTGCGAAAGCGCCGACGAGCTGATCGCCGACCCCAACGTCGACCTGGTGGACATCACCCTGCCGACCTTCCTGCACGCCGACTGCGCGGTCAAGGCACTCCGCGCGGGCAAGCACGTCCTGTGCGAGAAGCCCATGGCCATGAACGGCGCCGAATGCGACCGAATGCTGGCGGCGCAGCGGGAATCGGGCAAGGCGCTCATGATCGCGCAGTGCCTGCGGTTCTGGCCGGAGTACGCCTACCTGAAAGAACTCGTCGACAGCGGCCGACTGGGCAGGCTGACGGGCGGGCACTTCTGGCGCGGAAGCACCGCGCCGGATTGGGCGTGGGACAACTGGCTGCTGGACGCGAAGCGCTCCGGCGGGGCCATCCTTGACCTGCACGTGCACGACGTGGACACGGTCAACTACCTGCTGGGCGTGCCGAAGGCCGTCTTCTCCACCGGGTCGATCGGCGTCTCGGGCGGCTACGACATCGTGGACACCGTATACGTGTACGGCGACGCCAACATGAGCATCCACGCCGGGGCGAACTGGACGCTTCCGAAGGGGTTCCAGTTCGAGATGCGGTATGCGGCATCGTTCGAGAACGGCTGCCTGACATACTCGAGCACCCACTCGCCGACCCTCATCGAGACCAGCGGCGAGGAGGCGATACGCTCCGAGGTGGCCGATTCGACGGGCTATGCCGAGGAGATACCCTATTTCCTGCGCTGCTTGGAGACTGGCGCGGAGCCGACGATGTGCCCGCCCGCGTCCAGCGCCGACAGCGTCAGGATCGCCGTGGCAGAGATGGAATCCGCCCGAACGGGGAAGCTGGTGGAGGTGTAGGGGGACGACCGGCCCGCAGCAAAAGAGGGCCGGTTAGCGCGCGGCCGGGGATATTGCGCGCGGCGGCGGGTCCACATCGTCAACACCGACAAGATGGAGCCGCGCGAAGAGGCCGTGACCGCGGCGCTGGCCGGCGACCTTTCCCGCGTGGCCATCGCCAAGCCGCTCTACGGCACGACACTCAGCCATTACAGCGTGCTGTGGGACCTGTGTGGGGGGAGGATGGGCTGAAGGTCTGGCACGCGGACTGGCGCGGGCGGGGAGTGGCCGCCTGCCCGTGAGGCGTCGCATGGCCGGCCGCACATGACGCGCGACATAGCGGTCGAGTGCGCCGGGCTTACGAACGAGGGCCTGGCAAAACTGGAGGCGTGGACCGGCGAGATGATGGCCACCAGCGACTGCGACACCGACCCCCTCTGGACGGTGATCCGCGAAGGCGGCCCCTACCACACCCGCGGCTTCCTGCACGAGTACTGCGAACGCCTCCGACAGACCGACCGCGCCCACCACGCCGAGGCGCTCATGGCGCGCCACGGCCGATCGATGACGTAGGTGCGCCCCCGGCTTTTGACATCACGGCTTCGATCTTACGCTTCGGTCGCCTGGCGAAGAAATAGATGGCCGCACCGACGCAGTGGGTCAGGACGATCAATACGATCCAGGCCGGCCTGTTGCTCGCCCCCCTCGGCTCATGCACGGTGCAGTCAACGATCATCCATATCCAGAAGGCCAGGTCCGCCAGATTGACTGCACCAACGAGCACAACCAACATGACCACCACGAATTCTGTGTTCTTCTTGCTCCTCCTATCTGGTGCACCGGACGCCAGCTGCACCAGTGCCAGCGGCGCGGCGCGTTCCCAAGCGACACCGCGACGTCAACCATTGTAAGCTTGCACCCCTCACACGCGCGTTGCTTTTCGGGCCGCGGTCTGGTATCGTACACGCGTCCCCTTGCGGGGATTTCGCATCGTTACCTCAACCCGGTCGCAGCACCCCTAAAATGCACGAGAACATACGAAACTTCTGTATCATCGCCCACATCGACCATGGCAAGTCCACGCTCGCCGACCGGTTCCTTCAGCTCACAAACGCCGTCCCGGACCGGGAGTTCCAGGTGCAGATGCTCGACAGCATGGAGCTGGAACGGGAGCGCGGCATCACCATAAAGGCAAGCTGCGTGACGATGTTCCACGGGCGCGGCGGCACGCAGTATCAGCTCAACCTGATCGATACGCCCGGGCACGTGGACTTCAGCTACGAGGTTAGCCGGGCACTCAAGGCGTGCGAGGGCGCGATCCTCCTGGTGGACTCCACCCAGGGCATCGAGGCGCAGACGGTCGTGAACTACACGCACGCGCTCGAGCAAGACCTCATCATCGTGCCGGCCGTGACGAAGCTAGACCTGCCGACCGCGCGCCCGATCGAAGCGATGGAAGAGCTGGAGATGAGCTTCCATATCGACCCGGACGAAGTCCTGGCCGTCAGCGGCAAGACCGGCGAGGGTCTGGATGAACTCGTCGAGGCTGTCATCACCCGCATTCCGCCTCCGAACGGCGACCCTGAAGCGCCGCTCAGGGCACTGATCTTCGACTCGTTCTACGACGACTACCGGGGCGTGGTCATGTTCGTGCGCGTGGTGGACGGATCGATCCGGGCAGGCGACGAGGTGCGCATGATGGGCGCCGGCGGCCGGTGGGAAGTGGCCGAGGTAGGCATATTCCGCCCGGCGATGACGAGTCGTGAGGGCCTGGGCTGCGGCGAGGTCGGGTATGTGATCGCTGGCGTAAAGAACCTGCGAGAGGTGCGCATCGGCGATACGATGACGTCCGCCCAGCGGCCGGCCGAAACGGCCCTTACCGGTTACATCGACCCTAAGCCCATGGTCTACTGCGGCCTATACCCGGAAGTGAGCGCGGAGTTCCCCGCGCTAAGGAGCGCGCTGGAGAAGCTCTCACTGAACGATTCCTCGTTCGACTGGGAGCCGGAGACGAGCGAGGCGCTGGGGTTCGGGTTCCGGTGCGGGTTCCTGGGCCTCTTGCACATGGAGATCGTCCAGGAGCGCCTGGAGCGCGAGAACGACATCGCCGTTATCAAGACCGCGCCGAACGTGAGCTACGAACTCGTGCTCACCAGCGGCGAGAGCCTCCGCATCGACCGGCCCGGTCAGATGCCGGTGGCCGGCGCGATCGAGAAGATGCTGGAGCCCTGGGTCCGCCTCAGCGTGATCGTGCCCACGGAGTTCCTGGGCAACCTGATGAAGCTCTCGGAGAGCCGGCGGGCCACTTGCGAGGGCACGGACTACCTGGGCGACCGGCGCGTGATGGTGCACTTCGACGCGCCGCTGGCAGAGATCATCTACGACTTTTTCGACCGCATGAAGTCGATCACGCGCGGCTACGGGACGATGGATTACGAGCTGCTCGGCTACCGGGAGGGGGACCTGGTCAAGGTGGACGTGCTGGTGAACGAGCTGCGCGTGGATGCGCTCTCGTTCATCTGCCATCGGGATGAGGCGCAGAGCCGCGGACGGCAGCTCGTGCGAGTGCTGCGCAGGAACATCGACCGCCACATGTTCCCAATACCGATCCAGGCCGCCGTCGGAGGGCGCATTATCTCCCGCGAGACCATTAGCCCCATCAAGAAGAACGTCACGGCCAAGTGCTACGGCGGCGACATCACCCGCAAGCGCAAGCTGTGGGAGAAGCAGAAGCAGGGCAAGAAGCGGATGAAAGCCGTAGGCAGCGTGCAGATCCCGCAGAAGGCCTTCCTGGCAGTGCTGGACGGCGAGGGAGAGAAGGGCGCGTGAAGACAAGCAAGCTGTCAGCGGTCAGCGGCGACGAGACAAATGGCCCCGCGGAGCGAGTACTGAAAGCGAACCCTGTGACCGCAAGCGAACACAACTCGCATAACCATCATGCAAGCGCCGCTCGCAAGAGCTGCTTGCGGGACTACCTGGAGAACTTCGCCATTCTCATCCTGGCGGTGCTGGTGCTGCGCCAGCTCGTGGCGGAGGCCTTCAAGATCCCCACCGGCTGCATGGCGCCCACGCTCATGGGCATCCACAAGGAAGTTCTCTGCTCCAACTGCGGGTGGCCCTTCCGCGTGGGCCGGGGCAGGCTAGGGCCGGGGGCAAAGGCGGAATGTCCGAACTGCCTGGATAAGTGCGAGGCCGGGGGCCGAGAGGCGGACGTTACGCTGAGGCGGCCGGCATGGCTCTGGCACAAGGGGCAAGACAGCGCAGGCAAGGCGATCACCGACGCCAGCGCCGCCAATCGCGCCGAGCGCTGGGGCAGCCGGATCTTCGTCAACAAGTTCATCTACCTCCTCCGCCGGCCCAGGCGCTGGGAAGTCATCGTGTTCGCCTACCCCTACCCCGACGAGAATGAGAAGCCGCGCAACTACATCAAGCGGCTCGTGGGGCTGCCCGGCGAGACGATCGTTCTGGAGAACGGGGACGTGTATGTGGATGGCAAGATCGCCCGCAAGCCGCCGGCGGTACAGAGGAGGCTGTGGCAGCACGTGCTCGACACCCGCTTCGCCCCACTTCACGAGGTAGAGAAAATCTGGAACCTTGGAGACGGCGGTCACCTGTGGTGGCTCGACCCGAAATCGGGTTCTCTGCGCCTGGATGCCTCCGAGCAGATGGGTTCGGTCATGGCGTCGTTTGCCCGAGACATCACTGATTCCTACGCATACAACGGCAGTGGCAAAGACTACAACCACGTGGGGGACGTGCGCGTAGAGGCCCGGCTGACGATGCTGGCGGTGAAGCCCGGGGCAAAGGTCGTGCTGCGGATCGAGGAGGACGATCACGACTTCAGGCTGCTGGTGCCGCTGGCCGCCGGGAAGACCATTCTCTTGGACGGCGACGAGCAGGTGGCAGAGAGCGACGCCCTGGCGTTCCCCCCGGGCCAGGAGGCGCTCCTGTGCCTGGAGAACTACGACGACCGCGTGGAGGCCTCGTTCCAGGGCCGCCGGATAATCCGCTACGAATACGAGGGCGACCCACGCTCGGAACACACAGGCAAGCGTGTCGCATTCGGGGCGTCGGGGGCGGAGGTGATGTTCCACCGAGTGAAGATCGAGCGCGACATCTATTACCGGATTCATGCGGACCGCCCGGACGCCAAGCCGATAACATATGTGCTGGACAGTGAGAGCTACTTCGTGCTCGGCGACAACAGCCCGGCGAGCAAGGACAGCCGGGGCTGGGGGTACGAGGACCATGACACTAACACGTACGTGCGAACCCCCGAAGTGCCCGCCGCCAACATACTTGGGCAGGCGTTCGCCATTTTCTGGCCGGTTCAGGACCTTGGGCCGCTCTCCTGGGGAGCCGAATAGTCCGCAGGCAGGAGGACAGGATCGATGAAGCTTTTCTTTGGGGATTCCCTCGGGGACATGATCTCCGAGCTGCGCGCGCAGGCGGTCAAGTCTGTGCGGATTCACGTTCTGACGAAGGCGGATGGGCAGACCCTGCACATGCAAACCTACGTGACGACCTTCCACAACAATCAGGTATACGAGGTGGTCGTCGAGAGCAGCACAAGCCTTGCAGGGGTGGAGAAAGACAAGGTGGCGGAGTTCGTTCGGGAGAAGTGCGAACAGGCCCGCCAAGAGGTGGCCCGCCACCTGTCAGGGTTTGACGTGCGGCCGGGAATTCTACAGGAGTGATCGGCAGCCGCAGGGCTGGCCCGGTCTGAGCCGGATCGGCGCGACCTCCCGGAAGGACGGGTTGACAGCGCAGGCTGTGCGCATGTATCATGCCCCCCATAGGAGGTCAAGGATGGCGAGAAAACCGCTAATAAGGCCGCGCGTTAAGGGATGCGGCAGACCGGAAGACCTGAGCGCCATCGACAAGTCCGTGCGCCGGCTCTTCTACGGCGTCTGCGGCCTCGGGGGCGTCCTGGCAATCATGTGGATGCTGGCCATCCCTGCATGGAAGCCACTGGCCCGTCCGCTGATGTTCGCCGTGCCGGCCCTCATGATCTGGTCCCTTGCGGCCGCCGCCTATGCCTTCCATACCCAGGCCGCCTCCGCCCGCAAGATCAGGGACGAACTTGTGCGCGTGTCCTTGATGGATGACGTCACGCAGGTTTTCAACTTCCGCTACCTGGACCAACGTCTGGCTGAAGAGTATGAACGCACGCGACGATACGGCGGTTCCACCGCCATCATTTTCATCGACCTCGACAGCTTCAAGCAGGTCAACGACAGTTTCGGCCACCAAGTGGGCAACGCCATCCTGAAGGGCTTGGCGGGCACCATGCGCGATCAGGCGCGCACTTGCGACGTGGTGGGCCGGGTTGGCGGAGACGAGTTCCTTGCCCTGCTGCCGCAGACCGATCAGGATCAGGCCGAGGTGCTTGCCGACAGGCTGCGCGCTACAGTGGCCGAGTACAGCGCAGATGTGGGCGGGGGCAAGACCGTTGATTTCGTACGCGCCAGCTTTGGCGTGGCCGTCTACCCGACCAACGGCGACTCGGTGGAAAGCGTGATCAGCGCGGCCGATGCGGCCGCCTATGAGGCCAAGAGGCTCGGCGGCGACAGGGTCTGCGTCGCGAAGGGGTTCGTGACGACCGAGGAAATGGGCGAGTACGTCGTGCGCACTGTGCAAGGGGACGAGGCGGGCGCCGAGGACCGCGAACAGGTGCGTCGCGACTAAGAACACGCTCGCGGCGTCGGCAGGCCCGGCGGCCAGACACCACACTAGGCGGCACGGGAATATCGTGATCGGCGAGATCCTCATAGCGCCCGGGGCGTTGATGGTACTGCTAGCGCTCAACGGCCCTCTGCGCAGGCTCTGCACGCGCTTGTTCCGCCGGCGCAAGGCCCGTTGACCCCTCCGGGCGCATGGCGGCGGTCGGGCTGCACGTGGCCGGTTTCCGCACGTGGTCTTTCCCGCAAGCATGCCCCTCATTTCCCCTTCATACCCACGGCCGGAAAGACAAGCAGAAACTGATCTAAGCCATTTGTGCCAAAGGCATTAGTCCGCAAGCCCTTACCCATCGGAACGGCACTTCACTGTCGGCTTGATTCCCGCCTGCCGGCTCTGCTATTCTACGGACCGGAATCCAATCAGGTCCACTTTTCGCACGGGAGTCGACATGAAGAAGGTGTTGGTTCTGATTGCGCTGGCCACCGGCGTTGGTGTAGCTATTGCCAGGATGCGCCAGCAGGCCGCCCCCGAGCCGGACGCCGCCCCCCCGAGTTCGGGGACCCCGGAGGCGAGGGGCCTTACGCCGGAAGAGCGGCCACACCATGTCGAAACGCCTGAGGGGGCCTCCCGCCCGAACACGGGTACGCAACAGGCAGTGCTCCCATCCGATGCCGTAATAAACCCCGCGCATGTGCCACTCGTGGCCCGCGCGCCAGCCCCCGAGCAGGCGCCCCCGGCGGCTCAGGGCTTGGAGGCCCCCCCGAACGAGCCGACCCTCAAGAACCCGCCCCGTCCCTCGCCGCCGCAGGCCACCGAGGTAGAGCCACCCCTTGCGACCATCGAGGTCATGGAGCGGGCCGCCGAACTCACCCAGGCCAGCAAGCGCCTGGAAGCACGCAAGCTGTTGAGCGCCCACTACGTGGCATCTGACGGGCGGGTGCGTCAAGTGGTCAGGCAGATACTCGACGGGATCAACAAGGAGCTGGTATTTAACCCCGCGTGCATCGAGGGAGCCGCCGTCCACGTGGTCAAGCACGGCGAGATGCTCAGCAGCATCGCCGCCAAGTACCGCGTCAACTGGCGCGGCATCCAGCGCCTGAACCGCATAGTCGACGTGCGAAAGATCCGCCCGAAGCAGAAGCTCAAGATCCTCACCGGGCACCGCCAAGTCCTGGTCGACAAGAGCGAGTTCCTCCTGGCGTTGTTCATCGACGGGCACTTCATCAAGCAGTACCCCATCGGCCACGGCAAGGACAACAAGACGCCGACGGGAGACTTCATCATCGAGACGGCCGAGATAAACCCGCCTTGGACCCGCCCCGACGGCAAGGTCATCAAGCACGGTGAGAAGGGCCACCTGATCGGGGACCGATGGCTGGGCTTCAAGGACAAGCCGGGCGCCACCGGCCTGGGGATTCACGGGACCACGGAATCGAAGTCCATCGGCACTTTGTGCTCGAACGGGTGCATTCGAATGCACAATAAGGACGTCATC